>JAEXCN010000554.1 GCA_023402175.1 Pseudomonadota bacterium | reverse complement strand
AGCCTGGTGATCCCCCCGCTCCTGGCGAGGCGCGTGGCGACGAGCTCGGAGGTGACGGACGCCGTCGCTTTGCGCGTCGTTCGGCGGCTGCCCATGTGCACGGCCCTCTCGCGCAGGGCGCCGATGCCGGAGCCGCGCCCGCGCCCGCGCCTCCATCTGTCGATGCCGCGCCGAAGGGGACGATCGTCGTCGCGGCGAGCGCCGTCGCGAAGGCGATCGAGAAGAAGGACGTGGGCGCGAGGAACGCGAAGGGGACCGACGGGAAGCCGCTCGGCGCACGCATCCACGGAGTCAGCCGGTATCGCTCGGGCCTCCAGGACGGCGACATCGTGATCTCGATCGGCGGCGTGCGAACCCAGACGATCGACGCGATGGTCGACGCCGCGATGAAGGCGCTGGCATCGGGAGCGACGAAGCTGACCGGCCGCATCCTCCGCGGCGACGCAGTCTGGGACGTCGTCCTGGAGCTCCCTCCACGCTGAAGCACGCCGGCCGTCGCGGATGGTAGTGCGCGCCGACTACCAGGGACTCTCGCCCATCATGGCTTCCACCGCGCTTTCGTCAGCACCAGCGACGCGAGCTCCTTCTGCCCCGCGATGCTGGGATGGAAACAATCGAGCTTGCTGACGTGCTTCGGCTCGAAGACGAACGTGCCTCCGGACTCGTTCTTCACGCCGCCGCTGTCGAGTGAGCCATGCCAGTCCGACTGGAAGGAGATCTTCTTCGGGTTCAGCTTCGCATCCGTGTCGAACCTCCGGACCTCCTCGGCGAGAGCCGCGTTGTAGGCGTCGATCCGATCGCCGATAGCCTTACGCTTCGCGGCCGACGTCTCGGTCGTGACGATCTTGCAGATCCCGGGACGGTTGTTGGCGGCGGTCACGGTCCAGAGGTTCTTGCACGTCGTCTCGCCCTTCACGATGCCGGCCGGCGTGTCGTAGACGGCGGGCACGTTCGTGCTCCCGAGCGAGTCATAGAGGAGATCGACGCGAGGCATGCTCACGAAGCGGACGGTGGCACCGGCGGGCAGCACCTCGGACAGGGCCGTGAGCCCGCGGACCGCGGCGGCGCGCCAATCGTCGACGCTGTACATCGTCGACGTCGCGTCGTTCGTCGTCGACCGCTGTCGGTTGCAGACGTCGTTGCCGCCGAGGAGCACGTAGACGAGCTCCGGCGCGATGTTCTTCGTCGCGATGCTGCGCGCCTGTTTTTCGAGGTTCGGCAGACCGCTGTTTTTCCCGACCAGCTCGGCTCCGGAGCGCGAGAGCGGCGTGACGACGAGCTTCGGATCGAGCGACCGATAGTGGCTCGCGACCGAAGCGACGCGCGTGTCCGTGCCCTGCACCCAGCTCAGCGCAGGGTTGTCGTGGAAGAACGAGCTCGGGTTGTCGATGACGGCGTTGATGTTGATCGGGCTCGCGTCGTCGGCATCGAAGCCTTGCGAGATGCTGTCGCCGAGGTTCGCGAGCGAGTGCACCTCGAGCTCCGGCTCGGGCGGCGGCGTTGCCTGCGGCTCCTCCGGCTCGCTCTCGTCGGGGGGGTGCGCAGGCGCGCTCGGGGTGATGACGACTTCGTTGTCGTCCGACGATGACGGCACGGGGATCGCCGTCGCTTCCTCGCCGGCGCACGCCGCGAGCTGCACGAGGACGAGGGTGGAGAGGATCGAGAGGGCTGCACCGCGAGGGCGACCAAGCATGTGCCCGATGGCTGCAATACCAAGACCTTCCAGTGAGTTAGCGCAATATGCGCAGATGTGTGCGCAATGGCGCTCGTGTCGTACAGTGCTGATGGAATTCGGGCACGTGTTGGCGGGGGCCGAACGAGCGAACGAGACCCCTCCGAGGAGGCGCCGATCCACCAACGCGACCGCGATGGACGCAGCTACCTTCTTCGGATGAGACTCGGAGCTGCTCTCCTCGGGGCCGCGATCTTCTTCGGCGCGAACGTCGCGAACGCTGCACTGACGTCGAGCGAAAAAGGTCAGATCAAAGACTTCGTCGCCGCCGCTCGCGCGGAGAACGCTCACAAGGTTCGTTCGCTCGTCGCGCGGACCGATCTCACGCCGGAGGAATCGATCAGCGCGCTCACCGATGCGGTCGCGCCCGTCGCATTCACCGACCAACGCGGCATCTTCCTGAAGGAGCTCGCCTTCGGCGGAGCCTCGGCCGCGTCGCGCCCGATCGTCGTCCTCGCAGAAGTGAGGGCGCTCCTCGCGCGTGCCGACGCGATCTACCAGCGCTACGTCGGCGGCCTCGATCACGAGCCGAACGCCATCGCGGAGCTCGTCTCGATCTATGGATGGCTCGACGCGACGATCGCGAATGCGGGCAAGCCGACGAGCACGGCGCACGACGGAAGCGCCGGGATC
The DNA here is from genome assembly GCA_023402175.1 of Pseudomonadota bacterium. Taxonomy (GTDB): domain Bacteria; phylum Myxococcota_A; class Polyangia; order Polyangiales; family Polyangiaceae; genus Labilithrix. The sequence continues at coordinate 33,585 of JAEXCN010000554.1, read as the reverse complement.
CCTGCGGCGACGTACGAGGAGTGCTCCAAGGCTCTTCGCGAGCACCTGCATCGGCAGGCCCGATGGCTCGAGGGCGACGGCGCGGTCGCCGACACGATCGGCCGGCTGCGCGCGCAGGCGCAGGTCGCGCTCATCGACATGTTGCCGGACGGTCTCACGCGCCGAGTCGATGCGGCCGATCGACTGGGGATCACGGGTGCGCGACGCGCCATGCTGACCGAATGGGGCGTCCTCTTCGCCGACGCCGGAAAGATCGAAGACGCCAAGCTCGAACGCGTGCGCCAGATCCTGGCGCGCTTGCCCGGTGCCTGGACGGACGTTGCGCTCGTCTACGTCGGCGAGGTCCGCGGCGCGCCGCTCCGCGCACGCGGGCTCGTCGTGCACGTCGCGCCAGGAGCGGCCCCGTACCCGTTCGTCGACGAGACTCCGCCGGCGACGTACGACGCGACGACGAGCGCGATCGCGCACGAGCTCGCGGTCGTCGCGGCGAAGCGCGCGCTCGACGGCCGCAGCGAGCTCCGTCTGCTGGCAGAACGCGACGCGGCCGCGGCGTCGGGAGATCCCGGCCGGCTCCTCGGTCGTCCGCGCGCTCCGAGCGTCGAGCACGTGATCGGCGCGGCGATCCACGCGCTCCTCGTCGATGCTCCTCGCGCGATCGATCTGTCGTTCGCGCGACTCCTCGAATCGCGCCCGCAGACCGCGGCGATCCTCTCGGACGCCATCGGCGCGCTGGTGGCGCCGTCGGAGGAGAAGGACCCGAAGGGGCAAGGCCCGAAGCTCGACGTAGCCGCGAAAGCGGGCGCAGGGCTCACGACGCTCTCGGCGATCCGCCTCGCGCCGAACGGCGCCGCGCTCGGCTTCACGCTCGATGGCCACGCGTGGTCGATCGATCGCGCCTCGCCGTCGTACGCGGTGATGGGCGTCCGCCGCGACGGTCAGCCGGTGACACCGGAACAGGTCGGTTTGAAATCCACTTCGCGCGAGCGCACGCTCGACTTGCGCGAGAAGAAGAAGTGAACGACCGCGGCGCAGACGTATCCTGACAATAACCTGTCACGCGCGTGCCTTAGGTTCTCTCCCACGTCGCTCCGAGCGACGCGAAGGAGAAACCACCATGAGCCTCGTCTTCTACTACGCGCCGATGTCGACTGCGGTCACCGTGCACTGGGCCCTCGAGGAGCTCGGGATCCCGTACGAGCGCGTCGACATCGATCTCAGGGCCGGCGATACGCAGAAGCCCGGGTATCTCGCGCTCAATCCGAACGGAAAGGTGCCGCTCGTCGTCCACGACGGGGTGCCGATCTTCGAGTCGGCCGCGATCGTGATCCATCTCGGCGAGACCTTCGGCGTCGAGCGCGGTCTGTTCCCGGCGCCCGGTCTCGAGCGCGCCGAGGCGATCAAGTGGCTGGTCTGGACGAACGTGTCTCTCGCCGGCGCGGTGGGCCGCTTCCTCGACAACACCTGCGACCCCATCCCCGCCGAGCGCAAGAACGCCAAGGCCGGCGAGCTCGCGCGCGCGGAGGCCGAGAGGCTCCTCGGGATCCTCGACGCGGAGCTCGCAGGGAAGACGTTCCTCGTGGGAGAGAGGTTCTCGCTCGTCGACGTCCACCTCGCGAGCTTCGTTCGCTGGATGACGTTCGTCGGCTTTGCGATCGACCGCTGGTCGAGCCTCCATGCGTGGTTCCAGCGCGCGACCGCTCGCCCGAGTCACGCGAAGGCGGCGTAGGCGGGCCAACGTTCGAGACGCAGCCGGAAATTGGGCCGAACGATGGGTAGGGTGGGATATTTGCTCACATGCCCCGGCTCCCGCTGGCGTTGCTCGCCGTCCTTGCCGTCGGTTGCGCGCGTCTTTCCGAACGCGAAGCGACCGGTGGGGCGCACGCGCCAGCTCCCGATCCCGAGCCGCTGGCGATCGTCGTCGAGCCGTTCGGTCCTCCACCGTCTCCGCCGCCGGACGAGCCGCTCCGCGTGCTCGTCGGTGGCGATCTCATCCCGCACAGGCCGAGCCTCGCGGCGCCGAGCGCCATCTTGTCCGCGCTGGCGCCGCTCGCTTCGATCTTCGGACAGGCGGACGCGGTCGTCGCCAACTACGAGTCAGCGACCGGCGAGCTCGACAAGAAGGCCTTCCGGCTCGCGTACGCCGCTCCGCCCGCATGGCTCGAGGCGTTGCCGCTCGCCGGGATCAGCGCCGTCACCGTCGCGAACAATCACGCTTGCGACCTCGATTACCAGGGCGTCGAGACGACGCTCGAGACCGCGGAAAAGAGCGGGCTGACGGCGATCGGCGGCGACTCGAACGGTGACCCGTGGCAGCCGCGCACGCTCGTCGAACGCGACGGCAAACGCGTCTGCGCCGTTGCGTGGACGACGCTCGTGAACGCGCCGGGAGGCTGCGCGCGGACGGTGCGTCTCGCGGTCGCGACCGAGAACGCTGCGGGCAGGCAGAAGGTGGCCGCCTCGCTCCGCCGCGCGCGAGAGACCTGCGATGCGACGGTCGCGATCATCCACGGCGGCGTCGAATACGTCCCGCAGACGCCCACGGTGATGGCGATGGCGCGGCAGGCGGCAGAATCGGGAGCCGACGCCGTCGTCATCCATCACCCGCACATCGCCTCGCCGGTCGTCGTCCACCGGACGAAAGACGGACGCTCCACTCCGATCTTCGCCTCGGTCGGCAATCTCGTGTCGAACCAGGGCGAGTCCTGGAAGCCGCCGATGTTCCCGGTCCTGCGCGAGAACCGCCGCCTCGTCTGCGTCAACGGATGGACGCGCCTCGGCGTCCTTGCGGACCTCGCCTTCGACTTCCGAGACACGCCGAAGCTCGATTGGAGCTTCCACCTCGTCTGGACGGACAACGAGCACGCCGACGACAGGACGGTGCCGGTCCCGAAGATCGCGACGCGCCTGCTCGACCCGGACAAGGACGCCGCGATCCTCTCGCGCCTCTCGGATGACCCGATGGGACCGGTCGATCTCTTCGACGATCCGTGCTGGGTCGAGCGTCCCGTCTACACGGACGGCGACAGAGAGCGCACTGCACGCTGCGCGACCACGCTCGTCCGGAGCGCGCCGCCGCCCAGTCAGGTCGCCGCTGCCGTCCGTTCGCGGAAGAAACGCTGACGCGCGTTCCGGCGGCGGGGGGCGCTGCACGACCGTACAGGCCACGGCCGATCGTCGGCTGGCTGATTTGACACGTGGCCCGCGGCGGACGATAAGGCGATGAGCATGTCCGAAGCAGCAGCTTCCGCCCGAAAGGTCCGCATCCTCGTCGCCAAGCCGGGCCTCGATGGCCACGATCGCGGCGCCAAGGTCGTCGCTCGCGCGCTCCGCGATGCGGGCTTCGAGGTCATCTACACCGGTCTCCACCAGACGCCGGAGATGATCGCGAACGCGGCCGTACAGGAGGACGTCGACGGCGTCGGCCTCTCGATCATGAGCGGCGCGCACAACACCCTGTTCCCCGCCGTGATCGACGCGCTCTCCGCGAAGGGAGCGACCGACATCATCGTGTTCGGCGGCGGCATCATCCCGGAGGGCGATCTCGACCGCCTCAGGAACGCCGGCGTGAAGGGCGTCTTCACCCCGGGCACCACGCTCGAGTCGATCATCGACTGGGTGAAGACGAACATCGTCGCCCGCGCCTGATCGTCAGGCCCTCAGGGCTGATCGCCCGTGTGCCGGATGAACGGCGCGATCCTTTGGCGGAGCTCGTCGCTCCAGGGCGCGGGCTTCCGCGTCGTGAAAGCAGTGCGTCAGCGCTGCGCGCATGAGCTCTCGAGCTCGGATGCTGCGCGCGGCGCGATGTTAGTATCGCGGCGTGTCCAGTAGCCCAGCAGACCGAAGGGCTGTCGTCGTTCGCGGTCTCGAGAAGCGATACGGAGACGTGCAAGCCGTTCGCGGCATCGACTTCGAGGTCGCGCGTGGCGAGGTCTTCGGATTCCTCGGGCCGAACGGAGCGGGGAAGTCGACGACGATCAAGATCCTCTGCACGCTCGCTTCGCCGACCGCCGGTACGGCAGCGGTCGCGGGGCACGACGTCGTCCGTGAGCGTGATGCCGTCCGCCGCAACATCGGACTCGTCTTCCAGGACACGACGCTGGACGACTACCTGACCGCGCATCGGAACCTCGTCTTCCACGGCGAGCTCTATGGGGTCCCTTCCGACGTCCTTCCAAGGCGCATCGAGCAGGTGATGCGAATGGTGGGGTTGTGGGATCGAAAGGACAGTACGGTGGCGACGTTCTCGGGCGGCATGAAGCGCCGGCTCGAGATCGCGCGTGGCCTCGTGCACGCCCCGAACGTCCTGTTCCTCGACGAGCCGACGATCGGTCTCGATCCCCAGACGCGGAGCAGCATCTGGGGCTACATCCGCGAGCTCCAGCAGCGTCACGCGATCACCATCTTCTTGACGACGCACTACATGGACGAGGCGGAGCACTGCGACCGGATCGCGATCATGGATTCGGGGAGGATCGTCGCGGAGGGGCCGCCCGCGAAGCTCAAGGCGTCCGTCGGGAAAGACCGCGTGCAGATCCGGACAGCCAATGATGCTGCGGCGATCGTCGCCTTGAGAGAGAAGCTCGACGTCGAAGCGAGCATCCACGAAGGCGCGGTGACGTTCGGTGTCGCTTCGGGAGAGCAGTTTCTCCCGCGCCTCTTCGCCGAGCTGCCGGTCCCGATCATGTCGGTGAGCGTGGCGCGCCCGACGCTCGACGACGTGTTCCTCTCGTACACCGGAACGACGATGCGCGACGCCGAGGCCTCCGCGGCCGAGAACCTGCGAGCGAGGAGATGAGGAGATAACGTGTCGGCGCTCGCGGAACGAGACGAGCCGGAGGAGCCGCTGCCGCTCGACGAGCATTTGCACGTGCCCCGCCGCGGGCTCACGAGCGACCTCCGCGCGATCAAGGTCGTATGGCACCGCGAGATCTTGCGATTCGTCAAAGATCGCCCGCGGCTCATCGCCGGGATCGTCCAGCCCGTCCTCTACTTGTTCGTGATGGGGACGGGCATCTCCGCCATGGTGCCCGTCACGAGCGGCGTTCCGTTCCGGACGTTCTTGTTCCCGGGCGTTCTCTGCATGGCGATCCTCTTCACCTGCTTCTTCTCCGCAGGTTCGCTCGTGTGGGATCGCGAGCTCGGGTTCATGCGCGAGATGATGGTGGCCCCGGTCCGGCGCAGCTCGATCCTGCTTGGCAAGTGTCTCGGCGGAACGACCGTGGGGACGTTCCAGGGGCTCATGATGCTCGTCATCGGCGCTCTCGGTGGCGTGCCGATGTCGGTCGAGCTCGTCGTGACGCTCTTCCTCGAGCTGCTGCTCATCTGCTTTGCGATCTCCGCTTTCGGCGTCGCCCTCGCGACCCGGGTGCGGAGCATCCAGGCGTTCATGGCGCTGATGCAGATGCTCTTGCTCCCGATGTTCTTCGCGTCGGGAGCGCTCTACCCGCTGAACGGCCTCCCGTCATGGCTGTCCGTGATCACGCGGTTCGATCCGCTCTCGTACGTCGTCGCGCCGCTTCGCCACGCGGTCCTCGACGCCTCGGGCCAAGCGGCGCTCGCTCCGATGGTGACCTGGGGCAGCTTCGTCGTCCCCATCTGGCTGGACCTCGTGATCGTCGCGCTCTACGCCGTGATCGCGCTTGCCGTTGCGGTCCCGCACTTCTCGCGCGACGACGCGTGAGAATGAGCTCGCTGCGGATTCAGGCGCGGCGCTTGAGCGGCGGGGTGAGCGTATCGAGCGCCCAGCGCGTCGCGTTCGGGAAGTGCCGCGCGAAGCCGTACATGCGCGGGTAGACGACGCGTGGCTTCTTCTTCGCGACCGCGTCCGCGACGAGACGTGCGAGCACCTCGGGCGTTCCCGTCGGGACGTTGCGCGTGGTCGCGCGGTCCTCGAACGCGGCGCGTCCGGCGGCCTCGAGCTCACTCGTGACGGGGCCCGGATAGACCGTGACCACGTGGATGCCATGCGGCTTCACCTCGGCACGCAGCCCTTCGGAAGCCGCCGCAAGCCCGCCCTTCGCTGCGTTGTAGAAGTACATGCCAGGCGTGGGAGCGAGCGCCGCCATCGACGCGATGTCGACGATCGTCCCTGTTTGCCGGGGAATCATGCGCTTCAGGACGAGCGCCGTCAGTCGGAGCGGGACGTGGAGATCGAGGCGGAGGAGCCGCTCGGCGTCTGCCCAGTCCGTCTCCGAGACGTGCTTCACGATCTGAACGCCCGCATTGTTGACGAGGATGTCGATGGGGCCGAGCGCCTTCTCCGCCTCGTCGATCCACGTCCAGGCCGCCCCGGCATCGGCGAGGTCCGCGCACACGACGTGAGACCGTTCCGTCCCGGCCGAAGCGATCCGATCGAGATGCTCTTTCCTCCGGGCGACGAGCGTGACGCGTGCTCCTCGCGCGAAGTACTCGCGGGCGATGGCCTCTCCGATGCCGCTGGACGCTCCGGTGACGACGACGTGCATGGCCGGGGAGCGTACCAGCTCGGCTCTCCTCATCCACGCTCGGGGTCGCCTCGACCGTGCACGATCGCTAGCCCTTCTGCAGCATTTCTCCCCGCTCCTGTGCCGGTTGCGCTATGCGGCAGGCATGGGCGCTCAATGGAAGCAGAAGGGGCGTGAGGCCTCGGCGGCTGCGAAAGGCCGCGTGTTCACGAAGCTCGCGAAGGAGATCATGGTCGCGGCCCGGAGTGGCGCCGACCCCTCGATGAACCCGCGCCTCCGCATGGCCGTCGAAGCCGCCAAGAAGGCGTCCATGACGAAGGACACGCTCGAGCGCGCGATCAAGAAGGGCGCCGGGCTGCTCGACGAGGCGGTCCAGTACGAGGTCGTCACGTACGAGGGTTTCGCTCCGCACCAGGTGCCCGTCATCGTCGAGTGCCTCACGGACAACCGCAACCGCACGTCGGCGAACGTCCGCGTCCTTTTCCGGAAGGGACAGCTCGGGGCGTCCGGCTCGGTGTCGTGGGATTTCAATCGTGTCGGCCAGATCGAGGCGACGCCGCCGGCGTCGGGCGAAGATCCGGAAGAGGCTGCCATCGAATGTGGAGCTCAGGACGTCGAGCCGGGCGACGAGGGCGCGACCCGGTTCTTCACCGAGACGACGGATCTCGATGTGGTGAGCAAGGCGCTTACCGATCGCAAGTGGAACGTTACGTCCGCGCAGCTGATCTGGAAGGCGAAGAACCCCGTCACGCTCGATGATGCGAAGCGTGGCGAGGTCGAGGCGTTCCTCGAAGCGCTCGACGAGGACGACGACGTCCAGAACATCTACGTCGCTCTGGCCTGATCGCTGGCCCTGGGCCTGGCCCGATCTGGCCCGGGCCAGGTGGTCGCCGAGAGAACCCGAACGATTTCACGGGAGGCATCCCGGCACGAAGGTCGCTCATGCGCGCTCGAACAGGAGGTGCTCATGTTGCGTCGTCTTCTTGTCCCAGCGTTCGCCGCGATGGCGTCGGTATCGTTTGCGTGCTCGCCTGCTCCCGACCGTCGAGTCGAGCACGATCGTGCGGCGGCAGGCGGCGCAGCTCGGGAAGGGGATGCGGGGCCGCTCTCGCCGTCGGCCGACCGCGTCGAGATCGTGTCCGGCGTGCCGAACCACGGTCGTGATCCGGCCGTCGTCGCGGTCGACATCGCCGGTGAGGGGCTCTGCTCGGGCGCGCTCATCTCACCGAGGCTCGTCCTCACGGCGCGGCATTGCACGAGCAGGACGGCATCGCGATTGAGCTGCCCGCCGACTGGCGTTCAGGTCTTCGACGACCGGGATCCGGACGACCTCTCGATCTTGGTCGGCGAAGACGTGGCCTCGGCGAGAAAGGTCGCGCGCGGCGTCGCGGTGATCGCGCCAAACGGCGTCACGCTGTGTGACGCGGACATCGCGGTCATCGTTCTCGACGAGCCTGTCGTCACGGCCAAGCCATTGCCGCTCCGATCGCGCGGGCCTGCCGTCGGCGATCACCTGCGCGCCGTTGGCTATGGAAGGCCCGGTGACGACGACCCCGCCGGGACCAAGCTGCTGCGGGAGCACGTACGCGTCCTGTCGGTCTCGTCGGCCGAGTTCACCGTCGGAGAGGCGACGTGCCAGGGCGACTCCGGCGGTCCGGCGCTCGACGAGGACACGGGAGAGATCCTCGGCGTCGTGTCCCGCGGCGGGCCGCAATGCGAGGGGGCCGGCGTGCACAACGTCTACACGCGAGTCGACACCTACGCGTGGCTGATGGAGGAAGCGTTCGCTCGCGTCGCCGAGATCGAAGCCGAGGAAAAGGCCGACGCAGGATCCGCATCATCCGTGAAGCCGGCGAAGCGAGGCACGAAGCAGAAGCCTCCGAGCGACATCGGAGGGCCGTGCGTCACCGGCAACGATTGCGCTGCCGGGATCTGCATCACGGAAGCGCAGAGCGGCGGCGAAGGCAGCCGCCAGTACTGCTCGCGTCCGTGCGGCTCGGGCGATCGATGCCCGACGCGATATCACTGCAAGTCCGTCCCGGGCCTCCCGGCGGGAAGCTCGGCTTGCATCAACGTGCGGTGATCCTGCGGCTCGGCTCTCGGTCATTGACGGGCCGAGCGCTCGGCACCTAGAACCGTGGCATCCCATGGATTTCACGCTCGCCGAGCACCACGAGCTCCTCCGAAAGACCGTCCGTGAGTTCGCGCGCACGGAGGTCCTTCCTCACGCACGCACGTGGGACGAAGAAGAGCGCTTTCCGAAGGAGATCGTGCCTCGGCTCGCGGAGCTCGGCCTCCTCGGGATCCGGATCCCGGAGGAGTACGAGGGCTCCGGCATGGACATGGTGAGCTACGCCATCTGCGTCGAGGAGATCGCTCGCGCGGACGGCTCGCTCGCGCTCACGGTGGCCTCGCACAACGGGCTCGGCACCGGGCACATCCTCGCGTTCGGCAACGAGGCGCAAAAGAAGAAGTACCTGCCCAAGGCGGCGAAGGGCGAATGGCTCGCCGCCTGGGCGCTCACGGAGCCCGGGAGCGGCAGTGACAGCGCCGGCCTCCGCACGACCGCGCGGCGCGAGGGCGACAGCTGGGTCCTGAACGGGACGAAGATGTTCATCACGCAGGGCAGCGTCGGCGGGTTCTGCGTCGTCCTTGCGCGGACGAACCCGGATGTCGCGAAGCAGAAAGGCATCACCGCTTTCATCGTCGAGCACGGCACGAAGGGCTTCTCGGCTTCGAAGCACCTCGAGAAGCTCGGCTGCCGTTCGAGCGACACCGTGGAGCTCACGCTCGAAAACGTCGTCGTCGGCGACGAGCAGCGCCTCGGCGAGATCGACCACGGCTTCACCGACACGATGAAGATCCTCGATCGCGGACGCATCTCGATCGCCGCCATGGCCCTCGGCCTCGGCTACGGCGCGCTCGAGATGGCGGTCAGCTATGCGAAGGACCGCAAGCAGTTCAACAAGCCCATCGGCGACTTCCAGGCTGTGCAGTGGATGCTCGCGGACATGAAGACGGAGCTCGACGCCGCTCAGCTGCTCACCTTCCGCGCGGCGTGGCTCGCGGACCAGGGACGACCGTTCACGAGGGAGGCCTCGATGGCGAAGCTGTTCGCGAGCGAGGCCGCATCACGCGCGTGCAACAAGGCCCTGCAGATCCACGGTGGCTACGGGTACACGCGCGAGTTCCACATCGAGCGCCACCTCCGCGACGCGAAGATCTGCGAGATCGGCGAAGGCACGAGCGAGGTGCAGCGCATGGTCATCGCGAAGCAGCTCCTCCAGGGCTGAACGCCCTGGCGCTTCGCGGTTGCGTCGGCGCGCGGTGGACCGGCGAGCTCGTCGTCCCGAGCTTCGCTGGGAGCCATGCGCGCGTGCGATCACTCGACGAAATGGACGAAGGCTTCGAGGAACTTCGCGGGCGCCTCGAGGAACGGCGAGTGCCCGACGTTCGGTAGAGCGACCTCGGTCACGCTGCCGCCACGGCTCTTGTACCGATCGAGCAGCATGCGTGTCTGAGCGATCATCGGCTGCGGAGGCACGATGTCCTCGCCAGGCCACCCTGGGACGACGCCGAGCTTCCCGAGGAGCGCGAAGTCGAAGAAGCTGGCGTCGGAGACGATCCGGTCCTTCTCGCCACGCACCCACAGCACGGGGGGCTTCTTCGGCATCTCGGCGAAGGGTCGAAGGTCGAGATACTTCGGGGAGAACGCGTTCGTCACGCCTCGCGTCCCCGGAGCAACGAGCGGCCACGTCGTGCTCGGGACGGAGTCACCCGGGTAGTAGTCGTCTCCGACGCGCGTTGCGATGACCGCATCGACCCACGCCTCTTCGTGGTCCGCCGGAGGCGTGTAGTTGTCCGGATCGAAGAAGAACTGGCGCAGGATCGTTCGCGGCGATTGCGTGCTGTCGCCGCGGTCTTTCGTCCGGATCGCCTCGACGAACGCGGGCGAGACGACACCTCCGCCCGAGCCCGCGAAGTCCGACGCGTTTGGGGTTCCCTCGGGCCCGTGGTTCCCGCCGAACCCACGCGGCGGGACTGGCGCCACGAGCGTGAGGCTCGCGACCAGCTCGGGATGATCGATCGCGAGCTGCATCACGACCCCGCCGCCGATGCTCCAGCCGAGCAGATGAACGTCGCTCGTCCATCCCATCGACCGACAAAGCTCCGCGATGTCGTCGCTGAAATCGCGCAGGCCGCGCGTCGCGTCGATCGGGCGCGGCTGCGTATCGCCATAGCCGCGCAGGTCGGGCGCGACGAGGTGCCAGTGCCCGGGCGCGGCCTGCATGAGCGGCTCGAAGAACACGCTCGAAGCGACGTTGCCATGGACGAGGAGCACCCGACGCGCCGACTGCGCGGTACGGGCGGGCCTCTCACGGAGGAACAGGTTGTATCGAGTCGAACTCCGAAGCTCCGTCATCGACAATCACGAATAGCATTTGCTCGGTCACGCTGTCGGCTTGGTCACAACCTGTAGCGCTCGCCCGACCCCAGCTGGAGGCGCGCGCCTCCGTCGTGGGGGGCGGGCACCTGGCCTCTCGGCGATCCCGCAGCTCGCGGCCCGCGTGGACGAAAGGCCTTCGCAGACGGCACCTGCAAGCTTTCGCTCGGAGTGGACGGCATGCCACGTGCTGAGCTTCGACGCATGCGGGGACACGGGCCGGGCGAAGATCCCGCGGACGCGGCCATCGCGGAGATCGCGAGGATGCTCGGCGCGCTGCCGGTGGTCCTTCCCGCATCGGGCGCGTGCGCGCCGATCGATCCGGCGGATCTCTCGTTCACGAAACGTGAGCCGGAGCTCGCGGTACCCCAGATCGCGCACGAGCGGCTGAAGACGTTCCCGGACATCGAGCCGCCGATGGCGCTTCCTCCGCCACCGCCGTCCGCCGGCGCCATCATGCTGCTCGCGCCGATCCCGCCGGGCAGCGCCGTCCCGTGGTCGGAGGCGCCGCCGCCGCGCTCTCGGCGATGGGCCTGGGCGCTCGACGCGATGATCGTGCTGGCGACCGCGGCGCTCGCGATCGTTCGCAGCCCGCTCGCGGAGCACCCACGCGTGCAGCCCTATGCGGTCGCCGCGACCACGACGATCGTGCAGGGCTGGCATGCGGCAGCAAGCTCGGTCGAACGCGGCGTCGCGACGCTCGCCGAACGAAGCCGCGCAGCGAGGTAAGCGAGGTACGCGGGGTAGAGGCGCTCGTTGCTCCGCGCGCGGCGCGTCGCTGAGCGAACGCTTGCGTGCGGGAGATGTGATCGGCATCAGAAACGCGGCGACGTCCGAGTCAGCGGCCGCTCGAGTCAGCACCACGGCGCGCGGATTGCTGGCTCGAGCAACGTGCACTCTGCAAAAACAGGCCTCTACGCTTCGACGGCGGCGATCGTCTGCGCGGTCACGCTCGCCTGGGCGTTCGGATGCTCGAGCGACAGCACCCGCAGCCCTGCTCCTGGCGGCAACGCACGATCGCCACGCGCGGACGGATCGGCTCGGTTCGACCAAGTGGCCTTCGCGAATGCTGCCAGGTCGACGGGCGGGTCCGGGCGGAGCACGGATGGGAGCGACGAGAAAGTCACCTCCGGGCCGTTCCACATCATCGGGCGATTCGACGCACGCGACCCGGCGGGGCCGCGACTCGGATGGCCCGGGATCGAGATCCGCGCGCGCTTCTCGGGAAGCGGGCTGAAGGCCCAGTTGGCTGACAAAGGCATCAGCCACTACGACGTCCGGATCGACGGCGGTCCCCCGAAGCAGCTCGTCGTCGCCGGCAGCAAGAAGACCTATGACCTCGCCACGGGGCTCGGACCGGGACCCCACGAGCTGGTCCTCACGAAGCGAACGGAGACCTCCACCGGGGTTACCCAGCTCTTCGGGTTCGTGGGCACGCTCGTCCCATCACCCGCCCCGACGGGTCGACGCATCGAGCTCCTCGGCGACTCGATCACGTGCGGCTATGGCGTCCTCGGGGCCGACGCGAGCTGCGGGTTCTCGCCGGACACGGAGTCCGAGCAGCTCGCGTGGGGCGCGCTCGCCGCCAAAGAGCTCGGAGCTCTCCGGATGGTCACTGCCGTATCGGGCATCGGGGTGCTGCGCAACTACGACGGCTCGACCTCGGACACGATGCCAGCCCGATACGACCGCGCGCTCGCCGACGACGCGACGAGCACCTGGGATCACGAGGCGTTTCATCCCGACGTGGTCGTCGTGAACCTCGGGACGAACGACTTCGGAGGCGGAAAAGGAGATCCCGGATCCGGCTTCGAGGCGACCTACACGAAGCTCCTCGCCGACTTGCGTGCCCGACATCCGAATGCCCGCATCGTCGCGACGACCTCGCCGCTCCTGACCGGTGAGAGCCGCCCAGAACACCGCGCGTACATCGAAGCGGCGATCGCTGCTCGCGCCTCGGCCGGCGACTCGAAGATCACGCTCGTCGATCTCGATGAACAGAGCCCGGGGGACGGCTACGGATGTGACTCCCATCCGAGCGTCACCACGCAGCACAAGATGGCTGCGAAGCTCGTCCAGCACTTGAAGACGCTGATGGGCTGGTGAAGCGCGTCACCGCAGTCGCGCGGGTCTTCCGCGCGACGTGCGGCGCACGCGTGCGCTACTTCGCCTGCTCGCTCTTCGAAGCCGGCGCTTTTGCCGAGTCCTTGTCGGCATCATCGCCGTCGTCGGACTTGGTCGTCTTCGCTTCGGTGTCGTCGCCGGCGGCCGCTTGGTCTTGCTGATCGTCGTCCGGCGAATCGAGCATCACCCAGAAGCCGGGCAGCAGTGACGGTCCCGACATCGCACACCCGCTGACGAGCAGCGCAGCCGCGAGCGATCCCAATAGCGCAGTCTTCGACATCGGTTGCCTCCTGTTCGAGCGTCGTGAGCGGCAGAGGAGCAGCGGACGGGCCAGCTCGACAGCTCGGCGATCGCTCGTGTCCCCGCGTGCTCCGCCGCGCGGAAGGACGTTCGAGACGCGGAGCCTCGGTGCAATCGGCATCACCGAGCGCCACACGCGCGGCCCAGCCGATCGGAACCAGGGTTCACAGGGAAGGCGGCGGCGACTCGAGGCTGATCCTCCCGATGGCGCCCTGACGGAAGTCGTGGATCAGCGCGTCGGCCGCCTTGTGCATGTCCACGATGCCCCCGGCACGGAGACCGCCGCGCCGCTTGCCGATCTCTTCGAGCAGCGCGATGGGCTTCTCGGGAAGCGACTTCAGCTTGTACCGAGCGACGAGCAGCTGCGGGTAGTGCGCGAGGAGGTACTTCGCGCCCCAGAGGCCGACCGTCTCGTAGTCGATCGCCGAGTCCGGGATCGCTCCGCCGAACGCGAGCCGCAGCGACGAATCCTCGTCCTCGATCTTCGGCCACATGATCCCCGGATTGTCGGAGATCGTCATGCCGCTCTTCAGCGTGACCGTCTGCTGGCCGCGCGTGACGGCGGGCTCATCGCCGACCTTCGCGACCTTTCGGTCCATGAGCGTGTTGATGAGCGTCGACTTCCCGACGTTCGGGATCCCGACGATCATCGCGCGCGGCGTCTTGCCGGGTCCTTTCGGATTCAGCGCGAGTCGCTTGCACAGCTCCGGGATCTTGGTCTTCGCCTCGCCCGGTCGGTCTGTCGTGAGCGCGATCGCGGCGACCTTGCCCGGCGGCAAGCCGTCGCCGGGGCTCGGATGAACCTCTTCCTCGAAGAAGCGGATCCACGCCTTCGTGATCTCCGGGTCGGCGAGGTCGCTCTTGCTGAGCACCTTGATGACGGGCTTGTGCCGGCGGAGCTCGGTGACGACGGGGTTCTCGCTCGAGCGCGGCATGCGCGCGTCGAGCACCTCGATGATCACGTCTTTCAGCGGCATCGTCTCGGCGAGGAGCCGCCGAGCTTTCGTCATGTGGCCGGGATACCACTGGATCGCCATCGGCCGTTCCTAGCACGGCTTCACGGACGCGGCGGCGTGTCCGGGCCTGGCTCGGCAGTCCACGGCTTTCCCGGCCTGTACATCTGCGCCGGCTTCGTCCCTGCGAGCTGCCCGCCGTCGAGCGGGAGCGTCGTTCCGGTGACGAAGCTCGCCTCGTTCGAGCAGAGCCAGACGACGGCCGCAGCGACCTCGTCGACGCGGCCGACGCGGCCCATCGGGGTTGCGAGCGCAGCTCGACGCTGGGCCTCTTCACCGGCCGCCTCGAGATGATGGGTGAGGATGGGACCGGGAGCGACGACGTTCACACGGATGTTCCGGTCGGCGTAGTCGAGCGCAGCGACCTTCGTAAGGGCGATGATCGCTGCCTTGCCCGCCACATAGCCCGCGAGGTTCGCGACGCCGTGGACGCCGGCGGTGGAGGCCATGTTCACGATGGCGCCGCCGCCGCTGCGCAGCATCGCCTGGATCTCGTATTTCATACCGAGAAAGGTCCCGCGCACGTTCGTGCGAATGGCCCGGTCGAAGTCCTCGGGCTCGATGTCCGCCAGCGGAGTGGGGCGAGGGCCGTCGGTCGCGTTGTTGAACGCGGCGTCGAGTCGTCCGAAGGCCTGCAGCGTGCGCTCCACGAGCGCTTGCATCGAGTCGGCGTCGCCGACATCGGCGCGCACGGCGAGCGCGGTGCCGCCCTGGCCGGTGATCGTGCGGGCGACCTCGCCGAGCGCGGCCTCGTCGCGTGCCGCGAGGACGACGGAAGCGCCGGCGCGTGCGAATGCCTGAGCGGTGGCTGCGCCGATCCCGCGGCTCGCCCCTGCGACGAGTGCGACCTTGCCGGCGAGCGGTCCGGGCGCGCTCATCGCGCAGCTCCTGCGGGGGTGGAGGTCGGTGAGGTGGTCGGGGAGGGAACGTTCGTCATGTCTAGATCGTTAGATGCCTAAACGTTAGATGTCAAACGATCGCCCGTCGATCGCTGGTGGTATCGTCGGCCGCACATGTCGCGTCCGCCCCACACGCCGATCGGTCTACTCCTCACGCGTGTGGCCAAGGAGGCGAGCCGTGCCTTCGACGAGGCGCTCGCCGCCGCCGGCGGGTCGCTGCCCGTGTGGCTCATCCTCCTGTCGCTCAAGACACGCCAGATCGCGAACCAGCGCGAGCTGGCCGACGCCATCGGCATCCAGGGCGCCACGCTCACTCACCACCTCGACGCGATGGAGGCCGACGGTCTCGTGGCGCGCCGTGGCGACGCAACGAACCGTCGGATCCGGCTCGTCGAGCTCACGAAGAAGGGCGAAGCGCTCTTTCTCGAGCTGCGCGCGGCGGCCGTCGCGTTCGACAGGCACCTCCGTGCGGGGCTGAGCGCCGACGACGTCGAGGCGCTGGAACGGCTGCTCGGCCGCCTCGGCGAGAACGTCGCCGGCTCTACGAGCGGAACGAGCGGCTCCGACGCCTGACACGCGGCGCGTCCGTTGCGAGTGCGGCGAGGGCGCGTCGTCAGTCGGCGTCGGTCAGTCCGCTCAGAGAAGGGTCGTCTTGCCCGCCTTCTTCAAGGCGTCGACGACGAGCCGCACGTCCTGCGCGCGATCGCGCGGGATGACGAGAATGGCGTCATCGGTCTCGACGACGACGAGGTCGTCCACGCCGACGAGCGCGATCGCCTTTTTCTTCGCGCCGAGCGAGCGCACCAGGTTGTTCTTCGCGTCGATGGCGAGGTCGTCGGGACCGACCGCGTTCCCGTTCGGGTCACGATCGGCGAGCTCCCAGGCGGATTGCCAGCTGCCGACGTCGTTCCACCCGAAGTCGCCGGGGACCACGGCGAGGTCCTCGGCCTTCTCCATCACGCCGTGATCGATCGAGATGCTCTCGAGCGTCGGGAAGATCTCGCGGACCGAAGCCGCGTCCTGACCCATCCGCGCCACGCCCGCGGCGACGCCCGGCAAGTGGCGCTCGAGGAGCGCTGCCATGTCGCGCACGCGGAAGAAGAACATCCCCGCGTTCCACAGGTAGCGAGAAGGTCCTGCCTGCACGAACGACTCGGCGCGCGCCCGATCGGGCTTCTCGACGAAGCGCTTCACGGAGCGAGCTTCGCCTTCGAGAGGATCACCGACCTCGATGTAGCCGTAGCCCGTCTCGGGACGGGTCGGCACGATCCCGACCGTGGTGACGCGTCCTCGCTCGGCGCTCTCGACGGCGGCGGCGAGGACCTTCTTGAACGCGGCCTCGTCGGCGATGAAGTGATCGCTCGGAAGGACCATCACGACGGCGTCTGGATCGAGACGAGCGATCGTCGCGTTCGCCCATGCGATGCACGGAGCCGTGTTGCGTGCCGCGGGCTCGCGGAGGATCTGCGCGGCCGGAACGCTCGGCACCGCGCGCGCGGTCCCTTCGGCGAGGTGCTCGCCCGTGACGACGACGACGCGCTCGGCCGGCACGAGCGGGTCGAGCCGGCGGACCGTCGCAGCGAGGAGGGTCTCGGTCTCCGAGCCGGCGAGCGGCAAGAGCTGCTTCGGACGCAGCGAGCGCGATGCGGGCCAGAATCGAGTGCCCGCACCACCGGCCATGATCACGGCATACACCTTCGACATCCGTTCAGACTCCTCGCAACGCGCTGGACGAAGTGGTCTCCACCGCTGTCTCGGGACGCGATGCTAGCACCCGCCGTGCCCTGACCGACGATCACGCTCCGGACGAGCCAGACCGTTCGCTCGAGGCGGTGCGGACGCGGCCGTGCGTGCCTCGAGGGGGCAAGATCTCCGAAGAGATCGCCGAAAAGTCGCGCGGGCAGAGGCGGTCCTCTATGTACGAAGGTCTCGTGCTCTCTCCCTTCGTCCGCGCGCTAGCGAGCGTCCGCCTCGTCGTCCTCGCGTGCTGGTGCGCCACAGCTGTCCTGCTCTCGCTGGGGTGCGAGCGGCAAATCGCCCCGCCGCTCGTGGAGGTCACCGAGCTCACTCCGCGGGAGATCGAGCCTGGCGATCGGCTCGAGGTGCACGGCACCGGGTTCCCGCAAGGCCGCACCGGGCGGGTGACGCTCGAAGGAACGGTGTTTCGGCCCGGCGAGCCACCCACGCGCGGCGTGAGCATCGATCTCGAGGGTACGGTGAGCTCGCCGGATCGCCTGGAGATCGTCGTACGCGACGCCCTGGCGACGCGGTTCTGCGGGACGGGTGATCGGGCAGCGCACGCGACCTTCCGCGGTGACGTCGAGGTCGCGTTCAAGTCGAACGTCGCCGGTGCGCCGCCGCTCGTCGGCGTGCTGCGCGGTGCGACGCTCGACGTGATGCCCGCCACTGCACGGGCGAGCGTCCTCGAAGAGCGCATCGCCGAAGGCGGCCGTGTGCTCGCGTTCCTCGGGATCGTTCCGGGCGCGCCTTCGCCGCGTGGTCTTCCGGTCGAGCAGGTCCGCTCGGGATCGCTCGCGGAGCGATCGGGGATTCAGGTCGGCGACGTGCTCGTGAGCGCCGACGGTGTCCATGTCCTCTCCGTCGGCGACGTCGTGCCTGCTTCGGCGCGGGCCGTCGAGATGACGATCCGTCGCGGTGACTCCGGGGTGGAAGAGACGACGACGCTGTCGCTGATCGAATACTCCGGTGAGCGCATCCCGAGCGAGTATGCGCCCGCGCTGATCATCGTCGGGTTCGCGCTCGCGGTGCTCCTGTTGCTCCTCCTCCCCGGGCCTCCGTCGCTTGCGGCTTTCGAGACGAGGATCGCCTCACGCATGCGCGCGAAGACGCCGGGGCGGCTCTTCGTTGCCGTGACCGGAACGGGCCGCTCGGCCGCGCTCTCGGCGCTCGCTTCCGCGGTCATCGCCGCGTTCGCGTTGACGAGGTATGTCGTGGGTCGAGAGGTCGACGGCGTCGTCCTCCTCGCGGCAGGCAGCACGATGCTCGTCTGGTCGCGGCTTGCCGGTGAGCGAGGCGTGCTCACGTCGCTCGGGGCTCTCGCCAGGATCGCGCTCGCCGTGATCGCGATGGCGGCGGCGATTGCGCTCGCGATCGGTCAGCTCGGAGCGATCGAGCTCGCCGAGATCGTCCGCGTTCAGGGCGGGGCGCCCTGGCAATGGACCGCTGCGCGACATCCATCGTGCGCGGTGCTCGCGATCGTCTACGCGAGCGCGATCGTGGCGGTCCTCCGTATGCGGGGGCGGGACGGCACACGGCCGGCTCACGCGGCGTTGCTCGAACGCGGAGGCCTTCTCCTCGTTGCGGCGCTCGGCGTGACGACGTTCCTCGGAGGCTGGCAGCTCCCCGGCGTGCCGGAGCCGCGCGCGTACGGCCTCCTCCTGCTCTCCGCTCTCCTCTATCTCGCAAAGACGTGGAGCGTGACTGCGCTCCTCCTCGGCGCGAGCCGGCTCGCGTCGAGCTTCGAAGGTCGCGACGTCCAATCGCTCGTTCTCAAGCGGCTCCTGCCCGGCCTCCTCCTCGGGGCCGCGCTCGTGGCGGTGTCGCGCCGTGTCGTCCCGAGCGTCGCGATCGAGACCGCCTTCGGCGCCACGCTGGTCGCGGTCGCCGTGCTCTTCGCGGTGCGCATGGCCGCGCGCGTCCGAGCGGCGCTCTCACGTCCGGAGCCGCACGCGAGCCCGTTTCTCTGAGTCCCTTCCTCTGAGTTCTCTGAGCGCGAGGAACATCGCGCGAAAGCGCGTCGAGCGCGTCGCGCCTCGGACGGATTCCTCCGCGTCGGCGCTGACGCAGGGCGCGCTTCGGGCGTGCGGCCGGGCACGAACAGACACGCGAAAGCGTCGTCGAATGGTCGAGGCGCCGGCGCGGTGATGTCCGTCTGGGCCGTGCCATGCGTCGTGGCACCGGTGCTGCAGTGCAGGCGCCCCAATGTCGAGCCGCTCTGCCCTGGGCCGTTTCGCGTGGTCGCTCCCTGTCGCCGTCGCCGCCTGCGCTGCGCCGACGGACGAGGCGGAGCCGAAGGGCGAGAGCATCGGGAAGGTCTCTTCCGGGCTCGTCGCCGTCGCCTCGTTCGGAACGAACCCGGCACAGCTCAAGATGTCGAAGTTCGTTCCCTCGGCTCCGCCGGCCGGACCGCGTCCGCTCGTCGTCGTCCTGCACGGCTGCACGCAGACCCCGGCCGTGTACGAGAGCGCGGGCTGGAACACGCTCGCCGAGCAGTGGGGTTTCTACGTCGTCTACCCGGAGCAGAACACGGCTCGCAACAACAGCTCCGGCTGCTTCAACTGGGGCGGCCGGTGGAAGTCGGCGCCGAACGCGTCCGTCCTCTCTCCGGAGGCGCTGCAGCTCGACGAGATCGAGCGCGGCCACGGCGAGAACGAGTCGATCAAGGAGATGGTCGACAAGATGAAGGCCGACCATTCGATCGACGACAAGCGCGTGTACGTCACCGGCCTCTCCGCCGGAGGCGCGATGACTGCGCTGATGCTCGCGACGTGGCCGGACGTCTTCTCAGCCGGAGCGATCTTCGCCGGCGTTCCGTACGGCTGCGCGACCGACAAGAAGACGACGGCGGAGGCCTCGAGCTGCCTCAAGGACTACAGCGGAACGAACGCGTATCTCTCGCGCTCGCCGAAGGCGTGGGGTGATCTCGTGCGCGGCGCTGCTCCGGGCCACAACGGGCCGTGGCCGCGCGTGCAGATCTGGCACGGTACAGCCGATGCGGTCGTGAGCTCGAAGAATCAAGCGGAGCTCGTGAAGCAGTGGACCGACGTGCACGGCATCGACCAGACGCCGGATGCGAAGGACGAGGTCGAGAGCTACCCGCACGAGCAGTACAAGGACGCGAGCGGGAAGGTGCTCGTCGAGACGTTCCAGATCACCGGCAAGGGCCACGGCACCGAGGTGGCCTCGAGCAAGCCGATGGATCCGGGCAAGTCCGACGGCCCGAAGTGCGGGAAGTCCGGCTCGTACATCATCGAAGCCGGCATCTGCTCGACCTATCACGCGGCGAAGTTCTTCGGCCTCGACGAGAGCTCGCCCGGCGGAGACGACGGCAGCAGCGGCGGGCCCGACGGCGCGGACGGCGGGACGACGAGCAGCGGCGGCGCGGGCGGGGCGTCCAACGGCCCTGGAGGCGGCGGCCCGGGTGGAGGCGGCAACGGCGACGGCAAATGGGTCGACGGGTCGGCGGCCTCGACGTGCGCGATGACGCCCTCGGGCCGGGCATCGACGATCGGCACGATGGCTTGGTTGACGGCGCTCTGCGCCCTCGCCGGATCGCTCCGCCGCCGTGGCCGGCGCGCCGCCGAGCGTTGAAGCACGAGAGAGCTCGGCGCGTAGCTGAGCTCGAGGTCGTGCACGGTCGGCCTGGAAATCGACGCCGACGTACGATCGATGCGGGCAGAGCCCGCTTGCCTTGGTGAGCCGTCGCGACGATCATCGGGCGCCAGGAATGTGGCGCCGCGCTCCAGCTCGCCCCGTACGAGGGAACGCCTGAGGCCGCCATGTTCGAGACGGCCGGCCCGCTCGCGATCGTCCAGCCGGTCCTGATCCTCATCGGGCTCGTCGGGATCCCCTTGCTCTGGGCGCTCGCCGTTGCCGGCGTCGCGTCGTCGAGGGCCGGAGCGCAGACGCTCGCGCGCGACGGGGAGAGGGGGCCCGGCGGGGCGATCGCGCTCGGCGGAGCGATCGCCACCGTCGCGCTCGCGATCCTCCTCGCCGGCCGGCTTGCTTTCGCTCCGCGCGGGGAGATCCTCGTCCAGCACATCGCGCAGCTCGCGCGGCTCGGTCAGCTCGACCTTGCGTTCGATCTCGCGGTCGATCCTCGAAGCGCGGCCTTCGCGATCGTCGTCGCCGTCGTCGGCTGCGCGTCGGTCGTCCAGACGATGACGTCGTCGCGACCGGGCGCGACCGCGAAGCTCGCGTGGACGGGGTTCGTCGTCACCGGCGCCATGCTCCTCTGCGTGGGCGATGGCTTCGCGCCTGTGCTGGTCGGCCTCGGAGTGCTGTCGCTCGGAGCATGGGGGCTCTCTCGCGGCGCGGATCCAGCGCCGAACATCGCGGCGCTCGGCGGGAACGTGGCCGTGCTGGTCGGCCTCGTGTTCCTCTTCTGGTCGCTCGGCGGCGCCTTCGGCCCCGAGGGCTACGATCCGGACGGCGCTCCGCGCTTCGTCCTCGTGACGACGAACACGCCGTCCGAGGAGCCGGAGAAGGCGACGTTCGCGATGACGACGCATGCCGGTGCGCTCGTCTCGTCCGACGACTCCGACCTGCCTCAGGAGCCGATCACCTCACCGTTCTCGATGTCGCTCGACCCCGGCGTGCACACGTTGCGCGTCCAGGGCGGCGCGGCGTCCGCGGACGTCGTGGTCCCGCGTGTCGCGTTCGTCGCCGGCCGCACGCACGTCCTCACGCCGTACGGGCCGACCGCGAGCTTCCGCGCGCTCGACGACCAGTTCGCCGTCCCGCGGCTCGCGCCGAACGGGACCATCGCGACCGTGCGCTCGGCGCTCGCAGCACGCACGATCAACGGGCTGCGCGCGTCTGCGATCGTGCTCTTGCTCGTCCTCGGCGGAGCGCTCGCGCATCTCCATGCGCTCGCGAGCCGGCGTGGTCCGTCTTCGCTCGGGAGCGTCCTCGAAGCGCTGCCTGCGCCGTGGCTCGCGATCCGTCTCGCGCCGCTCGTCGACCCGCTCGCTGCGGACGGAGCGCTCGTCGTGCTCCTCGGCGCCGGCTCCGCCGTCGTCCTCGGCGCGCGCGCCGCTTGTGTCGACGACGGACACAAAGCGCTCCGAGGCGTCCTCGCAGCCACGGCATCGGTCGCCGTCGCCGCGGCGGGGCTCGGTGATGCGTCCGCCGCGCTCGTCCTCGCATGCACGTCCATCGTCGCGACGAGCGCCGCGATGGCCGGGATCGAGGCGCGCCGCGATGCGCGCTGGCTCGGGATGGCGTGCGCCGGCATGGTCGGCCTGCTACCCGGAGCCGGCGCATCTCCCGGTTACATCCTCACATCGGTCGCGGCGCTGGGATCTGTCGCGAAAGGCGGCTCGACGTGGACCCTGTTCGCTGGTGCCGTCGCCGTCGCGCTGGTCGCGGCATGCGCGCTCTCCAGGCTCGCTGCATTTCGCGTGTATGATGCAGTCATTCGCGCTTCGGTGCGCGACCCGGGGCATTCGCGCGTGCAGAGCGTGGTCGTGATCGTGCTCGCCGTCGTCGCGCTCGCCTCCGGCGTGGTGCTCGGTGCAGGGACGACGATCTTCGGAGGCCACGTCGTCCCGCTCGCGCAGAAGATCGCAGGCGTCGCTGCGGTCACGCCGCCGCGCGGGCTCGCTGGCGTCGCCGTCGTCCTCTCGCTCGCAGCGGCGGCAGTGGGTGTGCTCCTGGCTCGTCGCGTGAGCTCGGCGAGCGCACCACCGGGATGGCTCCTCGCGCTCGGACGACCGTACGCGGTGCTCGCATGGACGGCGAGCGGCGTCGGCCAAGGCGCGCTCTTCCTCCAGCGCTCGGTGGCGGCGATGGACCGAGACGTCGTCGAGGACATCCCCGCGGCCATCCGGGACGCCGTGCTTCGCCTCGCTCGGGGAATGGTGCGGCTAGGGCAGAAGGTCTCTGGCTCGACCGCGCGGCCTCTCGACCGCGCGGCTGGGGCCGTCGTTGTCAAGCTGGAGATGGACGATCCGTCGAGGGCCGAGCGTGTCCGGACGATCGCGCTTCTCCTGATGGTGGCCCTCCTCGGCCTGGTCGTGCTCTCCTCGTTCCTTCTCGGCTGACATGGTCTCCGAGTCCTTGTGGCGTGTGCTTCGTTCCGTGCTCGTCGCCATCGCGCTCGTCGCCTTGGCCGCGGGGACCGCGCGCGCCCAGGATTCACGGCGTGCGGGAACCGTCCGCCTCGAGACATCGGCGGGAGGTCGCGGACCGATCGATCTCCGGCCGGACAAGGACGGCTATTCGGCCGAGCTCGTGATCGTCAACGACGGCAAGGAGCCGCTCGTCGTCTCGCGCGTCGCCGTCCGCGGCGATGCTTCCGATCCGCGCGTTCCGACGAAGCTCTCGGCCCGCATCGTCGACGGAAGCCTCCCGATCACGATCGCTCCAGGGGCTTCGCGCAAGGCGTCCGTGTCCTGGGTTCCAGAGCGCGGCACACGTCAGAAGCAGCTCTTCGGGCACATCGTCGTGACGACGTCCGACGAACAGTCCGGCGAGGTCGCGATGGGCGTCCGGGCGCAGGTGCGCGGGATCCTCGGTCCGCTCGAGTCGCACGTCCTGACATTGCTCATCGGCGTCCCGCTGCTCGGCGCGATCGGCACCTTCCTCGCACGTCTTCGCGGTCGCCACGACGATCGCACGCCTCACGTCGTCACCTCGGTCGCGCTCGCGCTGCAGACGGTGCTCGCGGCCTACGTCTATCGCGGCTTCACACCCGACGTCTCGCGAGCGGACGGCAACGACGGGCTGCAGTTCATCGAGCACGTCGTGTGGATCCGCGGGCTCTCGGCGGAGCTCTATCTCGGCGTCGACGGGATCGCCGCGACCTCGCTCTTCGTCACGAGCGCAGTGCTGTTCCTCTCGGTGCTCGGCGAACGCAGCGTTCCGCGCGGAGCCGCCGGATACCACGCAGCGCTCCTCGTGCTGGATGCGGCCGTGATGGGCGCGCTCGCGGCGATGGACGGCCTGTTGTTCCTCCTCTTCTCGTCGATCGCTGTCGTCTCGGCGGGCCTCCTCGTCGGTGCATGGGGATCGAGGCAGGGTGATGGGAACGCCCGCCGTTCGGCGGCGATGCGCGTTGCGGTGCCCGGCCTCCTCGCCGTCGTCCTCCTTGCGATCGCGATCATCGCGACAGCGCGTCAAGCCGACACGACCTTCCTCGTCGACGGCACGAAGGTGACGACGAGCTTCAGCCTCCCGGAGCTCTCACGCGTCGCGCTCGGCGCAAAGGGAGCGACGCTCCTCGGGGGCGCCCACGTGAAGGTCTGCTTCGTGATGGTGATCGTCGCGTCGCTCTTCCTCCTCGCGGCGTTCCCCGCGCACGGATGGCTCGCTGACGTCCTCGTCGAAGCACCGCCGGCTACGGGCATCCTCGTCGCGACAGCGCTTCCGACGATCGGCATCTGCGCATTCCTCCGCGTCGGATGTTCGGTGCTTCCGGAAGGGATGCGGTGGGCTTCGGGTGTCGTCGTCGCGCTCGGCGCCGTGTCGGCCGCGTATGGTGCGCTCTCGGCGCTAGGCCAGACCGATCTCCGTCGCCTCGCCGCGTGCGCGACCACGAGCCAGGCCGGGTTCGTCCTCCTCGGCGCCGGATCGCTCACCCCGCAGGGGCTCTCGGGAGCGATCGTGCTCGGCGCCACGCGCGCGCTCGCATGCGGCGCGTTCCTGTTGCTCGTCTCGGCGATTCACGATCGAGCACGCACGACCGACGTGACGCGTCTCGGCGGTGTCGCCACGCAGATGCCCGGTTGGGCGACCGCGCTCGCCGCGGCAGCCCTCGCGCAGGCGGGCGTGCTGGGCCTCGGTGGAGCGTGGGGGCCGCTGCTCGCGCTGCTCGGCGTGCTCTCGAGCTACGCGCCGCTCGCGGTCGTCGCTGCGATCGCGCTCGTCGTGATGGCGGCCGCACACTTGTCGGCGATCTCTCGCATCGCCTTCGGGCCGCTCGATCCGGAATGGAAGAAAAGCGAGCTGCTCGAGCCGCTCGGAGGGAGGTTTCCGGATCTCACGGGACGCGAGTGGACGAGCATGGCGCCGCTCGTCCTTCTCGTCGTCATTCTCGGCCTGTGGCCTGCGCCCGTCGTGGCCGTGACGACGGGCACGGTGCGCGACCTGGCCAACGGTGTGAGCCCTCCGGGCCCGGACCAGGTCGCGCTTCGCTGACCAAACGCTACGTCAGTTACTTCTTCGCCGGCTTCGCAGCGGCGGGCTTCGCATCCTTGCCGCCGCCCGCCGTGTTCGTCGTCGCCTTGTCGCCCGCGAGCGTCGTCGGGATCGTCAACCAGAGCACGGTCGCGACGAGCGCTGCGCGCTTCGCGGTGGCGGCGCCGCCCTCGGTCTTCACGATCGCTTCGCTCTTGCCGTCCTTCGTCGCGGTGATCGTGCCGTCGTCGCCGACGGTGAGCTTCATCCCGCTCTCGTGCACGAGCTCGTCGCCTTCGAACTTGTAGCCCGCCTTCACGCCGTTGCCGACGAGGCTGCCGTCGACGCCGATCGTGAGCATCGACGTACCGCCGCTCGAGTCGACCTGGTCACCCTTGATCTTCGCAGCGGGCTTGCCGTCGATGAGGACGCTGCCGTCCTCCTTCACCTCGACGGGCTTGTCCGTCTTGCCCTTCTTCACGGGCGTGAGCTTCATCGCGGCGAGCTTCATCATCCCGCCGGCCGCGCCCGGACCTTCCGCCTTCTTCGCGTCGGCCACATCGGCCGCGGCGACGTCACCTTCCTTCGCCGGCGGCGGGGGCATGTCCTCCTTCGCGGACGTCTCGGTGATGCCGGCGTTGCTCTCCGGCGACTCTGCGGGCTTCTTGTCTCCACCGCACGCTGCGGCGGCGAGGGAGAGGACCAAACAAGAGGCGAGGAACAGACGGGTCTTCATGCGGCGCGACGCTAGTCGCAGGCCCCCGTACGGACAAGCCGGGCGTTCTACGTAACGACCGGCTGTGATCCTCCCAAGTGCGCGAGATCATGTTGTCCCGCGCAACGTTCTCCGGAGCGGTCACACTCGTCACGCGCTCGCCGAGGAACCAAGTGTCGCGGCCGATGTCTGCCGGGAAGTCGGGCGCGCGACGGGGCGTTTTCGAAGGCGCTGCCCAAGCTCGGGCAGCCGGGGCTTGTCCCGTCCCCACGAGTACGTGGGGCCCCTGCGTTCCAGAGTCTCGGGAAAGTTCCTCGATGAAAGAAGTCGAACGCGTGCCGTTGGATGGTGACGTCGCTCCGAGCGAAGCGGCGCTTCTTCCGCGCCGGCAGGCGCTAGCAGACATCGTCGCCTCCGCGCGCCGTCGTCTGGGCCTCTTCGAGCTGCGGCGAGCGGCAGCACGCCATGCGGCTCTCCTCTGCGCTGCCGCAGCGGTGTGTGCTGCATCGCGGCCTTTCGTGTGGGCGCTGCACGACGGTGCCGTGTGGAAGGCGATGCTTCGCGCAGCGCTGCTCGCCGTCGCGGGGACGGCGCTCATGTTGGTCGTTCTCCTCGTGGCTGGGTGGCGGAAGCGCCCTTCGCTGGTCGCCTCGGCGCGCCGCCTCGACGACGCGCTCGGTCTCGCAGAAGTGGTCGCGAGCGGGTTCGCGTTCGAGCGCGACGGGCGAACCGACGAGATGGCGAGCTTCGCGACGGAGCGTGCGCGCCGAGCCGTTCTCGGCCTCGACATCGATCGTGTGCTCGTGCCGAGCCGCTCTGCCCGTTCGCGGACCGAGCGCCGACGCCTCGCGGGAGCGGTGGCCGCGGCCGTCCTCGGCCTCGCGATCGGCGGGATCGATCGGCTCGTCGTCGAGCGCATGGTCCACCCTCTGACGGATCGCGAGGCCTCCGCGGCCGCGGAGCTGAAGAAAGCGGCGGAGCACGCGGCCGCAAACGCGCCGCGAGGACCGAACGACGAGAAGGACGCGAAGGCGGAGGCCGTCCTCGCTGCAGCGAAGCGCGCTTCCGAGGCGGCGCAGCGCGGCGATCGAAGGGCCGCGCAGGAGGCGCTCGACGAGATGCGCAAGGCATCACGCGCGCTCGAGGCCGATCATCGTGAGCAGGCGCGCTCACTGCGCTCGCTTCGTGACGAGCTGGAAGGAGCATCCGCGCGGGCGAAGGGCGACGGCGAAGGTGCGGGGCGAGACGGCACGAGGCCTGCGCGCCCGAGCGCGACGGCCTCCGAGGCGCTCGCGAAGCTGAAGAAGGAGCTCGAGTCATCGCGTGGCGACAAGGAAACGCTCCGGAAGATGATTGAACGGCTGGAGCGCGCCGAGTCGGCGGCGAGGGCTGCGAGCGAGAAGGCTTCTGCGTCCGGGCGCGATGCCGGTGAGATAGGGAGCTCGGGAACGAGCTCCGAGAGCGGCAAGGGGAGGAAGGCGGAGGATGCACGCGAGGCAGCGTGGTCACGAGCCGCCGCCGCGCTGAAGGAAGCGCGCGAGGCGGCCGCGCGCGGGGACAGCGAGGCGGCGAAGCGCGCGATGGAGCGCGCCGAACGCGAGCTCGCGGCGCTCGAGAAGGCGAGCGATCCGTCCAGGACGGGCGCGATTTCGCGTGTCGCCGATCACGCGTCCGAGCTCGATCGCTCGATGTTCTCTGCGATGAGCGGCGCTCGAGAGCCCGCTCGCTCCGGGATGGAAGGCGGAGACGGCGCCGAGCCCGGTCGTGGCAAGGAGCCCGGCGGCGCAGGGACGAACAAGGCCGCGTCCAAAGGACCGGACGATCCGAGCGGCACACCGGGCGCTGGTCCTGGCGGAGGGGATCGGACGCCGGGCGCCGAGCAGCGACGCGTGAAGGTGAGCGGCGATCTCCAAGCGCGCACCGACGTGCGAGAAGGCGAGCGCGCGGTGAGCGTGCTCGAAGGCATGGGACGCGGCGGTGATCCCAAGGCCTATCGCGAGATCTTCCCGTCCTACGACACGGTCGTGGAGGACGGGTTGCGCGAGGACACGGTTCCAGCCGCGCGGCGCCCCGTCGTGCGGCGCTACTTCAGCTCGATCCGCCCAGGCACCGACGAAGAGGAGAGCAGGAAGCGACCATGACGACCCAGTACCAGCACACGAATGGCCACGCCTTCGGCGGCGCATCGCCCGGGCAGAACGGGCACGCGCGGAACGGTCATGCGAGCGCGCCTGCTGCCCATCCAGCGCAACACGCAGCCGTCGAGCAACGTCTGAACGACGCGCGGGCGATTGTCTTTCGTCTCGAGCAGGCGCTCCGCGCGATCGTGCTCGGGCAGGACGAGATCATCGCCGGCGTCGTCCAGTCGCTCGTCGCCGGCGGTCATGTCCTCCTCGAGGGCGCGCCGGGCCTCGGCAAGACGCAGATCGTGCGGACGCTCGCGCGGCTCGCAGGCGGATCGTTCGCGCGCATCCAGTTTACCCCGGACCTCATGCCGAGCGATGTCCTCGGTACGAGCCTCGTCGTGACGACGCCGGACGGCGGGAAGGACATGACCTATCGTCGCGGTCCGATCTTCGCGAACCTCGTCCTCGCCGACGAGATCAACCGCGCGACGCCGAAGACGCAGAGCGCGCTGCTCGAGGCGATGGCTGAGCGCACCGTGTCGGTCGAAGGAAAGCCGCTCCCGCTTCCGACGCCCTTCTTCGTGCTCGCGACGGAGAACCCGATCGAGTCCGAGGGCGTGTATCCGCTCCCCGAAGCGCAGCTCGATCGCTTCCTCGTGAAGTTGATCGTTCGGATGCCGAACCTCGAGACGCTGGCGCTCATCGGCGCGCGCGCCGAAGACCCGCCGCCGCCCGCGCCGCTCACCTCCCCCGAGGAGCTCTCGTTCGTGCAGGGCGTGGCACGCACGATCCCCGCGGCGCCGCACGTCGAGCAATACGCGGCGAAGCTCGTCCTCGCGACACACTCCCATCGCGCGGCGCGCTATGGCGCGGGACCGCGCGCGATGCAGGCGCTGATGGCGTGTGGTCGTGCGCGTGCGCTCGCGGCGGGCAGGAGCGTGGTCGCCGCGGAGGACGTCGCGGCCGTGGCGACGAACGTCCTCAGGCATCGCATCGGACTTCGCTTCGAGGCCGAGGCCGAGGGCGTGACCACCGACACGATCGTCGCGCAGACGCTCGCGACGACGGCGGTGGGGTGACCGATGCAGCTCGCTCTCGACGACCTGTCGGCGCGCCCGCCGCGTGCGGACGACGAATCATCCCTGCTCTCGCCAGAGATCATCGGCCGGCTGGGGCGGCTCTCGGTCCTCGCCCGGCGAATCGTCAGCGCGAGGCGCAACGGGCGGCGCCGAACGCGTCGCGTGGGAGCGGGCATCGAGACGATCGACCTCCGCCCGTACGACGTCGGCGACGATACGCGGCGCATCGCGTGGCACGCGTATGCGCGGCTCGAGCGGCTGCTCGTGCGGCTCGTCGCGGACGAAGCGCCGCTGCGGCTCGTGCTCGTCGTCGACCAGAGCGGGTCGATGGGCTTCGGCAGGCCGTCGAAGATCCGGCAAGCGGCGCGCATCGCGGCGGGCTTTGCGGCGGTCGCGCTCGGGGGAGAGGATCGCGTCGCGCTCGCGGTCGGCTCGGGCGGGACGGCGCGAGCGCACCGACCTGTGACGGGCAAGGCAGGGCTTCCTCGGCTGCTCGCGATGCTCGACTCGCTCGCGGCGGTCGGAACGACGGATCTGCCGGCGACGGTCCGGACTGCGCTCCATGCGTCGCCCGGGCGCGGCGTGTGCGTGATCGTCAGCGATCTGTTCGAGCCCCAAGGAGCGCTCGCCGGGGCGCGCGAAGCGCAGCGCCGAGGTAACGACGTTGCGATCGTCGAGGTGCTCGCGCCGAGCGAGATCGAGCCGCCCGACCTTTCAGGCTTCGATCTCGAGGACGAAGAGACAGGCGAGGTCGTCGAGCTACCCGAGCACGGCATGCGCGAGCGATTCCAGCAGGCGCTTGCGGCGCATCGACATGCGGTCGACGAGGCTGCGCGCAGGATCGGCGCCCCGGTCATCCGGACGACGGCGGAGGAGCCGTTCGAGGCGATCGTCACGCGGGCGCTGTCTGCAGGCCTCCTCGGTGGAGGAGCGCGTTGAACCTCGTAGCCCCCGCATTCCTCGCAGCGCTCGCGTTGCTCGTGCCGATCATCGTCACGTTCCTCGTCCGGCGGCGCCGCCGGATCGTTCGCGTTCCGTCGACGATGGTGTGGCGGCTCGGCGCGCGATCGGTCGCGAAGAGTAGGCGGATCCGCGACGTCCGACGCCTTCTCGCGCTGCTCGCGTGTCTCGCCGGCGTCGCAGCTCTCGTCGTCGCTGCTGCCCGGCCGAGCGGCATCCGTGCGGATACGACGGTGTTCGTCGTCGACGTGTCCGCTTCGATGTCGGGTGCGCCGATCCGCGAAGCACGCACGTGGCTGCGACGCGAGGTGGCCGCGCGTGGTCCCAACGCGCGCGTCGCGATCGTGCTGGCAGCTGCGGAAGCCCGCGTCGTGCTCCCGCCGTCGCCGCCCGGGCCCGTCGTCGACCAGGTCCTCGACGCGCTCGCCGCGGAGAAAGACGGCGCGGCGATGGATGAAGCGGTCACGCTCGCAGAAGGCCTCGCATCGCCTTCACACGCGCGTATCGTCATCCTCACGGACGTTCCGGTCGAAGCCGAGGTCACTCGCTCTACGCCGAAGCCCGAGCAGCGCCTCTTCGGGCAACGGCGCTCGGCCGCCGTTCGTCCGGACAACGTCGGCATCACGAGCCTCTTCACGCGCACGCCGCCCGACGCGCACGACGACGAGGAACGCGAGGCATCGGTGACGGTGGCGACATCGTCATCGACGACGCGACGCGCGCGTCTCGTGGTGACGCTCGGAGGTCGCCTCGTTGCCGAACGCAGCCTCGCGCTCGCGGAGCGAGGCGAGACGACCGAGCGCATGCTCGTCCGGGGAGCGGGACGCCTCGTCGCGCGCGTTCGTCCGGACGACGGCAAGCCCGACGCGCTCGCGGCCGACGACGAAGCATCGCTCGAGGAGACTGCGCGGCGCGCGCCGCGCGTGGCATTCGTCCACGAAAACGACCTCGGCGCTGGACCGTTCTTCGTCGCGAAGGCGCTCGGCGCTGCCGGAGTCACCGACATCGTCGAGGTGACACCCGGCGCGCGTCCGCCGGAAGGAGCCGATGTGGCGGTCGTCCTGCACGACGGCAGCGCTCGCCCCGCGAACATCCCGGCGTTCTTCGTGGGAGCCGATCCGAAGGAGCTCGGCTTCTCCGCGAAGACCGTCGGCCGCGCCGAGACGCGTCTGCGCACGCTCTCGTTCGACGAGCCGATTCTTCGCGGCGTGGCGCTTGACGACGTGACGACGTTGCGCGCGAGCGTCGCCACGAATCCGGGACAGGGAATGCGCACACTCGTCGATCTGGACGGCGGGCCGGTGCTCGTTGCCGGTGGGACTGGCGCGCGCTCGTGGGTGTGGCTCGGAATCGAGCCAGAGGCGAGCGATCTGGTCCTGCGCGTCGCGTTCCCCGTGCTCGTGAGCAACGTCCTCACGCACCTCGGCGGCGCATCGCAGCTCGTGAATGCGAAGACGGTCCCG
This sequence comes from Pseudomonadota bacterium, assembly GCA_023402175.1. Taxonomy (GTDB): domain Bacteria; phylum Myxococcota_A; class Polyangia; order Polyangiales; family Polyangiaceae; genus Labilithrix. Next base: position 2,161 of record JAEXCN010000554.1, on the reverse strand, counting down.
AGGAGCGAGGTGACGTTCGAAGCTCCCGACGTGACGACGCCGCTACCGACGGCGCCCGAGCCAAGGTGGCGAATTCCGGCTGGGCCGTCGACGTTCATCGCGATGGTGGGTGCAGCGCTGCTCGCGCTCGAGGCGTGGCTGACGTTCCGGAAGAGGTGGGCAACATGACCCCGCTGCGTGCGATGAGCCTCGTCCTTCGCTGTATCGCGATTGCGCTCGTCGTCGTCTCGCCTTGGCTGCATCCCACGAAGCGCCCGAGCAAGTCGCGTTCGATCGTCGTCGTAGTCGATCGCTCCGCCAGCATGGGCGAGAGCGGCCTCGAAGAGGCGAACGCCTACCTGATGAAGGCCTGGATGAAGCTGTCGTCCGAAGCTCGTCTCGGCGTGGTCGCGTTCGACGGCCGAGCCGAGGTCGTCACGCCGGTGGGTGGCTCTCGCCCGGTGATCCATGCGGGGCAGCACCCTGGAGCGAGCGATCTCGCGAGCGGCATCCGTCTCGCCGTCGCGTCGCTCCCGACGGAAGGACATCGCTCGATCGTCCTTCTCACCGACGCTCGGTCGACACGAGGGGACGCCGGGCTCGAGGCCCGCCGCGCAGCCGAGATGGGCATTCGCGTCGACGTCGCTCCGATCGGCGGGCCCGCGCCGACCGCGCCGATCATCACCTCGGTCAAAGCGCGCGCAGCGCACGTCGCCGAGCAGCAGCCCGTCGCGCTCGACGTCGCGGTTCACTTCACTGGGTCGTTCGTCCTGCGCTGGACGCGTGACGGTGTCCCGATGCCGCCGCGAATGGAGTACTCGCGCGGCGAAGAGGACGACGCGCGCACGCTCGAGCTCGTCGATCCGACGCCGCCGCCGGGAGTGCATGTCTACGAGGTCAAAGCGCTGCCGTGGACCGGATGGCGACATGCAGCCGGGGGCGAGAAAGAGGCGAACGAGTCATCGGCGCTCGCGGCCGTCAGCGTCGAGGGAAAGGCGTATGCGGCCGTGTTCTCCTCGGCGGGTGACGTGCCGCCGGTACTGAAGGCTGCGCTCGAGGAGAGCGGGCTCGATGCGCGCACGTTGCCGCTCGAACGTGCGAGCGATCCGGCATCGTATTCCGGTGCAGACGTCGTCGTCCTCGCCGACGTTCGCGTCAGCGGCGCGTCGACGGACGACTCCGGGCTGACGCGCGCGGCGCAGTCGTCGCTCGTCGAGTACGTGCAGCAAGGTGGTGGGCTCCTCGTCACCGGAGGCGTGTTCGGGCTGGCGCCGGAATACGCGGGGACGCCACTCGCGCGAGCGATACCGGTCGAGATCGAGGACCGTGGCCACGTCGAAGATCCGCCGGTCTCGCTCGCGATCATGCTCGACCGATCGGGATCGATGGCTGCGCCCGTCGGATCCCACACGAAGATCGAGCTCGCGATCGAGGCGTCGATCGCCGCGGCCGACGTCCTCCGCCCGACCGATCAGGTCGCGATCGCGAGCGTCGACACGGAGACCCACTGGGACGTGCCGCTCGGACCTCAGGCGCGCCTCTCCGAGCTGCGCGCGGAAGTACGCAAGGTCACGGCGGGCGGAGGCGGCATCTACGTCTACACCGCGATGAAGGATGCGTACGCCGCGCTCGCAGGCTCGAGCACGCCGATCCGGCACGTAATCCTCTTCAGCGACACGAGCGACAGCGAGGAGCAGCTCGAGGACTGCCCCTTCGCGGAGATGTGCGCCGGAAAGAAGTCGGCCGAGACGCTCGCGAAGGAGGCGCGCGCAAGAGGCATCACGACCACGGTCGTCGGCATCGGCGAAGAGGAGGCGAAGGACACGCCGTTCCTCCGTCGTGTCGCTGCAGCTGCCGGTGGCCGCTTCTATCTCACGACCGAAGGCGCCGATCTCCGGCGCATCTTCCTCTCCGAGACGCGCGTGCTCGCGCAGTCGAACCTTCGCGAGAAGAAGGTGACGGTCTCGTCGGCCGGACAGCATCCCTTGCTCGAAGGGATCGATGCGCGGAAGCTCCCCGAGCTCTCGGCCTACGTCGAGACGGGCCGGCGAAGCGGCGCGGACACCGCGCTCGTGCTTGCCGATGCCTCGCGGGCCGAGGGGCGGCCGCTGCTCGCGACGTGGCGCTACGGCCTCGGAAAGGCCGGAGCGATCGCCACCGATCTCAACGAAGGTTGGGGAGG
>JAEXCN010000533.1 GCA_023402175.1 Pseudomonadota bacterium | reverse complement strand
CTCACGAGCTTCTTCCTCAGCCCGATCTTCGCCTGGACCGCGATGTACGAGCCACGGATCTTCCGCGCCCGCTCGACGAACGCACCGGGGAAGTGCTCCGGGCCGACGAGCCTGTTCACCGTGGTCCGGATGCTCGAGGTGGACACGACGATGTCGGCCGGAACGAGCGTGCCGTCGGTGAGCTCGACGCCGGTCGTGCGTCCGCCGGATACGAGGATCCTCTTCACGCCCGTCCCGATCCGAACGTCGGCGCCGCGCTGCTTCGCGAGCCGCACGTACGTGTCCGGGATCGCGATCGAGCCGCCGCGCGGATAGCTGAGCGAGTTGTCGCGCGCCATCTTGCGGAAGCAGTAGAGGGCTTCGCCCGCCGAGACCTCCCAGTAGGGCAGGATGAAATAGAGGCCGAGCAGGAACCCGAACACGGCGATCGTCGGTGCATGTTCGGTGAACGGTTCGATGAACTCCTCGATCGTCCGATGGTTCCAGCTCTCGACCTCCTCGTCGCTCATCGTGAGGACGTGCGTGAAGAGCCGCGCTGCGCGCAACGCTTCGGTGATCGAGAGATCGAGCGCCATCGCGAGGTCGATCGCGAACCGCGGCATGCGACGGAGGTCGGCCGGCACGGCGACGCTCTGCACGCGCTTCGGCTGCGAAGGCTCGAAGAACCGGAGCTCCGCGATGTCGTGGGTCCGGATGAAGCGGATCGCACCGTCTTCTCCCACGCGGCGGAGCACGTCACCGAGGGGGCCGCGATTGCCGCGGCAGAACATGTGCGTGCCGATGTCGACGTGGAACCCGTGTTTGTCGTAGCCGGAGCACGATCCTCCGAGCCGCCGGTTCTTCTCCAGGAGCGTCACCTGCAGCCCCGCGTGCGCGAGGAGCAGCGTCGCCGCCGTCCCGCCGATGCCCGACCCAACGACAACTGCACGGGTCATGGTGGAAAGCGTACCCCGGCCCGGACCGGACGCACGCCGAGGGCGACGGTGCGGTCAATGCCCGCGAAGCCGTGCGATCTCCGCTTCGAGCGCAGCGACGCGGGCCTCCGCTTCCTTACGCGCCGCCTCCTCGCTGCGGCGACCGTGCTCGGCATCGCGTCGCGCCTGCTCCGCATCGCGTCGCGCCTGCTCCGCATCGCGTCGCGCTTCCTCTCGCGTCGGTACGAGCTCGCGCGCGGCCTGATCGCGCGCGATGCGAAGGCACGCGGGGTAGTCGGTCCCTTCGCAGACGACCGTGACCGGCGCGACGACGAGCTGCATCTCGAGAACCGCAGACATGGTTCGTTCGTCGTCGATGATCCGCTCGACGAAGTCACCGTCGATGCGGTCCCATACGCGAAGCCGCTTGCCCGGCTCGGCGTCGACGTTGAAGACGACGAGCTCACGAACGCCGAGCTCGTGGTAGCGCTCGATCTTCTCCTCGAGCGTCCAGCGCTCGTAGCTGTCGCTCGGGCTGAGGACCTCGAACGCAATCTCCGGCGCGCCCTTCTTCCAGGTCTTCCAGGAATTGAAGTCCCTGTCCGGGACGCCCCGCTTCACGAAGACGTCGGGCGCGAGGCACCGCTTTGGCTTGCTCGCGTTGAAATAGACGAACTGGTCCGCGCCGACGGTGTCCTTGGAGGGATCGACGACCGCCCGCAGGATCTCGTAGAGCGCCTGGCACAAGTGATGGTGACGTCGGCTCTGCGGCAAGCGCTCGTCCTCCGGCTCGGTCGTTGGAAAACGAAGCGGCCGCACCGGTCGAACGTGCCGAAAGGACGACGCGTACATGGCGTCAATCTTAGTCGCCTGCGCAGCCACGCGCGACCGTGAGCACGACCGATGCCACGATGCGGCTCGAGCGATCTCGCGCAGATGCGAGCTGCCCTGGCCTGGCCCGGCCTGGCCCGAGGTGGCCCGGGCGACTCACTCACGCTGCCACGCGCCGTCGTTCGCTCGACGAACGATCCGCCGAGGTGAGCCGAAACTAGGATCGCCTCAGCGGACGAGCGCGTCGATCAGCGTCGCTGCGAAGAAACCCATGCTGACGTACGCGTTGCAGTCGAAGAACGCCTTCGGGATCTTCGTCAGATCGGCCTTCCCGTCCTTGCCGCGAACGAGCCGATGCTCCACGACGAGGATCGCGGCAACGAGCGCAACGCCGCCGAGGAACACCGCTCCACGATGGAGCGTGAGGGCTGTCCCGATCAAACACGCAATCGTGACGACGTGCGCCGCCGCCGCGAGCAGCATCGACCGGCGCGCGCCGAAGCGTGCCGGAACGGAGCGCAGCCCCTCGGACCTGTCGAACGCTTCGTCCTGGAGCGCGTAGAGCACGTCGAAGCCGAACAGCCACGTGATGACGGCGATCATGAGAAGGATGATCCCGAGGTTCGGCGCGGCGCCCATCGCGATCCACGCGCCGCCGGGAGCGAGCGCGAGCGCGAGGCCGAGCCACGCGTGCGCGGCCCACGTGAAGCGCTTCGCGAGCGAATAGCCGAGGAGGACGAGGAGCACCGGCGGCGCGAGGACGCCGGGCCAGAAGCCGAGCGTCGCCGCGATGAGGCAGAACGCGAGGCCGGATACGAGCGTGAGGGCGAGCGCCTCGCCCGGGGACGTCCGCCCCGAAGGCACGGGACGTCCCTTCGTACGCGGGTTCTTCGCGTCGACGTCGCGATCGGCCCAGCGGTTGAACGCCATCGCGCTCGTTCGCGCGGTGATCATGCATCCGAGCATTGCGAGCAGCCGCAATGGCGTGAGCGGCAGATGCGGCTCCTGCAGCGCGAGCACGACGGCGCTCGCGGCGAAGGGCAACGCGAAGATCGTATGCGAGAAGGTGACGAGCTCACCCCAGCGGCGAAGACGTGCGAGCATCACGAAGCATCCTGTTTTGCTGAAGTCTCTTGGCCGCCGATGGCGCGTCGGGCGAGCCTGCGACGCGGCGAGCGCAGGTTGGCGAGCAGGAACGCAGCGGGATCTCCCTGGACGTCTCCTTCGACGCAGAAGATCCCTGGTCGTGCTCCGCGCCCGAGCCGACCGAGGTCGTCACGCTCGAGCGCGCGAGCACCGTTCCACGTCGCCATCGCGACGAGCTCCCACTTGGGAACGTTCGGGAACCTGTCGGCGAGCGCACGCGCCTCCGCGAGGACGTCGAGCGACGTGTTCGACGCGAGCGAGTCCGTCCCGAGCGCCGGCGCGATCCCGGCGGCGCGCATGGCAAGCAACGGCGGAAGGCGGCCCTCGATGAACAGGTTCGAGCGCGGACACAGCACGGCGGACGCTCCGCTCTCGGCGACGCGCGCGAGCTCCTCCGGACGCGCATCCGCGAGGTGCACGAGGAGGACGTTCGGGCGTAGCGCGCCGAGCTCGGCTGCGAGCTCGAACAGCGGCCGCTTCGGCCACTGGGGCGTCTGCTTGAACCGCTGCGCGAACCACTCGGGGACGGGGCCTTCCCCTTGCTCGACGGCGCGCCGCTCGGCGGCATGCTCCGCGAGGTGGAGGCTCGTGCGCAGGCCGCGCCGCGCAGCCGACTCGAGCAGCGCGCGCGCTGCATCCGGATGCAGCGTGTAGAGCGTATGCGGCGCAGGCGCGTACGCGAGATCGGCGCTCGGCCAAGCCGGCACACGCTCGTCGAGCTCCGCACGAAGCCCGTCGATGCGACGCAGGACGTTGCCGCGGTCCATCCCGAGCACCTCGTGGAAGATGCATCCGCCGATCTCTCGCCGCGCGAGCGGGAGCACGGGCGCGAGCGTGTTCGAGACGTCACCGATCGCGACGGTGCCCGCGCTCGCGAGCTCGTCGATCGCGCGCTCGATCGCTTCGGCGTCCTCGTCCGGGAGCACCTCGGTCCGCGTCGTGACCAGGCGATCGACCCACGGGACGAAGCCATGCCCGCCAGGCACCTTGCCGCGCAGCGACGAGAGCTCGACGTGCGTGTGAGCGTTGACGAGCCCCGGGAACACGACGCCGCGCACGCGCTCGACTGCGGCACCCGCATGGCGCGGGAGCATGTCGGCGGCACGTCCGACGTCGAGGATCGTCCCCTGCCCGTCGACGACGACCGCACCATCCGCGATCGGCGGCACGTCGCCCGGAAGGAGGTGGTCTGCGTGGATGATGCGAATCGCCATCGCTCGCCTACCCGCGGCCGCCATCACGACGCGCGATCAGGGCGAAAGCACAGGAAGAACGGAACGACGGAAGATCGAGATACGTGCACATATCAGCTTCCGATCTTCCGCTCTTCCTGTTCATTCTCTCGTGCGAGTGCGTCGGCTCACGACGGCTCGGTGAGCCAGTCATAGCGCACGTTGCGCCGCGTCGCCTTGAAGCCCGCGTCGTGGATCCGCTTCTCGATCGCCTCGGCGCCGATGCGGAACGTCGTTCCGGCGCTCGAGACGACGTTCTCCTCGAACATCACACTGCCGAAGTCATCCGCGCCGAACCGAAGCGCGACCTGACCGACGGCCGGGCCTTGCGTGACCCACGACGCACCGACGTGGTCGATGTTGTCGAGCATGAGCCGCGCGACGGCCTGCGTGCGAAGGTAGAGATGCGTGCCGTTGTCCCCCGGCGCGATGTGCGTCCCGTTCTCGTACTGGAAGTCCCAGCAGAAGAACGCCGTGAAGCCGCCCGTCTCGTCCTGCAGATCGCGGATCTTCACGAGGTGCTGGATGCGCTCTTCCGGCGTGTCGACGGTGCCGTACATCATCGTCGCGCTCGAGCGGAGGCCCATGTGATGCGCGACGCGCATGACGTCGAGCCACTCGGCGCTCGTGCACTTCGCCTTCGCGATCTTGCGACGGACGCGGTCGACGAGGATCTCGGCGCCGCCCCCCGGCACCGAGTCGAGCCCGGCAGCATTCAGCCGCTCGAGCACGCGCCGGATCGACAGGTCTTCGAGGCGCGAGAGGTGGATGATCTCTTCGGGAGAGAGCGCGTGCAGCCCGAGGCCGTACTCCTTCTTCATCCAGCGGAAGAGGTCCTCGTACCACTCGATGCGGAGGTCCGGGTTGAGCCCGCCCTGGAGGAGGATCTGGACGCCGCCGGCATCGACCACCTCCTGGAGCTTCTGCCCGAGCACCTCGCGCGAGAGGACGTAGCCTTCGGGATGACCGACGGGACGATAGAACGCGCAGAAGCGGCAGCTCGTCGTGCAGACGTTCGTGTAGTTGACGTTCCGATCGACGATGTACGTGACGACGTTCTTCGGATGCTTGCGGCGCCTCACGGCGTCGGCTGCGAGCCCGAGCTCGAAGAAGCTTCCTTCGCGAAGCAGCCGCGCGCCCTCGGCCGCCGACAGACGCTCGCCGTCGGCAGCGCGTGAGAGGATCGAGTCGAGCGTCGGCCGCGAAGAGGAGACACGCGGCTCTTCGAAGCTCGGCGTCGCTGCGGGGAGCAGGCCTGCCTTCGCGCCCTCGGACCAGAAGCGCTGGAGACCGGCGAGCTCCTCGTCACCGAGGTCGTAGCGGATCGACTCCGTCAGGTACGAACGAAGCGACGCTTCGGTGAGCCCCGAACGCGCCGCATGCTCCGCCGCGATCGCGTCGGTGCGCGCGAGGCCCTTCTGCTTCGCGATGCGGAACAGGTCCTCCTGCTCGCGCGAGACCGCGTCGGGCCGGGCGAACCACGCTGCGAAGACGAACGGCAGGCCCGTCCAGTCGAACCAGTCCTCGGCGAGATCGAGGCGATAGGGATACTCGTTCTCGAGATCGAGCGCGGGGTCGCCGATGATGAGCGCGCCGGTGCGGTCACCGATGCCTGCGATCGCTTCCTTCGGCTTCGCCGCGAACAGCTTCGGCGAGAGCTTCCGGCGACGGAGCAGTAGACGGCCGAGCACCACGCTCGTGCGCGACGAGAGGTCGAGCGCAATGGCATCGAGCTCGTGGATCGGGCGCTCCGCGACGATGGCGACGCTGCGCACCTTCCCGCGCGCGCCGATCGCCATGTTCCTGAGCAGCCGCAGATCGCCCATCGTCGCCGCTGCGGCGACCGGGAGGAGGCCGACGTCCGCCTCGTCCTCCGCGAGCGCACGCGCGAGCTCGCTCGGCGGCGCAAGTCGCAGATCGACGCGCTCGTCGCCTTTGAGCGCCTCCCAGAGCGGACGCGCGTTGAGGTACTCGACACCGATGACGCGAAGCGAGCTCATGACACCACCTGCAGGGCGCGCTTCCGATCGCGCACCTTCATCGAAGCCTCGGGGACGCTCGCCTTCGGATGCTCGCGGACGACGTTGTAGAGCGTGTCGCGCTCGATCGGCGTGCGTCCGGCCTCGCGGATGAGGCGAACGAGCTCGTCGTAGCGAAGCGCGCCCGGCGAGCGCGTGCCGGCGGCCTTGTAGATCGTCTCGTGGACGATCGTGCCGTCGATGTCGTCGGCGCCGAAGCGGAGCGCGATCTGCGCGACGTCGGGCGTGAGGCTGACCCAGTACGCCTTGACGTGTTCGACGTTGTCGAGCAACAGCCGGCTGACGGCGAGCGTGCGGAGATCGTCGACCGCGGTCGGAGCCGGAAGGTTCTTCATCCCGTTGCCGTCGGGGTGGAAGGCGAGCGGGATGAACGCCTGGAAGCCCTTCGTCTCGTCCTGCAGCGCGCGGACGCGGAGGATGTGATCGACGCGGTGGGCGAACGTCTCGATGTGCCCGTACAGCATCGTCACGTTCGACCGAATGCCCATCGAGTGCGCGACGCGATGCACCTCGAGGTATTCGTCGGCGGTCGCCTTGTCGTGCGAGATGCGCTTGCGGACGTCCTCGTCGAAGATCTCCGCGCCGCCGCCCGGCAGGCTGTCGAGCCCCGCCGCGCGCAGGCGCTCGAGCACCTCGCGGTACGACATCTTGTAGTGTTGCGCGAAGAAGTGGATCTCGACGCCGGTGAAGCACTTGAGGTGCACGTTCGGGTCGATCCGCTTGAAGCCGCGGAGGAGGTCCTCGTAGTACGAGAACGGAAGGCCCGGATGCAGGCCGTTGACGACGTGCACCTCGGTCGGCGGCTCGCCCGACGCGCGCGCGTCCTCGAGCTCCTTCCAAGCCTCGTCGAGCGTCATCGTGTGCGCGCCCGGCATGTGCTCTTCGAGCTTCGCGAACGAGCAGAACAGACACGAGGCGACGCAGACGTTCGTGACCTCGATCCGCATGTTGCGGTTGAAGTACGTACGGTCGCCGTGCCGGTTCTCGCGGACCTCGTTCGCGAGCTGTCCGACGGCGAGCAGGTCGGGGTGGTGGAACAGCGCGAGCCCGTCCTCGAAATCGAGGCGCTCTCCACGCGCGAGCTTCTGGCGGATGGCGTCAAGCATGAGCGGCCTCGGTCGTCGGTGCGGTGGAAGTCGAAGAAGAGCTCACCTCGTCGGTGAACTCGCACGTGCGGCCCGCGTTGCGGACGAGCGCGGCGATCTCGCGCCGCTTGAGCGCGCTCGCCGCGACCATTCCCTGCCCCTTCACTTTCTTCAGCTCGTCCTCGGAGATGAGGACGCCGCTCTTTCGCGTGATCGGGCCGGTGAGGTCCGTCGCTCCGAAGCCGAGCGCCACCTGCGCGACCTCGAGGCCCTGGCGCTCCCAGTCGACGCCGATGCGCGCGCCGGCAGGTGCCGTGATGCGCGCGATCGCGACGGCGCGGAGCAGATCGAGCTCCGTCTTCTCTTCCACGATCCAGTCGACGTCGCTCGACGCCGTCGGGTGGACGCGAACGACCTCGCCGTTCTCTTCCGCTCGAATCGCATCGGCAATGGCTCCGAGCACCAAGAGATCGATCTCGGAGGTGGAGGCGAGGAGCGCGCGAACGGCCTCGAGATCTCCGCGACGCCGTGCCGAAAGCACCGGTGAAAGGCCGGCGCGAGCAATCACCTGCTCGACGAATCGTGTCATGAACGACCTTCCTTCTCTTTCGTCCCCCATCGTTTCAAGAGGTCGTGCTCGAGCCCGAGCTGGTCGAGCACGCGCCCCACGACGGTGTCGAGTAGCTGATCGACGCCCTCCGGCTTGCCGTAGAACGACGGCATCGCGGGGAGGATCGTCGCCCCCACGCGCGCGAGCGCCGTCAGGTTCTCAAGGTGGATGACCGAGAGCGGCGTCTCGCGCGGGACGAGAACGAGCGTTCGACGCTCCTTGATCATGACATCGGCAGCGCGCGTGAGAAGCGTGTCCGAGATGCCGTGCGCCACGCGCGCGCAGGTGCCCATCGAGCAGGGCACGATCGCCATCGCATCCCAGCCCGCGCTGCCACTCGCGAACGGCGCTTTGTAGTCGCGCATTCCGTAGATCGGCAGATCGATGTCCTCGCGGAGATCGCCGCCACATTCGAGCGCCCAGACCTCAGGCGCGGTCGCCGACAGGCACACGCCGACCTCGACATCGCCCGCCGTTCGGACGCGATGCGAGAGGAACGAGAGGAGACGCTTTGCGTACGGCGCGCCGCTCGCCCCCGTGATCCCGACGACGATCTTGCGCTTCTTCTGGGTCATTGCGCGGCTTCCTCTCCCACGTGCTTCGGCGCGTGCGCGCGGACGAGCGACGCCATTCCGAGCGTGAGATCGACGCCGTCCACGGGCCCGAAGCCTTCCTGCTCGAGCAGGTGCTCGTACGCCTCGCGCGTGACGAACCCTTCCATGCTCTCGGCGAGGTACTCGTACGCTTCGCGATCGTTCGCGAGCGCCGCACCGAGCGCGGGGAGCGCAAAACGAAGCCCGGCCCCGTGCACGAATCGCGACGCCGCTCCGCGCGGGCGGAACAGCTCGAGCGTCACGAAGACCCCGCGCGGCTTCAGCACGCGGCGCACCTCGCGCAGACCCTTGCGAAGGTCGGCGAGGTTCCGCACGCCGAACCCGCAGACGACAGCGTCGAACGATCCGTCCTCGAACGGCAGCGCGAGCGCGTCGCCGACGACACATTCGACGTGCCTCACCTTGGCGCGTCCCAGCGCGAGCATCTTCTCGGACGCGTCGCACGCAACGACGTGCGCCTTCGGGAACGTCTCCTCGATCAGCGCCGCGAGATCGAGCGTTCCGGCGCAGAGGTCGAGCACGCGCGGCTCGCCCGCCGCCTCGATGGTGGAGCGGAGCATCTCGAGCGCGCGCGTTCGCCAGCGGCGATCGATGCCGAGCGACATGACGCGGTTGAGCCGGTCGTACGTCGGCGCGATACGGTCGAACATGTCGCGGTTCGCGTCCGCGTGCCCCACCGGCGAAGCAGCGCGACGCGCGAGCTCCGGCTCGACCTTCGACTTCGTCGTGCCCGCGCCACTCCCGGCGACGGCCGCAGTACGGAGCGGGATCCCGAGCTCGGACCACATCGCATCGACGCGTGCCTTGATCGCGTCGCTCTGCGTGCACACCTCCGGCCAATCGCGCTTGTAGCCCTCCTCGGGCCACTTCTTCGTTCCGTCGATCGCCATCTTCCCGCCCCAGAGCGCCTGGCTCGCGCCGTGATCGAGCTGGTCGACGGGCCCGTCCACCATCGAGATGTCGCGCTTCGGATCGAGGTTCGCGAGCAGCCGCCACGCAACCTCGCCGGTGTTCTGGACGTCGACGTCTTCGTCGACGACGCAGATCACCTTCGTGAACGACATCTGACCGGCGCCCCAGAGGCCGTGGGCGATGCGCGTCGCGTGGAAGGGGTACTGCTTCTTGATCGAGACGATCGCGAGGTTGTGGAACGCCCCCTCGATCGGGAGGTTCATGTCGACGACCTCCGGGAACATCATCCGGAGGAGCGGTAGGAACAAGCGCTCGGTCGCCTTCCCGAGCCACGCGTCCTCCATCGGCGGCGGGCCGACGAGCGTCGAGGGATAGATCGCGTTCTTCCGGTGCGTGACGCACGTGACGTGGAAGCGCGGGAATGGGTCGACGGGCGTGTAATAGCCGGTGTGATCGCCGAACGGCCCTTCGTCGAAGAGCGGCTCGCTGGGATCGACATAGCCCTCGAGCACGAAGTCGGCGCAGGCCGGGACCTCGAGATCGACCGTCTTGCAGCGGACGTGCTCGACGGAGCGGCCGCGAAGAAAGCCGGCGAACATCCACTCGTCGATCCCGTCCGGAAGGGGCGCCGTCGCTGCATAGGTGAGCGCGGGATCGCCACCGAACGCGACGGCGACCTCGAGGCGCTTGCCGAGCTCCTTCGCGCGACGGAAGTGGCGCGCTCCGGTCTTGTGGATCTGCCAGTGCATCGCCGTCGTGCGGCGGTCGATGCGCTGCATCCGGTACATGCCGATGTTGCGAACGCCGGTATCGGGGTCGCGCGTGATGACGTTCGGAAGCGTGAAGAACGGTCCGCCGTCGTTCGGCCACGTCGTCATCACGGGCAGCGCCTCGAGATCGACGCGGTCGCCTTCGAGGACGACCTCCTGACACGGCGCGTGCGTCGCCTTCCGCGGGACCGCGTGGCTCAGCGCCGGAAGCTTCCTCGCCATCTCGGCCAGCTCCCGTGCGCTGCCGGGCGCCTTCGTGTGAACGAGCTCCGCGATCGCGCGAGCGTGCTCCTCGAGGTCGTCGACGCCGAGCGCGAGGGACATGCGCCTGCGCGACCCGAACGCGTTGATGAGAAGAGGAAAGCGTGAGACCTGTCCTGTCCCCGCCGCGACGCGGGGCCGCTCGAACAGGAGCGCGGGGCCACCCGCCTTCATCGTCCGGTCTGCGATCTCGGCGATCTCGAGGTAGGGGTCGACCTCCCGCCGGACGCGCACGAGCTCGCCCTCACGCTCGAGGGCCTCCACGAAGGCGCTCAACCCGTCGTACATGACGCTTTCCCTCGAAATTCTGTGGGGCTCGAAAGTTTCAAAATATTTTGAAGGCTCTTATAGGCCGCATCCGTGGGGCGTCAAGACGGCGCCGTCGCAAGCGGGCCCGATGCCGCAGAAGCAGATGTTCGCAGCGGATCCACCGGGACGCCTTACCTTCGACAGCGATGAAGCCCGGCGACCATCCCGAGTTCTTCCGCTTCCCCGCCCCCGAGGGACGCTCGCGCGAGAGCACGCTCCGCCTCGACGCCGAGGGACGCTTCTTCCACGACGAGGCCATCGTCGAGCATCCCAAGCTCGCCGCCGCTCTCCACACGTGGATCGCCCGCCATCCCGACGACGGGCGCTACATCCTCACGAACGGCTACGACTGGACGTATTTCACGGTCGAGGACGTCCCCTTCTTCGTGCGAAGCATCAAGGCCGAGGACGGCGACGCGATCCTCGTTCTCAGTGATGGCACCGAAGAGCCGCTCGATCCGAGCACCCTCCGCCTCGGACCGCGCGGCGACCTCTACTTGCAAGTCAAACGCGACGCGCGCGACAAGGGCGGGCCCTTCGACGCGAAGATGACCCGCTTCGCGCAAACCCAGCTCGCACCGTTCCTCTCGGAGGACGGAGGTGAGGTCGTCATCAGCACGCGTCACGGACGCGCGCGCCTGCCCGCCTGAGCAAGCGTCCCGCCCGAGCGACGCTGCGCGTGAGCGCTGCGCTCGGGCGGTGAAGCGAGAGCAACGTGCATGCTACATGCGTTCAGAAACTCCCCACCACGATGATCCCGGCGCCGGCCCGGCCCATCTGAGCGGGGACGATCACGGGCTTCGCCGTCCGGACCGGGACGGTTCGCGTCTGGGGAATGATGAACGACCCGAGGACGAGCCCTGCACCGAGCGCCTGAGCGACGCCGGCGGCGACGAGACCGCCCTTGTAGATCGCTTCCGTGGTGCACGAGTGCGGCGCACACCCACGGCGCTCGGCGAGATCCATCCACGGACCGGCAACGGGGTAGTAGAGATTGTCGTCGCCGCGGCGGTTGCTGGTCATCGCGACGACCGCCGACGGGACGTAGCCCGCGGCAAGCGACGTGGCTCCGCTCGTGAGCATCGGTACGTTCGGACGCCGCGACTCGGTTACGGGGCGCTCTGCTGTCGGCGGAACCGGCTCACCCTGCGCGGCCGCCTGGGAGCTCCAGAGAGCAGCCAGGCCGAGCGTCAGCGCAGCGGCAGTGATCTTGGACTTCAGCATCGTCACACCTCCGCGCCGCGTGCGGTGCAACGAGCGCACCGCGAAGCGCTCGCTCCAGGACGCGCTCGCGTACGAGCGCTTCTATCCAGGACGCGCTCGAGTACGAGCGCTCTATCCAGGACGCGCTCGAATACGAGCGCTTAGGAGCAATCGGCGGCGCAGTTGCAGCGGTTCTCGCCGTCTCCGCATGTGCCGTCACCACATGCCGAGCACAGGAAGAGGCTCTCGGGGGCGTTGGATTCACAACCGCCTCCATCGCCCGGCGCATCGAGGCTGATGCGCACGAGACCAGCGCAGCAGATCGAGCAGATGTCCTTCGCCTCGAGCGTCTCTCCCGCCGCGACGCACGCGCAAGGACGCCGCCGTACTGGAAACACATCGCCGTCCGACCGACGCTCGGATCGGGGAGCGTCTCCGGCGGACAGCACGTTCGTCCTTCGCCATCCGCGCAGCACGTGTACGGGCCGCTTCGGTAGCGACCATTGGCTTCCGCGTCGCCGCCTGCATCGATCGCCTCGGCGCTGCTCGACGACGGATGTCCGTCCTGCGAGGTCGTCGCGCTCCCACCGCAGGCGATGGAGAGCAGTGCTCCGAGAGAGAACGAGGCGAAGGCTCGGACCGCGCGACGGCGCGGGGTCGGGGTGACCCGCATGCGGGTGTCGCCGGACTTCGACATTTTCGGACGAACCTTTTGCTCGCAGCCGCGAGCGCCCCGACAGCCACGTGCAGGACGCACGTAGAGGCACGTAGAGGCACGGGATGACACAGCCGACAGCGGCCGAGAGAGGGCCTCGGCGGGGAGCGCCCGGACCGCTGAATCAACGGGATTTCGCGCGATTGACCTACTAAATTTCGCGCTTTCGGCTAGGATGCGCGCCGCCATGCGTGTCCTCGTTGCTGACAAGCTTCACCCTCGTGCAGTCGAAGAGCTGCGGACCCTTCCAGTCGACGTGCTGTACGAGCCGGAGGTGACGAAGGAGACGCTCGAATCGAAGATCCCGGGGGTCGGGATCCTCGTCGTCCGCTCGAAGGAGGTCACGCGCAAGGCCATCGAGAGCGCTCGACAGCTCAACCTCATCGTCCGCGCGGGCGCCGAGACGAGCACGATCGACGTCAAGGCAGCGAGCGAGCGCGGCATCTACGTCGCCAACTGTCCCGGTAAGAACTCGTCCGCGGTGGCCGAGCTCGTGTTCGGGTTCATGGTCGCCCTCGATCGGCGCATTCCGGATGCGGTCGCGTCGCTCCGGAGCGGCAAGTGGGAGCGCCTCGAGTACGGCAAGGCCGAAGGGCTCTACGGCAAGACGATCGGCATCGCCGGCCTCGGCGCCATCGGGCGTGACGTCGCCTCGCGTGCGAAGGCGTTCGGTCTGCACCCGATCGGCTGGAGCCGGAACCTCACGCCCGCGCGCGCCGCGGAGCTCGGCATCGGCTACTGCAGCTCGCTCGAGGAGCTCGCGTCGAAGTCCGACATCCTGACGCTGCACCTCGCGCTGAACGAGCGCACGCGCCAGTGCATCAACCGGCGGATCTTCGACCTCATGCCGAAGCGCGCGATGTTCATCAACTGCGCGCGCCCCGACCTCGTCGACTACGAGGCCATGCAGGACGCCATCAAGAGCCGCGGCCTTCGCGTCGGCATCGACGTCATCCCGAACGAGCCACGCGGCAAGAAGGACGTCTCGCCGGAGCTCTTCACGCTCACGACGCCGAGCTCCACGGGCGGCTTCCTCTACGCGACGCCGCACATCGCCGCGTCCACCGACCAGGCGCAGCTCGCGATCGCGACCGAGACCGTGCGTGTCATCCGTTCGTTCCTCCTCGAAGGACACGTGCCGAACGTGCAGAACGTGATGAACCTCTCGAACGCGCGGTTCCAGATGGTCATTCGCATGGTCGACAAGGTCGGCACGTTCGCGAACGTGCTCGCCGTCATCAAGCGTCACGGGATCAACGTCGAAGAAGTGACGAACACCGTCTTCGAGGGTGGCGCTGCATCGTGCGCGAAGCTCCGCGTCGTCTCGCGTCCGAGCGAGGCGTGCTTCCACGAGATCCGCGCGTTCGAAGAAGTGCTGCACGTCGACATCGTTCCGCTGCCGAACCTGGCCTGACGATGTCTCGAGGGCTGCGGGCGCTCGTTGTCGCTGCCGCGATCTCGGCAGTGGCCGTCGGGGGTTGCTCCGACAAGAGCAGCGCGGCGGCGACGACGCCCGACGCCGCGGCCATGCTGCAGAACCGGCCCGATGCCGGAGCGGAAGGCGGAACCACGAGCGCCGTCGCCGATGCAGGCGTGCTCGAGGACACGGCGATGCCGGCCTCGAGCGGGGATGACCTGCTGCTGCGGATGGGGCATCTGCTCGAGGCCATCTCCCAGGACAACCCCGACCTCGCCAGCGATGCGCTGTTCCCGCGGGACGCCTACATCGCGTCGAAGGACGCCGCCGATCCGCCGAAGGCCTGGGAGAAGAAGGTCTCCACCCCGTTTCGTCGCTCCGTGGGGCGAATGCACAAACGGATGAAGGGCATCGAGCGCGCGAAGTTCGTCTCGTTCGAGCTCGGCCACTCCGTCGTCCAGCTCACGCCGAAGAAGAAGGACTTCAAGAAGCCGCTCTGGCGCGTGAAGCACTCGAAGCTCACGTTCATGATCGACGGCAAGGTGCGGCATCTCGACATCGCGGAGATGACCGCCTGGCGTGGCGCCTGGTACGTGACGCGGCTTCGCTGATCGGGACGGCTTCTCCAGAGCGCGATTCGTGCACGGGCGTGCAAAGATGCGCTCATGGCTCGCACGCTCTTCATCTGGCCGACGAGTCCCCAGTTCCACCCGGATCCTGCGCAGGAACGATCGGCGAAGATTGCGCTCCAGGCGGCGCTCGGCAGCGCGGGTGATGTCGACTGCGACTCGTTCTCGGAGCCCCGCGAAAGCCGCGCCGGCGACGAGCCCTACCGCGCGCGCTTCGTCATCCGCGTCTGCGATGCGCTCGCGGAGCTGCCGCCCGAGACGCTCGCGGACGTGAGCACGCGGCTCGGCTGTCCATGCAAACAGGCGATCATCGACGACGGGACCTGATCGATCGGACGTCGTCCACGATGTTCCTCGAGAGCGTCCACGAGAAGGGAGCGACGGCCTTCGTAAGCAGCCCTTCGCGACGATGGAACGAAGAAGCGGCGCTCGGCACCGTGTTCCGGGTGCCCAGTCGCCGCTCTCTCGTCGCGCTCGTGCGCGGGTCGATCAGTACTCGTCTTCTTCGGAGACCGGCTGCGGGCCCGGCACGATGTGCGCGATGTCCGGATCGACGCCGTCTGCCGTGGTGGGTCGGTCGGCCTTCTCGGCCTTGCGCTCCATCCGTTTCGCAGCCTTCTCACGCTGCTTCTCTTGGCGCTGCCGCTCCTTGAGACGCTTGTTCATGCTCGGGTTTGCCATGCGCTTCTCCTCCAAAGAAGGCGCGGTCTCGAAAGCCGCGCCTCGCCCTGCGAATCGGGTCTACCTCTGATCAGTCGACGCGTGCTCCTCGCCAGCGACGCGTCCTGTGGCGTCGTCGCGAGCTAGGTCGTCCTACTGCTCTTGCGTCTTGCGTACGGTCGGCCGGTGCCGCGGTCGATACTCCGTGATCGACTGCCGGTGCAACAGCCGCCGCGGGATGCGTTCCGGCCAACGGCGAGCCTTGCCCGGCCGCGATCGGGATCGCCTTCTTCACGAACCGCTCGATGTCGCGCAACAGCGGACGCTCCTCGGGATCGCAGAACGCGATCGCGCGACCGCTCGCGCCGGCCCGGCCCGTGCGGCCGATACGGTGCACGTAGCTCTCCGGGACGTTCGGCAGATCGAAGTTGAACACGTGACTGACGCCGTCGACGTCGATCCCGCGCGCGGCGAGATCCGTCGCGACGAGGACGGGGACCGTGCCGGAGCGGAAGCCCTCGAGCGCGCGCTCACGTGCGCCCTGAGACTTGTTCCCGTGAATCGCCTCGGCGCGCATGCCGCCGCGCGTGAGCTGCTCGGCGAGGCGATTGGCGCCGTGCTTCGTGCGCGTGAAGACGATCGAGCGCTCGGCTTTCTCCTCGCGGAGGAGACGTTCGAGCAGGTGGCGCTTCTCGGTCTTCGCGACGAAGTGCACGCACTGCTCGACGCGTTCGGCCGTGGTGACCTCGGGCGCGATGTCGACGCGAACGGGATCGCGAAGGACGCTCGCGATGAGCTGCGCGATCTCTCCGGGGACCGTCGCCGAGAAGAGCAGCGTCTGACGCTGCTTCGGGACAGCAGCCACGATCTTCCGGACGTCGTGGATGAAGCCCATATCGAGCATCCGATCGGCCTCGTCGAGCACGAAGATCTCGATGCCATCGAGGCGAACGAATCCCTGCTGCATCAGATCGAGCAGGCGACCGGGGGTCGCAACGAGGATGTCGGGACGACGGCGGAGCGCCTCTTCTTGGGCGCGCTGCCCGACGCCGCCGTAGATGACGGTGTGTCGCAGGCCGAGGTGACGACCGTAGGCCGTCACGCGCTCGTCGATCTGAATCGCGAGCTCGCGCGTCGGCGCGACGATGAGCGCGCGTACTTTTCCAGTCCGCGCCGAACGCGCGAGACGCTGCAGGATCGGAAGGACGAAGGCCGCGGTCTTCCCAGTGCCCGTCTGCGCGCAACCGAGGAGATCGCGCCCGTCGAGCACCGGCGCGATCGCGCGCTGCTGGATCGGCGTCGGCCGCGTGTAACCTTCTTGTGCGACGGCGCGGACGAGCTCGTGTGTGAGCCCGAGCGCCGCGAACGCGTCGGCGGATGCCGGGGCTGAGCCCCGAGCGGTAGTGGCGCTGCCGGACTGCGGCGGCGCTTGAAGCTGAGTCACTGTGTCTCTGAGTTTTCTCGCGGCTCGGCGCGCACTCGAGATCGCGAGTGCGGGTCCTCAGCTGCCCTTCCCGTCGAGCCGCGTGCTGCGGGAGAGCGCAGCGCCGGTCGTCTTGTCGACCGCGCCACCGCGAGGCGCCGAGGTTCGGCCCTCGCCACGCCTTTCCCGGCCGCGTTTTATTCGCGAGAGAAGTTCGTGAGCAGCCCGAGATGTAACGCACGCACGACGTTGACGCAAGCCGAGCAGCGACCTCAGGCAGAGCACGAACGGGCCGAGCGCGTGCCCCGCTCGCCGCGTTCGAACACGCCTTTTCGCTCAGTCGCCCTTCGACTCGCGCTTCACTTCGTCGAGCAGCTGCTCGATGCGGTTCCGAGCATCCTGCCCTTCGTCGTAGACGAACCGCAGCTCGGGAGCGACACGCAAGCCGAGTCGAGCCGTGACGGCCTTGCGGACCCGTCCGCTCGCCCGCTCGAGCGCGATCGAAGCGTCCTTGCGCCGTGCCTCGAGCTCGGTCCCCTCGGACGTGGTCGCGATGCGGAAGAACACCTTCGCCAGCCGTAGGTCGGCGCTGATCCATGCGTTCGATACGACCAGCCCCTCGAGGCGCGGGTCCGCGAGGTCGCGACCGATCAAGCGCGCCACCTCCTGCCGGAGCTGCGCGGCGACACGGACCGGTCGGCTCGCCTCGGACTTGCCCCCTTCACCTCCGGCGAAGGGTGCCTTGCGCGCGAGCTTCTTGGGCTGCTCTTTCATCGTCCTCTCCGTATAGCTCGACTCCGGCC
>JAEXCN010000515.1 GCA_023402175.1 Pseudomonadota bacterium | reverse complement strand
AAGAACGGGTGGTTCGTCCCGAAGAACGGGTGGTTCGTCCCGAAGAACGGGTGGTTCGTCCCGAGGAAGGGATGCGTGCCGACGAAGGGGTTCGTGTGGAGGAACGCGTTCGTCCCGATGAACGGGTTCGTCTGCACGAACGGGTTCGTGCCGAAGAGGTGCGACTGCACGAACGGATTCGTCCCGAAGAACGGGTGCGTCTGCACGAACGGGTTCGTGCCGAAGAGGTGCGACTGGACGAACGGATTCGTCTGCACGAACGGGTTCGTCTGCACGAACGGGTTCGTGCCGATGAACGGGTTCGTCTGCACGAACGGGTTCGTGCCGAAGAAGGGGTTCGTGCCGAAGGCGCTGTTCCGCTCGTAGGGATGCCAGGAACCGACGTTGCGATCGAAGCGATCGAAGCGATCGAAGCGATCGAACGGCGTCGCTCCGAACATGCCGACGTTGCGATCGAAGCGGTCGAACGGCGTGGTTCCGAAGATGCCGCCGCCGACGTTGCGCTCGAAGGGGTGACCGTAGAAGCCGACGTTGCGCTCGTACGGATGTCCGTAGAAGCCCCCGTTGCGCTCGAACGGTCCGAAGCCGACGTTGCGCTCGAACGCGCCGTATCCGCGCTCCCACGGCCCACGCTCGCCGAAGAAGCGATCCCCCATTACTCCACGACCGAATCCGCTCCAGCTGCCCCCACCGACTTCGTCCTCGTGGTAGTAGCGCCGGCTGCGGCTCGGCTCACGCCAGACTCCTCGAGTCCCGAGCGGTCCCTCCCAGTCCAGATGCGGGTCGAACTCAGTCCTAAACCCGCTTCCGAACCCCTCGTCGTGGCGATTGCTCATGTTCGATCTCCTTCATGACGTTGCAGACCCCTGCGAGGCAGGGAGTTGCGATGCGCTCACGAACTTCTGCGCGTGATCGTGCGGCGAAGATGCCTCGCCGCCCCGCGCACCGTGAGCAACGTGCATGCCCCGGGGCCGTGCGCTGCCGACGCCTCCTGCGCCTCTGTACGCATGAGACACGACATCCGGCGTTCACAGTCTGCGCGCGCGAGCGTGCGGGGCGGATTGCTACGGCCCCTTCTCTCTCGTCTCACAGCGACGTCGAGGCGTGCGCGCGACGACGAATCGCGCTTCGGATACGCTTCGCAGTAATGGGCCGATCACTCTCGTACGACGCGATCTTCGCTGCGCTCACTGTACTCACGGCGAGCACGACAGGCATCGGGTGCAGCAAGTCGGAGCCTGCGCGTGCCGTCGAAGAAAAGGCAGCTCCCGCAGCAACGACGACCAGTGAGCCTGCCGCCGCGGCCACCGTAGTCGCGCCGACCGCAGCGACGAGCGCCGCCCTCGATGCCGGCCGAGAGGTAGAGAGCGCCCCGTCGTCCGCGCCCGCGCCCGCGCGGAACAAGGCCTCTGCGTCTTGCGGCGCGCAGGGCTGCAGCCCCGACATGAAGAAGGGCAAGTGACGCCGGCGACTTCGATATCGAACTAGAGGCTTCGTACTCAGGTTTGATTCGATGTCGAAGTCACGGCGCGGGCGCTGTCCTCTTCGAGCCACGCGCGAGGGACGGCGTTCGACAGACACGTGATCGTCCGCGGATGCTCGGGGCGTGACCAGAGCGCGCGCTCGGGCCGCTCCGGCGTTCCTTCGGCGAGGCCTTCGCTCGGGCTCCATGCCGGCCGGCATCCGGGCGCGAGCCCGTGCAGACCGCTCTGGAGCGCTCCGATGATGAAGGTGTGCCCGGCGACGTTCGCGCCGAAGAAGTCGGCGAGCGCTTGCGCAAAGTCGATCCCGGCGCGCGCGCCGAAGGCCTCGCACGTGCGGAGCCAGAGAAGCGAGCGACCGTTCGGCACGATCCGCTCACGAATCGCGCGCAGCTGCGGATGCAGCGGGTGATCGCCCCGGAGCGCCGCCGCGTCGAGGACGTCGCTGCCGACGAGGACGCGTCCCCAGCGGCCATGCCCCCAGTACTGGATCTGCTCGATCGGACGGGAGGCTTCGAACGTCGCGAGCCACTCGAGCGCTTCCTGCCAACTGCTCGCGCCGAAGCTCCGATCGAACCGCCCGAGGCCTCGGTAGAGGATCGCTCCCGCCGACCATGCGCTCGACAGACCGATCCCGCGCTTCACGCAGGTGCGGTCGTAGACCATGAGGCGCAGCGGACGACCGCTCACGCGCTCGCGCTCATTGTCTCGATCGGATCGAACGACGTCGTTCTTCGCATGGATCTTCGTGAACACGCGCGCGCCATCGAGCATCTCGAAGACGCGACCGTACGAGATTGCATCACGCCTTCGCGCTCACACCAACGATTGCGGCGAGCTGTCTCACCGTGATCGGCACGGTCCGTGGTATCGATCGCTCTCGATGGACGGCAGTAACGGCGTCTCGACGGAGCACTGGCTCACCCTCGCGCGACACACGCCGCTTGGAATCCTGTGCGACCTCGACGGCACGCTCGTCCCGTTCGCGCGTACTCCCGACGAGGCACGTCCCGATCCAGACGCCATCTCGCTCGTGGAGACGCTCGCCGCACAGCCCGGCGTGACCATGGCCATCGTCAGTGGTCGCCCGCGATCGTGGCTCGAAGCATTCTTCCGGAGCCCGAACGTCTTCCTCGTCGCGGAGCACGGGGCCACCCGCCGCGGCGCGGGGGCCTGGGAGAACGTCGGTGGGATCGATCCGGCGCCCCTCGAGGAGCTCGCGCAGAGCCTCGAGAAGCTCGCGCGTCGTCATCCCGGGGCACTGCTCGAGCGCAAGCAGACGACCGTCGCGCTCCATTACCGGCAGGTCCAACGAGGTCGCCGGGGCGAGCTCCTCATCGAGGCATACGGCATCATCGATACGTTCATCGCACACCAACCCGCGTTCGAGCGGCTCGAAGGCGTGCTCGTCACCGAGATTCGACCGGCCTCGATCCGCAAGTCCTCTGCGGTGCCGTGGATCCGCCAGCTCGCCGGTGCGAACGCGCGGCTCCTCGCGCTCGGGGACGACGTCACGGACGAGCACATGTTCATGGCGCTCGGCCCAGCGGATGAGCCTGTCGTCGTGCGCACCGCCGAAAGGCGCCGGACGGCCGCCCGCTGGGAGCTCGACGACGCGAACGAGGTCCGTGCCGTCCTTCGGTGGCTCGATGGCGTGCGCGCGGCGCAGACGCCGTTGCCCATCGTCCTCCCGCGCCCGATCGCGCCGCCTGCTGCGTCCGCGGCAGCGCCGTCGCGGGATCTGCTCGTCGTGTCGAACCGGCTTCCGGACTTCCGTCACGTCGAAGGCGACGAGGGCGAGCGGAAGAGGAACGTCGGAGGGCTCGTGTCCGCGCTCGAGCCCGCGCTCCGCAGCCGGCGGGGCATGTGGCTCGGGTGGAGCGGCAAGACCGTCTCGAGCTCCGAGCCCGTGACGACAGGCGTCTCCGAGCAAGTCGGCGACGGCTCGGTGCAGCTCGCGTGGGTCGACTACAAGGAATCCTGGTACCGGAACTACTACGCTGGCTTCTGCAACGGCACGCTCTGGCCGCTGTTCCACTCCTTCCCGTCGCGCGTCGAGATGTCCGACGCCGGCTGGGAGGCCTACAAGGAAGTGCACGAAGCGTTCGCCGACTTCGCGGCGCCGCACACGAGCTCGCGCGCCTCGATCTGGGCGCACGACTATCACCTCCTCCTGTTCGCACGCGTGATGCGCCAGCGCGGGCACACGGGACCGATGGGGCACTTCCTCCACATCCCGTTCCCGTCGCTCGACATCTTCTCGATGCTCCCGTGGGCAGCGCAGGTCATGGACGCGCTGCTCGACTTCGATCTGCTCGGCTTCCACACGCCGCAGCACGTCGCGAACTTCCTGTCGTGCGCCGCGGCGCTCCTTCCGTCGAAGGTCTCCGACGACGTCGTCAAACATCGTGGTCGCGAGACGCACGTCACCGCGTTGCCGATCGGGATCCTTCCCGACGCCTTCCAGGAGCCGCCCGAGCCTGCCGTCGTCGAGGAGATCGACGGCCTGATGCGCACGCTCGGCGAAGCCAAGCTCGTGCTCGGTGTCGATCGGCTCGATTACACGAAAGGGATCCCGGAGCGCCTCCTCGCGTTCGGCCGCATGCTCGAGATGTTTCCCGAGTGGCGCGGGAAGGTCTCGCTCGTGCAGATCTCGGTTCCATCCCGTGCGGACGTGCCGCTCTACGCCGAGCAGCGCGCGTCGATCGAGTCGATCGTCGGCCGTCTCAACGGCGAGCTCGGCGAAGCGTCGTGGGTGCCGGTTCGATACCTCTATCGCTCGTACGGAAAGCAGCAGCTCGCGCAGCTCTACCGCATGGCGGCGGTCGGCTACGTGACCCCGCTGCGCGACGGCATGAACCTCGTCGCAAAGGAGTACGTCGCAGCGCAGGACCCGGAAGATCCGGGCGTGCTCTTGCTCTCGAAGTTCGCCGGCGCCGCCGTCGAGATGCAGGACGCGGTGCTGACGAACCCGTATCACATCGACGGAATGGCCCGAGCGCTCGATCGGGCGCTCCGGATGCAGCGCGACGAGCGCAAGGCGCGGCACACGAAGCTTCTCGCCACGGTGCAGCGCTCGAACGCGATCACGTGGGCGGAGAGCTTTCTCGACGCGCTCGCAGCTTGCCGCTGAAGCGCGTTCGCGCGTGGAAGTCGCACTCGGCGCCGCCCGCAGGTTAGGATCGAGCGGTGCGCCGCGCCGCTCTACTCTACTGCTCGTCGCTCGCGTCTCTGGCCGGAAGCGTGGCGTGTGGAGGCTGGGGCGGCGGGACGAAGTGGGTCGAGCAGCCGCTCGTCGAAGAAGAGCGCGCCCCGATGCAGTACGAGCGTGGCGGTGACCCCCGGCAGGCGCACGCTCCGACGCGAACGATCGGAGCGCAACCGACAGCGAAGGAGTCGATGGTCGACCGCACCGGCGGCGGGGGCAAGGTCCTCGGGACCTTCCGGAACACGTACTACGACTTTCCCATCGAGTCCGAGCACGGCGGACCGCCCGTCCCGCTGATGAACGCCAAGTGCGAGCCGATCGCGAAGGTCCCGCGCGGGTTCTTCGAGGCCGTGTGCGTGCAGGGCTCGGGCTCGCTCGCAAACGGAGGCACCGTCAGCTTCGCGAAGCGCGACTGCGCATGCGCAGAGATCTGCCCGCGCACGAGCCAACGCATCTGCTTCGATGCTCTCGACCGGAAGACATTCCCTTGGGGCCGCGGCGCCTCCGGCGGCCCGATCACGCCCCTACGCACCGTCGCCGCCGACACGCAAGTCCTCCCGATGGGGACGGTGATCTACATTCCCGAGCTCGACGGCATCTCCCGCGGCTCGAACGAGGGCTCGATCGACGGCTGCTTCATCGTCGAGGACCGCGGGCTGAAGGTGCAGGGCGAGCACGTCGACATCTTCACCGGTCACCCGGAGCGGACGGCCGCCCTGAACGCGCAGGTCCCGAGCAACCAGGGCGTCACCATCGTCGTCGACGCGCCGAAGTGCGCCCATCTCGCGAAACGCTGACGCCGGCTCAGCCGTTGCGCCACGAAGCGGTTCGTCCGGGCGTGCGGGCCCGCGCCGTCGGTCACCCGAAGAACGCGTGACGACCACATACGCGGCGGGAACCCACGGACTCCGACGAATTTGACTGGTCGTCGCAGTTACCCCTTCGTGGTGTTACGCGCGCCAATAAACTTTCACCCATGCGCTCCTCGCTCGTGTTGGTCACTGCAGTGGTCACCGCTTCGGTCATCGCCGCCGCGTGCGGAGGCAGTGACGGATCGACATTCGACAACGGCGCAAGCAGCGGTGCGAGCAGCGGCGGCGCGAGCTCCGGGATCCTTCCCGGCGATCCGAACAGCAGCGGCGGCAGCAGTGGCGATCCGAACGCACCGGACAGTGCCGCGGACATCGATACGGCGACGATGCGCATCGAGCCCGCAGACGCGGTGCTCACGGTCAGTGCCGGGCAGACCGTGTCGAAGACGTACAAGGTCTTCGGCAAGGTGAAGGGATCGAACGTCGAAGAAGACCTGACGAACCGCGTGGTCTTCTACGTGCCCGACAACTTCCTCGTCGGCGGCTTCCCGCTCGACGGCGGCCCGTTGTTCACGTCGCGGCTGCCGGCTAAGCCGACCGATCCTCCGCAGCGCGGAGGCAAGCTCACCGTCGAGGCGACCGCTTCGAATTCGACCGGCGCGGTGAAGGTCACTACGTCGCTCACGGTGAAGCTCCTGAGCACGCTGCAGTCGCCCGCGACTGGGAACGCGTTGCCGCCGAACCCCGAAACGAAGTTCACCGGTACGCCGGTCGCAGCACGCAAGCCGGAGCTCGCATATCCGAACAACGGCACGATGCTGCCGCCGAACCTGCGCCGACTCGAGGTGCACTGGCGTCCCGGCAACGCCAGCAACCAGCTGTTCGAGATCAGCTTCAAGAGCGCGTCGGCGGAGATCGTCTACTACTCGCGTTGCGGGGGCGGCGCGAAGTACGTCGCCGGTGCCTGCGGCTTCGAGCTCGATGAAGCGGGCTACGGCCACCTGGCCGAGAGCAACCGCGGCGGCGGCCCGGTGAAGCTTCGCATCCGCGGCACCGACGACGCGGGCTCCGCGTTCGGCGAGTCCGACGAGTTCACGATCGAGTTCGCAGAGAACCGTGTCGACGGCGGTCTCTACTACTGGACCGTCTCGGCCCCGCAATCGATCTTGCGGTTCGACTTCGGCGCGGCGAGCGGCGATCCCGAGCCGTACGTCGTGTCGACCGACAACGGGATCGGCACGTGCCCGGGCTGCCACGCGCTCTCGCGACAAGGCAACAAGCTCGTCGCGTCGGTCGGCGGACAGAACGACGGTCGGCTCATCTTCCTGGGCGATCTGACGATACCGAAGACCGATTCATCGTGGCTCACCGTCGGCCCGACGACGACCAACGGCGGGGCGAACCGCGTCCAGTTCGCATCGTTCAATCCCGACGGCTCGAAGTTCGTCGCCGTCTACGGCGATGATGCGAACAAGAACAAGCTCTACTTCCACAACGGCACGACCGGGCTCCGCGAGACCAGCAAGGACCTTCCCTTCAAGCCGGACCATCCTGATTGGTCGCCGGACGGAGCGACGATCGCCGTCACGCGAGTGGGCAGTCCCACCACGACGACGCAGCGCCCGAAGAAAACGAGCATCGAGATCCTGAAGAAGGCCGGCAACGACTGGGCGGCTCCGGAGGCACTCGTCGCGGAGCTCCAGTTCCACGCCCGGTACAACCCGAACTTCGTCCCGGACTCGTCGTTCCTCTACTTCTCGGAGTCGATCTGCCCCACGAACTGGGAAAGCGACGATTGCGATGGGGACGCGGACCCGAGCGCGAAGACGTGGGCGATCAAGCCGGTCCCGGGCTCGGCGCCCGTTCTGCTCGCGAACACAGCGAAGGGCGGCGTCGCGGACGGGAGCGCGACGAACCTCGCCGACACCTTCCCGCGGTCGGCACCGTTCAAGACCAAGCATCGCGACGGCCAGCTCTTCTGGTTCACCATCGCCTCGACGCGCAAGGTCGGACTTCGTGCAACGGGCGGCTCGCAGCACCTGTGGATGTTCGCGGTCGACCCTGCGAAGGTCCTCGCCGGTCAGGACGGCAGCTACACCGGGTTCTATCTCCCGTTCCAGAACCTCCAGACGTCGAATCACATCGGCCAGTGGACGGAGAAGATCGTCGGCGGATCGCAGCCCCCGCC
>JAEXCN010000489.1 GCA_023402175.1 Pseudomonadota bacterium | reverse complement strand
GATCTGGGCGCCTGCGGCGATGATGGTTCCGGCTTCTCCAATCCCGCTCCTGGCTTCGACAATTCCACGGTCGACGCGGGGGATTGCGAGGACAAGTGCTCGCTCGACGGCCGCTCGGTCGTTCGATGCTCGGGCGAGGTCGTCCCGTGCTCGCCCGAGCTCGCGTGTGGTGGCGGACGGTGCCAAGCGCCGTGTGACGCCGCCGCTGCGGCGGCGAGCTCGAACGGCTGCGCGTTCTATCTCCAACCGCCGCTGCTCATATCGGCCACTGAGTTCTCCCAAAGCTGCTTCGCGGCCTACGTCGTCAATACATCCACGATACCGGTCGACCTCCGGCTCGAATATGAGGGAAAGGATCTCGATCTTTCCAAGTCGGTATACCGCACGACCTCGGGCGAAGCGACGCTGGCCCTCCACCGCGGAGCCATCTCCCCGGGCGAGGGCGTCATCGTATTCGTCTCGGACCGCCTGGACCGACCCAACCGACCCGCGGACGAAGACCGAGGCCACATCGCTTGCCCCTCGGGAGTCACCCCGGCACTCAAGTATGATTACTACCCAAAGGGCACGCAGTTCGGCTCATCGTTTCATCTGAGCACGAGCGCGCCCGTGAGCGCCGCGACCATCTACCCGTTCGGTGGGGCAGCGAGCTTCGTCCCGTCGGCAACACTCTTGTTGCCGGTTCCGACCTGGACGAAGGAAGCGATCTTGATCAACGCGTGGTCGCAGGGACGCACCTATCCACCGGGCCTGCAGATCGTCGCTTCGGAGGACGACACCGACGTCACCATCGTCCCGAGGGTCACCATCCAAGATGGCGCTGGAATCGTGGGCTCTCCGGCGGGCGTACCCGCCGTGTACCATCTCGACAAGGGTCAGTTCTTCCAGCTGGTCCAGCAGGAGGAGCTCACCGGCAGCTTCGTCACGTCGACGAAGCCAATAAGCACGTTCGCTGGGCACGCCTGCTCCGACATTCCGTCGGACGTCGGAACGTGTGACATCATCGGCACGCAGATCCCGGCCTTCGAGCAGTGGGGATCCGAATACGTCGGAGTCGGCTATCGACCGCGTGTCGGCGATGAGCGCGAGCCCGTGCCGTACCGCATCGTCGCCGCGCGCGACGGGACACGTCTCGCGTACGATCCGGTGATCCCCCGTGGGGCACCTCTCGAGCTGAACGCCGGCCAAATGGCCACGTTCGCCTCCGGCACGGGAGAAGCCTTCGTCGTGCGCACGCAGGACGCCGAACATCCGATCTACATGGCCGCGTACATGACCGGCCAGGGCGGCGACTACTGGGGCAGCGGACGGGGTTTCGACACTCATGGCGATCCGGAGCTCGTCAACGTCGTCCCGACCGGACAGTATCTGAACGCGGCGAGCTTCTATGCCGACCCAACGTACGCGGAGACGTCGCTCGTCGTCGTGCGCGCGAAGACCGACGGGGAATTCAAGGACGTCACCCTCGATTGCCTCGGCGGGCCCGTGACGGGGTTCGTTCCCGTCGGCACGTCTGGCATCTACGAGTTCGCGAGGGTCGACATCTCTGCGGGTCGCAAGCCGGGCGCCGGATCTGGCCAGAACCGCTGTTACTACGGCGCTCACAATCTCCACAGCGATGGTGCGTTCACGGCAACTCTGTGGGGCTGGGACTTCTGCGCCAGCTACGCGTTCCCGAGCGGGATGGCGACACGTAGGCTCGTCACGAGGCCCCTCGTCACGAACTAGGGGGCACGCGGGAGAGCGCGCTCATCGCGAGGCTCTCGAGGGGTGCCGCGCCGAGTACGCGGCACAGATTGTCTCCGCATCGGCGAGACAATCGGACGACCCTGCTCATGGCTCCGCCAGCAGGCGCTCGATGGCGGCGACCAGCCCCGCGTGCGCGGCGTCGCCATCGATGTACTGCCCTCCCCGATGGACGTGGCGGACGACGCCGTGCTTGTCGAGCAGGAACGTGACGCTCGAATAGCCGGTGTTCACCTCGTGTCCGCGCGAATCGCGCATCCAGCTCTTGAGCGTGCGCCACTCAGGATCGAACCCGACCGGGAAGGTGAATGCGTACTTGCGCGCAGTCTCCTCGTAGACGCTCGGATCGAACGGGGTGTCTTCCTTGTGGTGATACATGCCGATCACCTTCAGGCCACGCTCGGCGTACGTACGGTGGAACGCGCGCAACGCCGGCGCCGTCGCCGAGCAGAACGGGCATCCTGCCGTCCACCACCGCACTAGCACCATGGAGCCCCGCTGAGCCGCGAGCGCGAGCGGTGGGCTGTTCATCCATCGTTCCGCCTGCCACCCCGGCGGGGTCGTGCGACGAGCAGCTCGACCGGATCGGGTGCCTGGTCTGCGTGCGCCTCGGACGCGGTCGCCGGCCCGCTCGCAGACGTCGGACGCGACGCCAAAGTCGTCGTATCCCTGCATCCTGCCGCCGATGCCGCCACTATCGCGAACGCGATCATTCGAACGTGCGGCATCAGCCGACCCTCCAGTATCGGTAAACCGGTGCTGCCGCCGGCGTATTCCGTGGTGATCGTGTCAGAGGTGCTCCGCGAAATATTCGATGACGCGCATTGACACGTATTGGCGCGCCTGAGGGCTGCCGTAGCCATGCCTGTCGCTCGGAAAGACCGTCAGATCGAATGGCTTCTGTGCCTGCATCAGCTCGCGACGCGCAAGTAGACTTCGTCCTGATCGGCGGCTGGGCGATGGCCGTCCACGGACGCCCGCGCGCAACCGAAGATCTGGACGTGCTCGTGCGCGCGACTTCTGCCAATTCGGCGAAGGTCTTCGCGGCACTCGCCGCCTTCGGCGCACCGATCGGACCCCACAGTGTCGACGCGAACACTTGCGGCTCCGAGGGGCCCGCGCACCGCATCGCTCGACGACGTCGTGCCGCTTTTCCAGGACGTGGCCTCCCGAACTTCGGTTTCGGTGGAGCCGGCGCAAGCGCTGAGCTCGAGGAGTCATGGGCCGAGCGACGTGCTCGCGCGTGCGGCGTGACCGGTGCGCGGGAGAGACGCGATGACGACGAAGCGCCCGCGAACGAGGTGAGGAGGGCCGTGCGGGCAACGGGGCATGCACCCACGATCCCGACGGCGCGACGAGCAAGGCCGCCGCGCCGTTCAGCTTCGTGGAGGGCTGAGGGCGACGGTCAGCGTGGGTATCCGTTCGTCGGTGTGACGCCGGGCTGCTCCACCGTGTCGCCACCACCATCCGCGTCATCGCCCTCGTCATCCGGCTCAGTCTCGGTCGTCCGCCGCTTGCGTGACTTCGTGTAGAGCGAAGGCGCGAACGTGTCGGCGTCGTCTCCTTCTCGGAGGGCCCGATGACGAACGACAACGATTTCGGGCTATCCTCCCTACTGCGCTGGCCCCCCGACCGCGCAACAGGCGGGTGAAGGTCGCCCACCGTGCGCACATCGTCAAGCGCACGGCTGCGGCGCGCGGGGAGCGGCAAGCTCCCAGGAGCCTCCGTCGATCCAAAATCGCGCGTCGGAGAGTTCCCGGGAGCCTCGATCGACCCGAGTTCCACCCGCGGAAACTCCGGGAAGCCTCGATCGGTCCGAATCGCGCGTCCGAGCGCTCCGGGCAGCCTCGAACGCTCCCAATTCGACCCGCGGAAGCTCCGGGGAGCATCCGATCACTCAGAAGTCGTGCGCGGGAAGCTCCGGGGGGGCCTCGATGCGTCCCAACTCCGCGGCGACGAGCTGCTGGATGCCTGCATCGGTCCACGTTCCGCCGCGGCGGCTCCGGCGAGCGTCCAGAACGACGACGCGAGGGCGGCTGGAGCAACGCTGGCAGCAGAGCACGTCTAGCCCGAACCTCCGCAACTGACGTCCGCCAAGCGACGATATCGGCGCGGGGGGCGAGGTCCGACCGGCGTGCTCAGCATCACGCGCGCCGGAAGCCGAACGACTTCGGTGGGACGGATGCCGAGGGAACCACCTCCTGCAGTGTACC
The DNA here is from genome assembly GCA_023402175.1 of Pseudomonadota bacterium. Taxonomy (GTDB): domain Bacteria; phylum Myxococcota_A; class Polyangia; order Polyangiales; family Polyangiaceae; genus Labilithrix. The sequence continues at coordinate 5,683 of JAEXCN010000489.1, read as the reverse complement.
GTCGGGCTTCTTTCGGACGAGCAGACCACGCCAAACGCCCGCAGGAGCATCGTCGGCCCAGGTCAAGGTCAAGGTCGACGGATCCGGGTGTTTCGCAAGGATAGCAGCGCGCAAGGAAGCGCTTGGAAAGTCGAGGAACTGAAGCAACGGGTCGTCGACCTCGCGGCGGAGGACGAGGCTGCCGCCATCGTCGCTCACGAGCGTGACTGTTTTCTTGAAGGGCGTGGGCGAACCCCGCTTGTACTCCGCAAACACCACTTCGCGACCGGAGATGTTCAGCCCGAAGCGGCTGTCCGGGTCGGTGCTTCGCCATGCTCCGTCGAGGGGGCTGGGCTCGATACGATAGAAGCGAGCTTTGGAGGCTGCATCGTAGTCGATGTGCTCCTTGCCACAACGCTCGTTGCTGTGGCCAAAGACGACCGAGCCCTGGCTGTCGACTGGGCCGCCGACGAGCATGACATGCGTGACGGAGAACTCGAGGTCCCGCCAGCGGAAGCCTTCGAGGAAGACGAAGTCGTCGGCACCCGCCTGCACCCAATCGATACGCTTGACGTTGGCGTACTTCGCGACACCGGCAGCGAACCACGCCTCCAGTTCCTTGACCCGGTAGGACAAGCCGCTCTTACATTGCGCAATGCCGTCTCCAGGGACGCGCACGCCGCCAGCCAAGAGCGCGTGGCTGATGAAGTGCGTGCAGTCCGTGTTTATGATGCCACCTTCGATGCCGGAGAACTGCCCGTCCGGGCAATCGTTGCCGGCGCGACACCACGTTTCTGCGTAGGCCTTCGTCGCTTTGCGATCATGAATGAGTATTTGTGCCATGTTTTCTCCCGACTCAGCTCGTAGCGTAGTTCGCGCCGCCCTCGCCGCCGCGACTCGGTTCTACCCCGAGTCGACCGATTTTTGGGGGGGGCTGACGAGAGGCGGCGGACCACCTTCCTCGGCAGAGTTGAATGCCGGACGGCTGCCGAAGGCCGTTCGCTCCGAGATCGTTCCTACAAGCATCGGATCGATGTCGCAGCAGAGACTGTCACCGGGCTCGGACGCTACCGTAACGATGTTTTTCAGACGCTTGACCGTGAGCCGGGGCGCACTTCGGCCAATTGCTCGCATGATATCTGCCACCACGTCTTTGCTCGCCGGGGCGATAGGAATCTCGATTGGCGACTTGGGGTCCCCGCCTCGACGCAAGCGCAAGGTCGCTTGCTGCGGCGGGGCGCCTTTCACCTCGAGCCGGATCACATTGCGCTCGCCGACGCTCAACCGCCGACGACCGACCCGTTCGTAGAGCGAGTTGATGAGCCGTGGATCGCCATAAGCTTGTTCGTACCGCGCCATCCGCTCCTGCGCGTCGTCGGGCTCCCCTTGGTGTTCGTCCATGTCATGCATCCGGCGCAGGTAGTAACCGAAGTAGTCGATCGCATGCTGCTCATCGACGAGGCCTCCAGCGATGGCGACTTCGAGCCGAGCATTGAACCCTAGGAGGGCATCGAAAGCATCGCGGAGGAGAGCCTGTGGGTAAGGAAATTCGATTTCGCTTCGGTACCGGGTATGGACCCTCAGCGCATCCTTGACGACGTTGCTGTTCCATTCGAGCAGTTCGTCGTCAAACTTGTACTTGCGCTTGTTGTAATCGATCGCTTGAACGGCAAGACGGAGGAGCGGCGACGACTCGAAGAACGAGATGATCGTCTCGAGTCGCTCCGCTCGCTTACCCCGCTCCTGCTCCCGCCATTGAATCAAGCCCCACGCGAAGACGACCAAGCCACCGAGCGCTGTAAGGATCTTGAGGAGCGGCTCGACCGCCTTCGCTGGATCAATACCCGCGTTCTCGCCGAGAATTCTCGGCCCCGCTACCGTCCCACCGGCGCTAATAACGACTTCCTCTCCGTCGGGTAACGACGCAACCCTTGTGATGATATCGCCGCCGGTTCGAACCCGATATTGAACCGAAGAAGCGCGGATCGTGAGCTGTTCGACGGCGCCCGCGGCGACGTCGGTTGCAAGTCGAGTGTGTGGTACGAGCTTCATGGCTTCGGTCGACCGCAGCGGGGGCGCCAACGCGAACACCGCCGCCAACGCCACGGCGACCGCGAGCGTGCCCACGGCGATTGGCCTGACGCGACCCAACTTAGTGAACGCGCTCCCCATTTAGACGTGACTTCTTTTGCTCGGCGGGTTCATCTGCATCCCCAATCCGCTCGCCCGCTTCGATTGCTCGATGGCGGGACGCAGAGTACACTGCTTGGGCTCGACCGGCTACGCGAGAGCCGAGTACAGCCGAAGCAGTCGACGCGCCGGCCAGGGCTTGCAATCGACGTTCAGCACTTCGTTAGCTTCGTGCATTTTCGTCGGAAGCTCGCGACCATCGTCATGTCTGTCACGCTTGCAGATGCGGTGGTCTTGCTCGGAAGACCGGCGACGCGCAGCAAGGCGGCGTCGAAGGCGAGACGATTCACCAGACCGACCCATTCGAACGTCGTGCCTGCCCCGTATACACCGCCGGCGTCGCGGACGTAGTCGGAGAAGACGATGTCCCAGTCGCTGCCGAGGATGCTCAAGATGGCGCGGAGATCGCGCGTATCGTCGCGGAGCTCGATGAGCGACACCAGGTCGAATGCTCCCAGGATGGCCGCGATCAGATGCAGGCTCTCTGGCAGGTGTTCGCGCTTTCCGAGCTCGCGAATGTTCCACGTCACGAGGCGTAGATTGCTCTTCTCGCCTGAGCGCGCCGACGGAACGTGCGCGGCGCGGCTACGCGCGCGGAGGACGTCGAGCCCGTCACGGTGCCGCGGCTTCGCGATCGACAGCATCGGCGTTCTCGCGGTTGTGCTCGTGCAGCGCGCGCGTGAGCTCGCGCCGCGTTATGAGCCCGCGCAAGAACGACATCGCCCATCGCGGCTGGAAGAGGACCGGCGCGCCCTCCGTGTGCGCGTCGCGCAGGACGAACCAGCGCGGCGCCACGAGGTGTACGGCTTTCTTCCTCCTCACCCAGGAGCCCGCCGACCAAGCGCCCGCTCGTCTCGCTCATGACGCAGACGCATGCCTTCGGCGTCGTTGTTGTGGCGACGCAGATCCCGATGGATGGAGTCAGGCGGTCCAGCGCGCCGACTGGAAGGCAAGCAGCTCGTCTGCGGTCACCCGCGAGAGCTCGAGGCCACTCACGCTGCTCTCTCGTGAGCGAACGACCTCCAAGACCCGACTCGTCGCGTGCACGCTTGCCTGTTCGAGCACACGCAATCGTCCCCACACCCGGGTTGGGTCCGTGTCCTCGAAGCAGACGAGGATGCGCTCGCACCCGTTCGAAATGCCCTCCGGGCCGTAGAGCACCGCTTGAAGGTCGTCGCGCTCGTGCGTCGTGCCCAGACCCACTCGCAAAAGCGCGAAGAACAGCGCCTCCCGGCCCCTGAGGATCCCCGCTGTCGACGCCAGCGGGGTCGCGCCGGGAGCTGAGGCCGCGGCCCCCCCGTCGCGTTTCAGCGCTGTGGTCAGAGCTGCCCGGTACCGCGCTCGAAGGTCGGCGGTGTTGGCATTCGCGGCGGAGATCGCTTCCCGCACCGATGAGGGCGCCGAGCCCTCCGTCGTGACAGCGACGTTCGCGGCGAGTTTCTGCCCCGCGGTCCAGTGCTGAGCAAGAGCCCCGCGCAAATCGAGTTGGTTCTCGTGATAGACCCGCTTCCCGCTAGCGTGACCGCCGGTCCACGTGTACGAAAGCGTCTCGATCGGTTGGGACCTCACGTGTGCGCGGACGAGCGTCTTGCCGTTGAGCGTCACAATGGCCTCGACGATGAGGCGATCCGTGTTCTTCGCAACGGGGACCACCCGGCCGTCGTCGAGCTGAAAGTACGCCGCGGGATTCCGCCAGTGCTCCACCACTGCGAAGCGAGCGACATAGGTGGCGGCGAGCGGTTGCGACGACGCGACCAACGACCCGATTGCAGACAGAAGCCCCGGAACCGCCGAAAGGCTGGCGCGTAGGCCGTCCGGTGCTGCAATGGCCACGAGCTCCGGCGTCTGCGGAGCCAAGGTGGTAGGCAGAAGTTCCGCTCCCGTCGGTGCCGGTTCCCCGAACAGCGACACAGCGGATGCATTCGCGCTGGCCTTCCACTCGACGAAGTGTCCGCGAAGCTCGGCGATGGTCGCCTTCAAATCCCGGACAGCCTCTTCCGAGATGGCCGACACCACCACGCTGCGCGGTTGGTTTTGGTCATTCCAGAGGAGGCGACGCAGCGATCGTTCGAGGGCCCGGCCCGCGCCGCGGATCGCCTGAATGTCATTGCTGTTGATTGGATGCTGGGGATTGAGGCGAATCAGCTCCATCCAAGCCTTCGCGCCCATCGCCCATGCCCACACGTTGCCGATGACGCCCGCATCGCTCGTCGACGTCGGATCGAGCTTCGCGACCCATTGCCGTAGGTAGTCGAGGTTTCCATGGAGAGGTCTCGACATCTCATGCGCGAGGTTCTTGGCCTCGAACGACCGGCCTTCCGATCCGGCGAGGATGTCGCGGAAGGCGTCCTCCGTGGCGAGCTTCAGAAAAATCGCACGCGCGTAGTTGAAGCGCTCCCGCTCGGCGGTCGGCTCACCCTGCCCCACGTACTGCAAGTACGTCGTCTTGAAATCATCCAGCTTGAGCTCTTGGAACGACGCGCGGAGGTAGTCCTCCAAGCGGTCGAAGCGAGTGTCGATCCGTTCCTCTAGGTGGTCGAGTCGCTCGAAGAGCGCGTCCTGGTTGCTGAGCACCTGTGCGAGGGCGTCGTTGATCTCGCCGAACTCGGTCGTGAGGATGTCCAAGATCTGATTCAGGCGAGCGTCGACGCGAGCGAATCGCTCGGCCATTTCGGTACGTAGTTGCTTGACCTCTCGCTGCAGAGCCGCAAGCTGCTCGCCGAGCACGCCCTGGTCCCCGGCGAAGTCGAAGAGCTTGCCGAGGAAGCTGGTGGCGATGGCACTTACCCCGCCGGTGAGGACGGTCGCGCCGATCTCGCCGAGGCCAAAGGAGGAGAGCGCTCGTCCCAACCCGCGAGCGCTTTGCACTCCGTCGAGGAGCGATCCCACCTCCGCCGAGAAGCTAGGGCCGATGAAGTCGGCCAGTCGACGCGCGAGACCGTCGCCCAGGTCCAGGGCTTCCGTGAGCTGCCCCAGGCCCACCGCATACTGAGCCGCGAGCCCATCGCCCGCGTTGAGACTTCGCAGGAGCTTCGCGCTCTCGTCCACAAAGGAGGGGAGTTTGGCGAGCGACAGCGCAAGCGATTTCACGTAGCCGTCGATCGAGCCGGTCGCCTTCGACAGCGCCGAAAGCGCGTCGGCCACCGCGGGGAGCTCGGCGAGCCGCGTCGTCAATATGAGGTGTTGCGCCAGGCGCTCAGGCGCGGTCGTGACCTCGAACCCGTCGGTCCAGTCGTGCGTGGCTTCCCGGAAGACTGCAAGCGCCTCGGCGCTCGCACCGCTGGCCAATACTCCGGCAAGGTCGCCGAGCCGCCCGCGGATCCTATCGAGCGCTCGATCCCGCGAAAGGTGGTCCGGTCCGAACCGGTACGGCAGTCGGCCCGCGGCGGGGCGCAAGATCTCGGCGCTGCCGATCGTGACGGCAGCCCATAGATCGTCAGCCATCATCAGCCGCGCCTCCGAAAGATCGCCTGAAGCGGTGGCGAGCGCTCTCAGAAGCGCGTAAATCCGATGT
>JAEXCN010000432.1 GCA_023402175.1 Pseudomonadota bacterium | reverse complement strand
GGCGTCACCTGCGAGCGGGGCGGCGCCCGCGTCACCGGCGAGCGTTGCGCCCGCGTCGCCCTCGGCCGCCGGAGCGGGAGCCTCGGGGGCGCGGGGCTGCGGCGTCGGAGCCGGCTTCGGGAGCTTGCTCCAGCCGGTCATCGCACCGAGGTCCTCCGACTGCTGCGGAGTGATCGCGGCAGGACGAGCGCCCTTGGCGACTTCGGCCATTGCCTTCTCGATCGGCACCGCAGCGTTCGTCAGCGCCGCGTGCTCGGCGGCGTGCTGCTCGTCCTTCTCACGAGTCGGTGCGAGCTTCTCGCGCGCGGCCTCGTCGGTCATCATCGCGTAGTAGCTCTTCATCACGAAATCGATGCCGATCAGCGTGATCACGGTGATGACCGCGATCGTGACGATGAGCTTCAGTCTCGGCGGTGTGTTGTCGGTCGCCATGGAGTTCTCTGTCTCTCGTCAGGCGTTCAGGAACTGCAGCGAGCGCTGGAGGCGGGGGTCGCCGACCGGAACGAGCGCGTGCTGCGTCATGCGGTTGAAGACGAACGCGCCGTAGATGCCGGCGACGGCGAGGAGGCACGCAGCATCGACCCAGTGGAACGAGAAGCCGGCCTGACCGAGGTGGTAGTTCGGCATCACGAACCAGTACATGTCGACGACGTGCATCACGAGGAGGATCGCGGCGCCGATCTGGAGACGACCGACGTTGCGCTTGAAGTTGCGCGAGATGACCCAGAAGAACGGGACGATGAAGTGGAAGTAGATGAGCGCCTGCGAGACCTTGTCCCAGGGAGCGTAGTCCCAGCGGTTGTGGAAGAAGGTCGTCTCCTCCGGAAGCGCCGCGTACCAGATCAGCATGAACTGCGAGAACTGGACGTAGGCCCAGAAGACCAGGAAGCCGAACATCAGCTTTCCGAGGTCGTGATAGTGCTCGATCGTCACGGCGCCCTTGAGCGGACCCGCCGAGCGGAGCGCCAGGGTCACGAGGATGATGAGCGCGAGGCTCGAGACCACGCCCGTGGAGAAGATGACGACGCCGAAGATCGTCGAGAACCAGGTCGGCTCGAGCGACATGATCCAGTCGAACGCCGCGAACGTGAGCGTGAGGCCGTAGAGGAACGTCGCCGGCGGGGAGAAGCGCTGGGCCGCGAGCGTGAGCTTCGGGTCCTTGCTCTTGTCCTGCGCGATCGAGTAGCCGAACAGCTTCCAGGCGAGGAATCCCCAGACCAGGAAGTAGATGGCGACGCGAATGAGGAAGAACGTCCTGTTCAGGTACGGCTTCTTCTTCTCGATGATCTTCCGCTCGATGAGCTCGTGCGGGTCACCGAGGGGGCCGTGCTCCGCCTGGTGCGCGTAGTGCTCGCCCTGCGAGACGTCACCATGGGCGCCGTGCTGGGGCGAGTCGGAGGGCGGACCGCCGTGCGCGCCGGGCAGCGCGCCAGCCGGATCGCTCGGATGCGAGGGCGGCGGCGTTCCGTGGTTCGGCGCGAGCTCCGGGTGCGCTTCCTTCTTCGGCTCGTCCGCGTGCTCCTGCGCGTACGCAGGCTTCACGAGGAGGTCGAGCGAGCTGTGCTTCGCCGGTCCCGACGCGTGGCCCGCCTCCGGCGAGTGATCGTGGAGCCAGGGGAACAGCTGGTCCATCGTCATCAGCACGGGAACGAACAGCGGGATCAGGACGAGGACGCCGAGCGAGAAGAACTCGGCGGTGCGGCGGACCGTGACGCTCCATCCAGCCGACGTGAGGCGCTGGATGAGAACGAAGAACATCGCACCGAGCGCGACCGTGAGCACCGTCACGAACGCGAACATCCAGGAGAACGCGAAGCGCTTGGAGTCCTGCGCGTAGCCAATCCCCGAGCCGATGAGGCCGAGGATGCCGATGCCGAGGAACACCTTCCACGCGCCCGCCCACGACGAGCCGGCGAGGTTCCAGTTGTTGTCGGATTCTTTCTTCGCCTTCGCAGCGCTCACGGCTTCTTCTCCTGCGGCGTGGTCGCAGCCGCATCCTGAACGGCCTCTGCCGTGGGCGCGCCGGTCGGCGTCGCGGCGGGCGCAGTCATCGTGGTTCCCCCAGGGGCAGGCATGCTCGTTCCGCCCGGAACGGCCGTCGGCGCGAGGGCCGGCGCAGCAAACTTCGGCTGAGCGACCTGCAGCGCGCGGACGTACGCGACGATCGACCAGCGATCGTCCGGCCTCATCTGCATCGCGTACGGGGGCATGTTGCCCTTGCCGTTCGTGATCGTCGCGAACAGCTGCCCGTCCGGCATGTGGCGGATGCGGTCCTGGTGGAACGTCGGCGGGACGAACGCCGCGGCGCCGCCGGCGACGGCGCGGCGCTTCACGAGGCCTTCGCCGCTGCCGGTGTTGTCGTGGCAGGGCGTGCAGTAGATCCCGTAGCGGACCTTGCCGTGCTCGACGAGCGCCTGCATGCCGCCGCTACGGTCGACGACCGCCTTCGGGATCTCGAGGACGTATCCGGTCTCGTCCTCGAGACGTCCGTGCGCGATCTGCGGATCGACTTCCTGATCGTGCGCGACGACGCCTTCGACGAGGGGACGCATCGTGCGGTGGTCGGGGAAGAACGCCGACTCCTCCTGCACGTCGTACCGCGGCTGGTCGTACATGTTCCGGATGCCGAAGATCGGCGTCTCGCGCGAGGTCTGCCCACGGCAGCCCGCGAGCGCGCCCAGGGCAACGACTCCGAGAAGAAGACGAGTGGAAAACATGCTCAGTGTCCTGCCTCGGGTGCGGGCTCGAAGTCCGCGCCGCCCTCGTCGTCGTCGTAAACGAGCTCGACGTGCGAGGGGTGGCATCCTTCGAGAAGCTTCTTCGTTCGCTCGATGTTCCACTTCGGATCGGTGGACTCCACGGACACGAAGAACTTGTCGTCCGAGAAGCCCCTGAAGCGCTCCGAGTTGAAGATCGGGTGGTGGTGGCGCGGCAGCCGGTTCAGGTGGAACATCCCGAACACGGTCGCGAACGCCGAGAAGAGGATGGTGAGCTCGAACATGATCGGCACCATCGACGGGAGGCTGTACGGAGGCTTGCCGCCGATGACGAGCGGGTAGTCGACCCCGTTCATCCACCACATCATGAGGAACGCCGCGGTCGTGCCGCAGAGCGCGATCGGGAACACGATGAGGCCGAGCTTCGAGTCCTTCAGGCCCATCGCCGCGTCCATCCCGTGGATGGGGAACGGCGAGTGCGTGTCGAACTGGCTGTACCCCGCGTCGCGGAGCTTCTCCGCGGCGTGGAGGATCTCAGCCGGCGTGTTGAACTCCGCGAGGAGCAGCGCGGGGAGATCTTCCTCTGTGCCCGGTCGCCCGTGCGTTTCTTTCGTCTCGGTAGCCATTATTCGGCCTCCGCCGTGGCGGCCGCATGCGCGTGCTCGCCGTGCTCTTCCGCGTGACCGCCCGGCTCGTGATGCGGATCGGCCTCGGGCAGGACGCCCTTGACCTCCGCGATCGCGATCATCGGGATCCAGCGGACGAAGAGGAGGAATGCGGTGAAGAAGAGTCCCAGCGTTCCCGCGTACGTGAAGATGTCGACCAGCGTCGGCCGGAAGTAGCCCCACGACGACGGGAGGAAGTCACGGTGCAGCGACGTCACGATGATGACGAAGCGCTCGAACCACATGCCGATGTTGATGAAGATCGACACGACGAACATGACGGGGATGCTCGTGCGGAACCGCTTGAACCAGAACAGCTGCGGGCTGAGGACGTTGCACGAGATCATCGTCCAGTACGCCCACCAGTACGGGCCGAACGCGCGGTTCTTGAAGACGAACGCCTCGTATTCGTTCGCGCCGTACCAGGCGATGAAGAACTCCATCGCGTACGCGTAACCGACGAGCGATCCCGTCAGGAGCATGATCTTGTTCATCAGCTCCAGGTGCTTCATCCGCACCAGGCTGCGGAAGCCGTACACCGCGCGGACGATGAGCATGAGCGTCATGACCATCGCGAAGCCGGAGAAGACGGCGCCGGCGACGAAGTACGGCGGGAAGATCGTCGTGTGCCAGCCCGGCATGAGCGACGTCGCGAAGTCGAAGGAGACGACGCTGTGCACGGAGAGGACGAGCGGCGTCGAGATCGCGGCGAGGATGAGGTACGCGCGCTCGTAGTTCTGCCAGTGGCGGTTCGCGCCGCGCCAGCCGAGGGAGAGCGCGCCGTAGACGATGCGGCGCCACTTGTTGCGGGCGCGGTCACGGAGCGTCGCGAAGTCGGGAACGAGGCCGACGTACCAGAAGAGGAGCGAGACGGTGAAGTACGTGCTGACCGCGAAGACGTCCCAGATGAGCGGGCTCTTGAACTGCGGCCAGATCGCCATCTCGTTCGGGATCGGGAACATGTAGTACGCGTACCAAGCGCGTCCCACGTGGATGCCCGGGAAGATGAGCGCGCAGATGACGGCGAAGATCGTCATCGCTTCGGCGAAGCGGTTGATCGCCGTGCGCCACTTCTGGCGGAAGAGGAACAGAACGGCGCTGATGAGGGTGCCGGCGTGGCCGATACCGATCCACCAGACGAAGTTCGTGATGTCCCACGCCCAGAAGACGGGGGCGTTGTTGCCCCAGACACCGACGCCCGTCCAGAAGAGGTAGCCGATGGCGGCGCTCATGACGCCGGTGAACGTCACGGCGAGCAGGAAGGCGATCCACCAAGCGCGCGGAGCCTTGTTCTCCGTCACGCGGCAGACCGTCTCGCTGATCGACTTGAACGTGGTGCCGTCGGCTACGAGAGGCGACTCACCGAGCTCTTTGATCGGGAGATTTGCGGAGGACATCGCTCAGGCTCCCATCGCCGGGTTGGGATTCCGGATCTTGCCGAGGTAGTTGGTGCGCGGACGCGTACCGAGCTCGGCGAGCAGGCGATACGAGCGGTCCGTGTCGCGCAGCTTCGCGACCTTGCTGTTCGGGTCGTCGAGGTCGCCGAAGACGATCGCGTCCGCCGGGCAGACCTGCGCGCAGGCGCTCACGACGTCGCCGTCCTTGATCGGCTTCCCGGTCCGCTTTGCCTTGATCTTGGCTTCCTGGATGCGCTGTACGCAGTACGAGCACTTCTCCATGACGCCACGCATGCGGACGGTGACGTTCGGGTTGTTCCGCATCTTCTCGGTTTCCGGCACGTCGTCGTAGAAGCCGCCGCTCGTGTGGTAGTTCAAGAAGTTGAAGCGGCGAACCTTGTACGGGCAGTTGTTCGCGCAGTAGCGCGTGCCGATACAACGGTTGTAGGCCATGTCGTTGAGGCCCTCGGGCGAGTGCTCGGTCGCGTTGACCGGGCAGACGTTCTCGCAGGGAGCCTCTTCGCAGTGCACGCAGGCGACCGGCTGGAAGACGACCTCGGGGTTGTTCTCGTCGAGGCCGACGAAGTAGCGGTCGATGCGCAGCCAGTACATCTCGCGGCCGCGCCAGACCTGCTCCTTACCGACGGCCGGGACGTTGTTCTCGACCTGGCAAGCGATCACGCAGGCGTTGCAGCCCGTGCAGCTCGTCAGATCGATCCCCATGCCCCAGCGGTGGTTGCCCTTGAAGAACGTCTCGTCCTTCCAGTTGCCCCAGAGCGGCGGCGTGTGCGGATCGGGAGAGCCGGACTCGCGGACGGCGATGACCTCGCCCTTCTCGTTGCGATCCTTGCGCTCCTCGTCCGCGTAGAACTGGAACTTCGGATTCTTCCGGTACTGCTCGAGCGTCGCATCGATGGCGACCGGCCGGCCTTCCATCGTGTCGTGCTCCTGCGTCTGCGAGAGCTTGTACTTGTTCGTCTCGACGTCGAACGGATCGTCCGGACGGATACGCGCGGGCAGCGGGCTCTCGCCAGCGGCCATGCCGACCTTACGCATGTTCGGGCGGAGCGCGTCGAACTCGCTCACCGGGATGACGCTCGGCTTCACGCCGGCGACGAAGCCGAATCCGTCCGACGTGCGGATCGGATTGACGTCGAAGCCGTGCTTGTCGCCGTAGCGGCCCGCCTTCGTGCGGCCCCATCCGAGGGTGACGTTGATCGAGTTGTCGGCCTGTCCCGGCGTGACGAACGCCGCGATCGCGACCGAGCCGCCGCCCTCACGGGCGAGGCGGATCATCGTGCCGCTCTCGACGCCGAGCGCCTTCGCCGTCGCCGGCGAGATGTTCGCCACGTTGTCCCACGTGACCTTGGTCACCGGGTCGGGCAGCTCGAGGAGGAGCGGGTTGTTCGCGTGGCGACCGTCGAGGAGCTTCGGGCACGGCGAGAACGTGACCTCGAGGTTCTGCGGCGAGAGCGCAGTGGCCGGCTTCGCCTGCGCGAACGCCGTAGCGATCTCGGCCTGGCGCGCCTCGAGCGGGCCGAACGGACGTGCCGCCGGACCGAGGACGCCGGACTTGAGACCTTCGTTCCACGCGCGCGTCATGGTGCCGGGCGCCGAGAGCGAGCCCTTCACCGTCTGCTGCACGAGGTCGTGGCCCTTCGGCGCGGTGTCACCCGAGATGCGGGCGAGCACCTCGATGTCGCTCCGGCCGCCGAACAGCGGCGCGATGAGCGGCTGCTGGATCGACACGGCGCCGTCGAGGCCGCGGTGATCGCCCCACGTCTCGAGCGCGTGCGCGCGCGGGGCGTACCAGGTGCAGATCTCCGACGTCTCGTTGAGGTGGCTCGAGAGGTGAACCGTCGTGCCGACCGTCTTGATGCGCTCGGCGAGCTTCAGATCCGCCGGAGCGTCGTAAACGGGGTTGCCGCCGAGGATGACGAGCGTTCCGACGCTGCCCTTCTCGATGTCCGTCGCGAGCTGCTTGATCTCCGCCGTCGGGTCGGCGGCGAGCGGATCGAGCACCGGGAAGTAGTTCACCGTGTGGCCGGCATTGCCGAGCGCCGCGTTGAGCGCGTGGGCGAGCGCGTGGACACGCGCCGGCTGGCGCGAGCCGACGACGATGACGCCGCGGGCGCGTGCTCCGGCGAGCTCCTGCGCGACGACCTTGAGCCACTTCTCCGGGATGTCCTTCGCGTCGGCCTTCGCGACCGTCGCCGCGAGCCCGCCGAGATCGACCTTGTGCGAGGCCGAGAGCTCCTTCGCGAGCGCGAGGAGGTAGTGCTCGACGTCCTGCGCCGCGAGGCGGAGGTGGTGGTCGGCGTTCATGCCGGTGATGCTGAAGCTCGGCTCGACGACGTAGAGCCGGCTCATGTTGTCGGTCGACTTCCGGAGCTTGCGGCCCGCGATGAAGCTCTTGTTCGCGCGGACGCTGCCGCTCTCCGTTCCGAGGAAGTCGGAGTCGAGCGAGAGGATGACCTTCGCCTGCGCGTAGCTCGGGACGACGTTGACGACCTGACCGAACGCGAGGCGAGCGCCCTCGTGCGCGTTGCCGTCGTGGATCGCCGACCACGAGACGATCTTCGCCTGCGGGAGCTTCGCGCGGAGCGCGTCGCGGAGGCGAACGAACGTCGGCGACGTCGACGGCTCGGCGAGGATACGGAGGCGTGCGCCGCCGTCGGCCTGCGACGTGCGGAGGATGTCCGTGAACGCCTGATCGAAGTCGGCCCAGGTCGCGGCCTGGTGATTGCCGAAGGCACCTGCGCCCTGACGGGTCCCCTTCATCGGCGTGGTGCCGCGATCGGGATCGTACATGTCGTAGACCGAAGCCTGCGTCCACGCGTCCGTCGCGCCGAGGCTGCCCGAATGCGCCGGGTTGCCTTCGATCTTCGTCGGGCGACCCTCGTGGCTCTCGACGAGCACGCCGATCGCGTCACCGCGCTGCGGGATGGCCGACGCGAAATACGTGGCCACGCCGGGCAGCACGTGCTCGGGCGCCTTCGAGTACGGCATGATCTTCTCGACGGGGCGACGCGCGCACCCTTCGGCGAAGAGGGCCGCGGACGCGCCCGCGAAGAACATGAAGCCGCGGCGGCCGATCGAGGCCTCCGAGACGTCCTTCGGCGCGTCCTTCGACTTCCGCAGCGTGACGAGGTTCTTCGCTGCGACGGCGATCGAAGAAGCCTTCGCTTCTTCGAGGCCCAGCGGGAACTCGGTCTCGGCACGCAGCTGCGCGGCTTCGGGGTTCTGCTTGTCTTCCAGGCTCTTCCAGAAGACCTTCGCGCCATCTTCTGCGGGCGCGTGCTTGTACGGTTCGCGGCGGCTCATCGGTGACACCCCGAGCAGTGCTGCGGCGGGTGGACGTCGGGCGCCGTCCATCCGGCGGCCATCTCCGGCTTCCATTCCATGTTGGTGACTTGATCCTTCGGACGAAGATTCGGCTTCGGATCGCGGTGGCAGTCGAGGCACCAGCCCATTCCGAGCGGAACCTCTGCGCGCACGACGTCCATCTGATCGACGCGCCCGTGACACGTGGCGCATCCGACGCCCGCGCCGACGTGTGCGCTGTGATCGAAGAAGGCGTGGTCAGGCAGCTTGTGGACGTGGACCCACTCGATCGGCTTGCCGGACTCCCAGCTGGCGCGGACCGGCGCGAGACGCGCGCTGTCGGTCTTCACCATCGAGTGGCAGCCCATACACACCTGCGTCGGTGGGATCATCGCCTTGGCGGCGACCTCCACGTTCGCGTGGCAGTAGCGGCAGTCCATGCCCATCTGACCGACGTGGAGCCGGTGCGAGTAAGGCACGGGCTGCGTCGGGGCATAGCCAACCTGAAAGTTCTTGGGGGTGACGTAGTACCAGATGGCGCCGACGAGCAGCGCCGGCACCACTGTGCCCACCGCACCAAGAATCAGCGGGAGCTTATTGAGCGACCGGGGAAAGATCTGCATGCGCGCACTCGCGGGTCTCGGCCACGGGCCTTGCGCCTTGTGCCGGTACGCTTACGTTCCGGCCGTGTTCTCCACGGGCGCGTCCTGGGCCCACGTAATTTCAAAGGGACGGCGGGCGCTTTATAGAGGAGAGCCGGACACGGCTACAAGCCCTCGTTTCTACATAAACGCGCGCAAAGTTTTCGGGCCGGATCTTCGGCGGAATTGCGGTCGCGCAGAGCTAGAAGGCTCGTTTCACATTCGAAACGTCAACGTGCCTTCGACGCGAGTGACTCGGCTTCGTCTTTGTGCGTCGGGCAGTCGCGTGCGAGGACGGTGACGCTGGTACCGCCTTCCGGAGCCGGTGCCTTCAGCGTGACGGTCTTCGCCGTGGCGGAGACGTCCTCGCGACTGACGGTCTCGTTCAATCGCGCGCGGATCGCGACGAGCATCCCGAGGTGGAACTCGAAGCGCGCCTGCGCCACCGGCGCCTTCGCATCGCGGGCGGTCCATTCGAGGACCGTGTCGTCCGCCGCTCCGAGCGCGGTCTGCCAGGTCCCCTCCCCTCCCGGCTGGAACCGCTCGCGGACGTCACGCGGCGCCATCCCGAGACGGACGTGCGGAACAGCTTCTTTCTCGTCGCGCGTGCAGGCGGCTCCGAACAGGAGCGTCAGGGCGAGGAGCAGCGACGTCGGGAAGCGCACAGGCGTGCTCGTAGGGGCCCTGCCACGAGCGCGTCAAGCACGTAGAAGACGGCGGAGGCTCGTTATCGGGGCGGAGGGCTGAAGCTGAGGGCTGAGATCGAGCGCCCGACGTGGGTCGCGGGCGATCCAGCCGCGCTGGCGTGCGCGGCCGGACGCGCGCAGATATCCTTGAAGCGTGCGCTCGCTCGGGAGCTTCGTCGTCGCCGGCTCGGTGATGCTCGCCGCAGCGTGCGCGAGCATCGCTCATCTCGAAGATCCGGACCGCGACGACAGCGTGGCGAACGACACCACGCCGCAATCGACCGACTCCGGCTCTCCCACGCCTTCGGGCAGCACGTCGACCGACACACCCCCATCGAGCAGCTCGTCGGGAGAGCTGCCGAGCGCCGACGCGGCGACCGATGCTCCCCCGCTTCCCGCGTGTCTTCCTCCGAAGAAGCCGAACGACGCGGACTGCACCACGGCCGCGGATTGCTGCAGCGCCGCGTGCAGCGAGAAGGCGCTCTGCCGGGCCTCGTGCCGCGCGAAAGCGAACGACGTCTGCGATCCGACCCGCCTCCTCGGCGAGGAGTGCTGCATCGGGTTCTTCTGCTCAGGCGCGCTGCCCCCGCGCTGCATGAAGTGCATCGACGCGGGGAAGAAGCCGCCGAACGACAACGTGAACGCGTGCTGCTCGCGCGCCGTCGCGGGCGACGGGAAGTGTTTGTAGAGGCTTCGGGCCTCAGGCTTCGGGCTGCGGAGCGCGCGCTACGGATTGATCGCGAGCGCCGCGAACAACAGCACGAGGTACAGCATCGAGAACAGGAAGAGCGACCTCGCCCACTTGTTTCCGGCGTCGGCGCGGAGGCCGTAGCAGCCCCACGTGAAGAAGACCGCGCCGAGGATCGTCGCGATGACGAGGTAGCCGTGGCCGGCGACGCCGAGCGGGACGACGAGCAGGCTCGCGGCGACGAGCGCGAAGATCCAGCGGATGATCGTGTGCTTCGCGGCGAGATCGCCCGTCACGTTCGGGACGACGACGTGGCCCGCACGCGCGTACTCGGTCTTGCGGAAGAGCGTGATCGCCACGAAATGCGGGATCTGCCAGAGGAACATGATCGCGAAGAGGACGATGCCGGCGGCATCGATGCTCGCGGTGCACGCGGTCCATCCGAGGAGCGGCGGGATCGCGCCCGGCACCGCACCGACGTGCAGCGCGTAGTGCGAGTGCTGCTTCATCGGCGTGTACGCGAGGACGTAGAGGAGGTTCGCGATCACCGCGAGGAGGGCGGTGAGCGGGTTCGCGCCGATCGCGAGGATCGGGATCGACAGCGCCGACATCACGACGCCGAACCAGAGCGCGAAGCGCGCCGGCATGCGGCCGGACGGGAGCGGGCGGTTCTTCGTGCGCGCCATGCGGCGGTCCGTATCCCGCTCGATATACATATTCAGGGCGTTCGCCCCGGCCACGATCAGCGCGAGGCCGATCAGCGTCGAAAGGACGGTCGTGGCGCTCGGCCCGGGCCCATCGATGCGGCCCGCGCGCCCCGGCAGAAACAGGCCTCCGGCCGCAGTGATCACGACCATGAGCGTGATCCGCGGTTTTGCCAGGGCCACCACGTCGCGCACCGCGATCGAAGGCGTCCGGGCAGCTCGCCCGTGTTGCGCGTCGATCACGTGGGGCAGCGGCTTCTGCATAGGTTCGGCGCCTAATAGGGAGATAGGCTCGGCCCGTCAAGGCCTACTCCTTCCGGGCGCTTGCGTAAGCGCCGGGCGGCCCGCCGGGAGACACAATCAGGGCTGGTGAGGCTGCACAGTTCCGGTACTCTCGGTCCTCCACAGCCGCGGCGTCACACAGCCGCGCCCCACCGCTGGGAGAGCATGGGCCCGTCCCCCCAGAAGGCACGCGCAGGCATTCCTTCGTTCGACGAGAAGCTCGAGAACGAAGAAGAAGTGCTCGACTCCATCGTCTCGGCCCTGGCGAAGAACGCCCTCGATCCGGCGATCTGGCAGGAGCTCCACGAAGCCGCGGTGAAGCACGATCGCGTCTCGGAGCTGGCCTTCGCGTACGAGTCGGCCGCGCAAAGCCGCAAGCTGAAGACGTTCTTGCCGGCCGTACAAGCAGAGCTGTTCTTCCGTGCCGCAACGTTCTTCGGCGACATCCTCGGCGACGAGTTCGGTGCGACGACGTACCTCGAAAAGGCGCTCGCCGCTTTCCCCGGCCACGTCGGCGCGTTCGAACGCATCGACGCCCAGCTCACACGCGCTTCGGATCACAAGAAGCTCGCCGAGCTGTGCGTCCAGATCGCAGCGCATCGTCCGAAGCCCGATCAGGTCGAGCTGCTGAAGCGCGCCGCATGGCTGTTCGAGCATGCCTCGCTCGAGGACAAGTCGATCGAGACCTACCAGCAGCTCGTTCGTCTCGAGCCCGGCGACGAGGAGCTCCGCGACGCGCTCGAAACGCGCTTCGTCCGTGCGAACCGCTATCGCGACGTCGCGCGCATGTTCGAGCAGGCGCTCGCGACCGATCCGCCGCCGCCCGCCGACGAGGCCGGACGCATCCGACAGAAGCTGATCGACGTCTTCGCCAACCAGCTGAAGGAGCCCGAACGCGCGATGCCGCACGTCGAGGCGCTCCTCGAAGCCGACCCGACGAACGTCGAGGCTCGGCGCGTCGCAAGCCGTCTCCTCGAGAGCAAGGGCCTCGCGGCACGCGCCGCGGCTGCCCTCGCTGCAGGCGCGGAATCGACCGAAGAGCGCGCGCGTTACCTCGCGATCGAGCTCGAGAACACGCGCGGCCCGCGCCGGCGCGACGTCCTCCGGCGCATCGGCATCCTCAAGCAAGACGAGCTCGACGACGCGACCGGTGCGTTCGAGGCCTTCGAGCAGGCCCTCGGGATCGATCCCGCCGACGACGAGCTGCGGCAGCGATACATGGGCCTCGGCATCCAGCTGAAGGGCCCGATCGAGGTCGCACGCACGTTCGCGCGCGTCTCCACGGTGGCGAAGGACTCGGGCGTCCGCTCGCGGATCACGGCCGAGATGGGCGATCTCCTCCTCCGCGGCGGCGACACCAAGCGTGCGCGCACGACGCTCGCCGGAGTCCTCGCGGCTCCGACCGCCGATCCGGGCGCGGTCCTCACCGCCGCACGCGCGCTCTCGAGCGTCTACGAAGACGAAGGCGACGTGAAGAACCTCGTCGAGGTGCTCGGCCGCATCGGCGAGCTCTCGCCGCTCGAAGGCGAGAAGCAGATGGCGAACGAGCGCATCGCCGAGATCTGCACGAGCCAGCTCGGCGACGTCGAGCGCGCGATCGGCGCATGGCGGCGCCTCGTCGACTCCCCTGCCCGCGTGCGGGCGCTCGAAGCGCTCGAGCCGTTGTACGAGGCACGCGAGCAGTGGATCGATCTCTCGTTCGTCCTCGAGGAGCGCGCGAAGAGCGCGAGCGATCCGAGCGAGGCGCGCACGCTCTCGTTCCGCGCCGCCGAGATCCTCACGACGCGCGCGAAGGACGTCGGGAGCGCGTCGGAGGCGTGGCGCCAGATGCTCGCCGCGTACGGCCCCGCGCGCGACATCTACGAGCAGTGGGTCCCGCTGCTCGAGCAGCAGCGACTGTGGCCGGAGCTCGCCGAGGCTCTCGCGAAGGACGCCGAGCTCGCGACCGAAGAAGAGCGTCCGCTCGTCCTCGCGCGGCTCGGCAACGTCTATCTGCAGCGGACGCGCGACACGGACGCTGCGATCGACGCGTTCAAGCGCGCGCTCGATCTCGACGCCGCGGAGAAGACGAGCCGCTCCACGCTGGAAAAGCTTCTTCTCGGCGCCGAGCACCGCCTCGCGGCAGCGGCCGTCCTCGAGCCGATTTACCGCGGCGAGCAGAACGCGCAGGGGCTCCTTCGCGTCCTCGACATTCGCGCTTCGTCCTCGCCGATCGTGCAGGACCGTCTCGCTGCGCTCGAAGAGGCGGCGCGCGTCGCCGAGGGCGTGTCGAAGGACAAGGCGATCGAGATCGCCGCGCGCGGTCTCGCCGAGGCCGTCGAGAGCAGCGAGCCGATCGGCCGATGGCTCCATCGCTTCATGCAGCTCGCCGAAGGGATCGAGCCGAAGCGGAGAGCGGCCTTCCTCTTCAAGGCGCTCGGCGATCGACCGATCGACACGCAGGAGCTCCTCGGCCTCGCGATCAATGTCGGCGAAGAGAGCGCGGCGGCCGGTGACGTCGCCGCGGCGCTCGCGGCGTACCGCCGTGCGCTCACCTACGATCCGACGTCCGCGGAGCTGATCGCGCGCGTCGACCAGCTGCTTCAGGAGCAGGGCAACCCCGAAGAGCGCGTTGCCCTCTATCGCGCGGCGCTCGAGCGCGGAGCGGATCCCGCGCGCCGGCGTCAGCTCCTCCACAACATCGGCACGATCGAGCGCTACGAGCTCTTCAACCCCGAAGCGGCGATCGCCGCCTATCGCCGAGCGATCCTCGACGATCCGGCCGACCGCCTCGCCAACGGCGCGCTCGTCGAGCTCTACGGCGAGACCGAGGCGTGGGACGAGCTCTGTGACCTGCTCGAGGACTATCTCGTCCACGCAGGCTCGCCCGAGGAGAAGCGCGCGGCCCGCGCGCAGCTCGCGCAGGTGGCGACCGCACACGGACAGGGAAGCCGCGGCGCGACCCACGCGACCGCGCTGCTCGAGGATCCACAACTCGGGGAAGCCGAGCTCGATCTCGTCGAGCACGTCGCGACCTCCCTCCGCGAGAACGTCCTCCTCCGCGCAGTGCTCGAGCGGCGGGTGCGTGAGTCGGCCGATCCGCGACAGCAGGTCGAGTGCCTCGCTCGTCTCGCGACGCTCGCGCAGGAGAGCGGCGAGCCCGCGCACGCCGTCGAGCGCCTCCGTCAGGCTGCCGACGTGGCGCAGGGCATGGGCGACGACAAGGCCGCCATCTTGCTCTACGACCGACTGCGAGAGATCGCGCCTCGCGACGAGCACGCGACGGGACAGCTCGTCGAGCTGCACGAGCGCGCAGGAAGCTGGGACAAGGTCCCGGCGCTCTACTCCGTGCTGCTCGAGCTCGCGAGCGATACGCTCTCGAGCGTCGCGCTCCTGCGCAGGCTTTCGCGTACGCTCGCCGAGCACCTCGGCGATCTCGATCGCGCATTCGCCGCCGCGCGCAGCGCGTTCACGCTTGCGCCGGAGGACCGCGACGTCCTCGCCGATGCATGCGCGCTCGCCATCCGCACGGGGCAGACGACCGAGCTCGCCAACGCGATCAACGAGGCGCTCGCGGCGACGACAGGCGCGCCGGAGAGCACGTGGGCCGAGCTCACGCTCGCGAAGGCGCGCGTCCTCTCGACGCACGAATCGACCTGGGTCGAGGCGGCATCGTCCTTCCGCAACGTGCTCGAGCGGAGCACCGATCCCGAGATCAGCGCGACGGCCTCGCAGGGCTTCGACGAGCTGCTCCGCGCGATGCCGCGCAGTCAGGCGAAGACGCGCGATCTCCGGTGGCTCCATTCGTGGCGCGTCGAGCACGCCTCGCCGGAGCAGCGCACGCGTGCCCTTCTCGCGTGGGCCGACTCGGAGGAGCGCGAGCTCGGTCACGAGCAGACGGCGCTCGAGCTCTACAAGAAGGTGCTCGAATCCGACGACGGCGATCTCGACGCGCTCGCTGCAGTCTCGCGCCTGTCGCTCGCGCACGGCGACGTCGAGGGCGCTCTCTCTGCGCTCCTCGCACGCCGTGCTGCGTCCGAGGGCGAGGCGAAGAACGCGCTCGACGTCCAGATCGCGACGATCCTCGCAGAGCGGCCCGGCCGCGCCGACGAGGCGCTCGATCGGATCGCGGACGTTCTCGAGAGCGCGCCGCACGACGCGACCGCGATCGATCTCGCTGCTCGCCTCCTCGGCAATCCCGAGGTCGCCGAGCGCGCGGCGAAGGTGCTCGAGTCCTCGCTCGACGCCGTCGACGACGCCGACCAGAAGATCCGCATCTTCGATCATCTCATCGCGGCCGGTGAGCCCCAACATCAGGGGGCTCCGCCCTCCGATGCGCCCCAGCATCGGCGCGCCCTCTACGAGCGCTACCTCGACGTGCTCACCGAGCTCGAACGCGTCGACACCGCGTACGGCGTGGCGCTCCGAGCCGTTCGCGATCTGTCTGCGGAACAGGCGCTCTGGGATCGCGCCGAGCAGATCGCGCGGCAGCTCTCGTCCGCCGAGCCGCTCGCGGACACCTACGAAGAGGTGCTCCGGCCGGCGGTTCCGCAGGACATCACGCGGCGAAGGCCGCTCGAGAAGGCGGACGCGATCGAGCTCGGACAGCGCGCGGTCGCTTTCTACGAGGAGTGGTACGAGGACGGCGAGCGCGTCATCCGCGTGCTCGAGCGGCTCCTCGAGATCGAGCCGGAGGACACCTGGGCGTTCGATCGCCTGAAGCTCATCTTCGACTCGCAGGAGCGATGGGACGACCTGTTCGCGCTCTACGATCGCGCGGCGGCCACCGCCGACAAGGAGCGGAAGCTCGAGCTGCTCGAGGAAGCCGCGCAAATCGCGAAGGACTTCGCCAATCACGCGCAGCGCGCGATCCGCTACTTCGAGCAGCTGCTCGAGCTCCGGCCCGGCAACGCGCGCCTCACGTCGGCGCTCGAGCGCCTCTACGAGCGACACGGCTGTCATCGCGAGCTCATCACGCTGCGCGGCGTTCGCCTGCTCTCGCTTCCTCACGAGGAGGCGCAGAAGGAGCGCGCGCGGATCGCAACGTCGTGGCTCGACGAGCTGAACGACGCATCGAGCGCGCTCATCGTGATCGAGGACATCGTCGCGAACGAGCCGGCGACCGAGACGGCGGACGCAACCGCGCCCGGCGCGAGCCACGATGCACGAAACGTCGTCGACGTGACGCCGCTGCTCGAGCGCGTGCTCGCCGCGGCGCCGCGGACGGCCGACATTCGCGAGACGGTCCCTCCCCCGCCGGACGGCCGGCGCGACTCGTACCTGCCGACGGCGCCGAAGCGCGGGCTCGTACGCCAGCGCGCGGCGGCTCTCCTGAAGGAGCGCTACAGCGCGCCCGGCAAAGAAGCGGATCTCGCACGCGTCCTCGAGGTCGAGCTCGAGGTCGTCAAGAGCGCGAAGGAGCGCATCCGGCGTCACCACCAGATCGCGGGCCTCTACGCACAGCTCGGAAACGACGAATCGGCACTCGAGCACTTCGTGCAGCTGGTCCTGCTCGAGCCCGAGGTCGCGTCGCACCGCACCGAGCTCGCGACAATCGCCTCGCGTATTGGTCGGTTCGATCGCCTCGCCGAGGTGCTGGTCTCCGCGGCCGACGACTCGCACGACGACGCGCTCAAGGTCGAGCTCCTGATGAGCGCCGGCGACGTCACCGCCGAGAAGATCGGCGACCTCGAGCGCGCGATCGAGCTGTTCTTCCGCGTCCTCGCGATCTCGCCGATCGCGGACGAGGCGCTGCTCGAGGCGTGCCGCCACGTCGAGCCGCTGCTCGAGAAGGCCGATCGGCGCGCCGATCGCCTCGACGTCCTCGAACGTCTCGCGATCCTCGAGCAGGAGCCGGACGTGAAGTGGCACGTCCTCGGCGAAGCGGCGCGTCTCGCGATGGGCCTCGACGAGGACGATCGCGCGATCTGGGCATGGGAAGGTCGGCTCGAGGCGCGGCCCGGCGATCCCGAAGCGCTCGACGGGCTCGCATTCCTGTTCGAGCGAGCCGAACGATGGCGTCCGCTCATCGCGACGCTCGACAAGCGCGCGAAGCGTGAGGACCGTGAGCCCGAGCAGCGCCGCGGGGATCGCATCCGCGTCGCCGAGATCCTGAGCGACAAGCTCGATGCCACCGAGGAAGCCATCGACACGTGGCGCGACGTCGAGGCCACGTTCGGTCACTCCGACGAAGGCACACGCGCGCTCGCGAGCCTGTACCGGCAGACGAAGCGCTGGGAGGAGCTCGCCGAGCTCCTCGGCGGCGCCGCGACGCGTGCAACGACGCCGTTCGAGAAGGCCGAGATCCTGCGCGACCTCGGCGACGTCCAGCGCGAGCAGCTGGGCGAGATCGCGCTCGCGATCGCGAGCTACGAGCTTTCGCTCACGACGGATCCACGGACGGAGGGTTCGCGCGCCGGTCTCCGCACGCTCATCACGAAGCCGGAGCACCGCGCGGAGGTCGTTCGCGTCCTCCTCGCCGCTTATGTCGCCGCCGACGACTGGAGGCTGATCCTCGACATCACCGAGCATCGCCTGAGCGCGACCGACGACACGGACGCGCAGATCGCGACCCTCATGGAGGCGTCGCGCATCTCGGAGGAGCGCGCCGACGATCCGGACGCGGCGTTCGTGCTCGTCCGCCGCGCGCTGCTGCTCGATCCGAGCCAGGAAGCGACCGTCTTCGAGATCTTCCGGCTCGCCGAGAAGACGCGCGCATGGCGCCCGCTCGCGGACGCGCTCCGCGAATGCATCGACGGGCGCGACGGCGAGCCGTGGGCGCGCGGTCTCCGCTTCCGCATGGGCGAGGTGCTCGAGACGCGCCTCGACGAGTCGCGCGCCGCGCTCGATGCATACGTCCACGTGGCGAACCAGGACCCGAGCGATCTCGAGTCCGCGAAGGCCGTCATCCGCGTCGCTGGAAAGACCGCGCGCTGGGATGCAGCGGCTCGCGCGCTCGTCGAGTCGACACGCGCGCGCGACGTCGTCGAGCGAACGCTCGCCCTTGCCGTCGAAGACGCCGCGGTCGCGGCGACCGGCTGGGACGCGATCACGTTTGCGCTCGCCTCGCTCATCCACGACGGCGGCGGGCTCACGCCCGGCCTCGCTCGTGACCTCGAGGAGGCCGTCGCGATCTGGCATCGCGATCGCCGCGGCGATCCCGATGCTGCCGAGGCCGCGTACTCGCGCGCGCTCTCGCACGATCCGACGAACGCTCCACTGCTCGCCGAGCTCGCGAAGCTCCAGCGCCGCGCGCGTGGCCGCCCTCTCGTCGACAGCTTGCTCCGCCTCTCGCAGACGACCGGCGGCGATCTCGATCTGCTCGGCGAGGCCGCGGAGGTCGCGGTCAACAGCGTCGGCGATCGCGCACTCGCGAAGTCGATCTTCGATCGGCTGCTCAAGCTCGGGGCCGAGCGCTGGCTCGGGGCCACCGAGCCGAACGTCCTCACGAGCGGCACGCCGCAGGCGCCGGAGAACTACGTCGATCGCGCCACGCGCGAGCTCGTTCGCATCTACGGCGACGACGGCGATCACGACAAGGTCGTGCAGCTCCTCACCGACACGGCGCATCTGCCGTGGAAGCGCGAGAAGGCGCGCGCGCTCCGCCACGAGGCTGCGGGCGTCGCCGTGGAGAAGCTCGGCGCCACGGACCGTGCGATCGCGATCTACCTCGCGCTCATCGAGGAAGATCCGCACGACGCCGAGGCCGTCGCGCGGCTCGTCGCCCTCTACGAGGGCGGCGGACGAAAGCACGAGCTGCTCGATCTGAAGCGGCGCCTCGTCGGAACGGCACGCGAGGTCGACGAGCGTCTGGCGCTCCGCCTCGAGGTCGCCCCGCTCGAGGACGGGCTCGGCGCGGTGGATCAGGCGCTCGCCGCTCTGCGGGAGAACCTCGGTGAATCGGCGCGTCACGACGCGACCGTGAAGATGCTCGCCGCGATCCTCCAGCGCGAGGGCCGCATCGACGAGCTCGAAGCGCTCCTCGCGTCGCAAGCGCAGCTCGCCGAGGACGCGGGCGACAAGGCGTTCAGCGCGGACTTCTCCTGGCGCGCGGCGCAGGTCGCCGAGACGCAGATGAAGGACCTGCCGCGCGCGATCGGCCACCTCCGCCGCGTCGTCGCGCTCGAGGAGCGCGCGCCGGCATACGACGCGCTCGCGCGCCTCTCGACGGAGACGAAGGCGTACGACGATGCCGCCGGGTTCCTCGATCGTCTGCGCGAGCTGACGACGGGTCCCGAGCGCGCGGCGGTCACGCTCCGCCTCGCGGACGCGCTCGTCGCGGCGAATCGCAAGGCGGAGGCCCGCGAGCGCCTCGAGTCGGAGATCGCGCGCGACCCCGAGGCCGATCGCGTCCGGGTGCGTCTCGCCGAGACGTACCGTGCCGCGCAGGACTGGCCTGCGCTCGCGGAGCTCCTCACCGAGGGCGCTCACTACGCGCCCGACAAGGCCACGCGCCTCGCGCGGCTCCGCGAGGCAGCCGAGCTGCATCGCGCGCGCACGAACGAGCCCGACAAGTCGATCCCGCTCCTCGAGCAAGCGTCCGACCTCGCGCCCGACGAGAACGCGGTGAAGCTCGCGCTCGCCGATGCGCTCGGCGCGGCAGGTCGCTTCGAGGAGGCACGCACGCTCCTGCGGACGCTCGTCGAGGCGTTCGGCGGCAGGCGCCCGAAAGAGCGCGCTCCGGTTCACTACCACCTCGCGCGGCTCGACCTCGCCGTCGGAGATCGCGCTCGCGCGCTCGTCGAGCTCGACGCGGCGACGCGCATCGATCCGGCGAACCCCGAGATCCTCCGCGCCCTCGCCGAGCTCGCGCGCGACGACGGTCAGCTCGATCGCGCCGAGCGCTCGTACCGCGCTCTCCTCACCGTGCTCCGACGACAGGAGGAGGCCACCGACGAGACGCCGATCACGCGCGCGGAGGCGATGTTCGAGCTTTCGCAGATCGCGATCCGGCAAGGAGAGGTCGATCGCTCGAACGAGATCCTCGAGAGCGCGTTCGAGATCGCGCTCGAGAACGCCGTCGAAGCGCGGCGCCTCGAGGCTGCTCTCCGTCGCATCGGCGACTGGGTGAACCTCGCGCGCGCGCTCTCGTCGCGCCTCGAGCGCGGCGGCGCCGACGACGAGGCCGCGCTTCGGACGGAGCTCGGATGGCTCTACGATCAGCACCTCGGTCGGCAGGACGAGGCGCTCGAGATGATCCTCCGCGCGATCGATCTCGAGCCCGCGAACGAGGACGCACACGACGCGGCGTTCCGGCTCGCATCCGCAACCGGGAAGATGCCCGCATACGAGGCTCGCGTGCGCCAGCTCGCCGAGTCGCGCGCCGATCACGACGGAGAGCTCGCCGGAATGCTCTTTCTCCGGCTCGCGCGCATCGCCGAGACGGAACAGAAGGACGACCGCGAGGTCGCCGCGCTCTACGAGAAGGCGGTCGCCGTGCGCCCGCACGATCGCGAGCTGCTCTCGTCGCTCGCAGCCGTCTACGAGCGCCTCGGCGACGACGCCGGACAGGCGCGCGTGCTCGGTATGCGCGTCGAGCTCGATACGGAGGCCGGCGGCGCGTCGCCCGACGCGCTCTATCGTCTCGCGCAGCTCCGCTTCCGCTCCGGCGACGTCGACGCAGGCTGTGACGCGTTCGAGAGCGCGTTCGAGGCGGACTCCGACGCCGATCGCGCGGAGGAGCTCCTCCGCGCAGCCGCGGACGCACATCCCGAGTCGGAGCGCATCGTCGACATCTACGAGCGCCTCGCGCGCGCGCCTGGTCGCGAACGCTCGCTCGTCGACGCACTCGTTCGTCGCTGGACGCTCCCGGGCGCCGGCACCGAACCGATGAAGGAGGCCGTCGAGCTCGCCGAGAAGCTCGAGGACGCCGAGCTCGCCGAGTCGCTCCTTCGCCGTTATCTCGAGCGCGAGCGGCCGAGCGACGTCGCCGAGGAGGAATATCGCGAAGGCCGCGTCTGGGCGCTCGCGCTGCTCGCATGGCGATGCGAGGAGTCGGGCCGCGTGCGCGAAGCGGCGATCCTCAAGCGCGAGGCCGCCGAGTTGGCCGAGCCCGAGGCCGCGCGGCGCTTCCTCTTCGAGGTCGCCGGACTCGCGTCGGGGCCGCTCGAAGATCTCCGACTCGCGGCGTCGATCTACGAAGAGCTCCACGAGAAGGAGCCGCAGGATCGCGACGCGTGGGAGCTGCTCCTCGATGTGTATCGGCGCCTGAACGAGCTCTCGAAGCTCGTCGCGCTGCTCGCGCGCGTGGTCGACTACGTCGACGACCTCGGCGAACGCTCACGGCTCCGGCTCGAGCGCGTCAAGGTGCAGATGGAGAAGCTGAAGCTCTCGGACGACGACGCGGCGCAGGAGCTGCGTGACATCGTCGACGAGAACCCGGCGCAGGTCGATGCCGCGCTTCTCCTCGTCAGCATCTACGAGCGGAACGGGCGCGAGGACGACCTCGCGGAGATGCTCGCCCGGCAGCTCGACGGCGCGAAGGACCGCGCGGACGCCGAGGCCGTCGGTTCGCTGTCGCGGCGCCTCGGTCAGCTCCTCGAGAAGCGCGATCGCTCGCAGGCGCGCGACGTCTATTACGCCGCGCTCGACTGGGACCCGCAGTCTCGCGAGCTCCTGATGGCGCTCGAACGGTTGCACGACGAGGACGCCGACATCGAGGCGCGCTCCGACATCATGGAGCGGCGCCTTGCTCTCGAGACCGGCGACGAAGCCGAGGCGCTCGCCCTCTCGCTCTACGACGCCCGAAAGTCGCTCGAGGACGACGAGGGCGCGCTCCAGGCGCTCGAGATCGGCTTCCGCGGCGCTCCGCGTAGCAAGCAGCTCCGGGATCGTCTCGAGGTCCTCTATCGCGATACGAACGCCTACGAGAAGCTCGCCGAGCTCTTCGCTCGCGATGCGCGCGGGCGGCAGGACGCTCGCGAGAAGAGCACGCGTCTCCGCGAGGCGGCGCGGATCTACCGCGACGAGCTGTCGAATCCGGAGGAGGCCTCGAAGGTCCTTCGTGAGGCCCGCGGCGCCGATCCGAGCGATCCGATGCTGCTCGTCGAGCTGGTCGACACGCTGTCGGCTGCGGGCGAGCTCCGAGCTGCAATCGACGAGCTGACGGCCGTGATCGACACGCTCGATCACCACGATGCGCTCCGTCCGGACCTCGTCGGGCGGCGCGCGCTGTGCCGCAGCCGCCTGAACGAGATGGAAGGCGCCCTCGAGGACTTCGAGGAAGCCGTCAGCCGGGGCAAACACGACCTCCGCGTGTACCTCGCCGATCATCTCGGCAAGATGGCGCTCCAGGCCGCCGGACGCGGCGACGTCCCGCTTTGGCGCACGCACCGCCTACGGATCGCCGCGCTCCGCATCGAGATCGGCGACATCGACGAAGCACGCAACATCCTCACCGAGCTGCTCAAGACCGACAGCAAGGACAAGGCGACGCTTCGCGCGATCGCACACGTCGACGAGCTCGAAGGTCGATGGGACACGGCGAGCGCGACGTACCGGCGCCTCGTCGGTCTCGAGGACAGCGAGGGCATCGTCAGCGCCGCGCTGAAGCTCCTCGAGACGTGCGAGAAGGCCGGTCGCCTACCCGACGCGCGTGGCGGGCTCGAGCGCGCACGGATGGCTGCGCCCGACGACGCCGCGCTCCGCGAGCGCCTCGCGTGGCTCTACGAGCAGCTCGGCGCGCTGAAGGAGCTCGCCGAGCTCGTGCTCGAAGAAGCGCGCGCGGCGGGCGACGTCGCTCCGCGCTTCGAAGGCCTCGTTCGCGCAGGGCAGCTCTTCATCGAAGCCGCGTCCGATCCGAACCAGACGCAGCAGCTCGATCCGTCGGCCGCGATCGCGCCGCTCGAAGAGGCGCACGCGCTCCGGCCTTCGGACCTCGACTGCGCGGCGCTCCTCTCCGACGCGTACGTCTCGTCGGGCCGCCTGGACGAGGCGCAGGAGCTGCTGCTTCGGACAATCGGCACGTTCAAGGGCCGCCGCGCGCGCGAGCTTTCCGCGCTCTACCACCGGCTCGCGCGCATCGCGGAGGTCCTCGGCGATCGCAATACCGAGCTGCAGCACCTGACGACGGCGCTCGACATGGACGCGCAGAACGGCGTCGTCGCCTCCGAGCTCGCGTATCTCGCGATGGAGCTCGGCAACCTCGACATCGCTCAGCGCGCACTTCGTCAGATCACGATGCTGAAGGTGCCGTCGCCGCTGCCGAAGGCGCTCGCGTACCAGCACCTCGGCGAGATCGCGCGGCAGCAGGGCGATAGCCGGCGCGCAATGATGCTCCTCAAGCGTGCGATCGACGACGATCCGACGCTCGAGAACGCGCGGCTCTTGCTCGATCAGCTCCAGGCCGAAGGCGGCTGACAGAACCTGTCACCAAAACGGTCACGCATCCGTTCGAACACGGATGACGACCTTGCCCGTCGTCTTCCGAGCCGTCATCGCGCGGTACGCGGCGGGGACATCCTGGAGCGCAAACGTCTCCCCGACGACGACCTCGAGCTCGCCCCGCCCGACGAGCGCGATGACCTCATCGAGCGCTGCGCGGACCTCTTCGCGTGGAAGCGTGAATGTCGCGAACCCGATGATCGACTGATTCTGGGCTACGAGGCTCATCAGCTGCTCTCGGCCGAGACTCGTATCCAACATCGCTTCGACGCCGTAGAGGACGACGCGTCCTCGTGACGCGAGCGCGCCGAGGCTCTGCGCGGTGGTCGCGCCGCCGTTCATGACGAGGACGACGTCCGCTCCTCGTCCTGCCGTCTCTTCTCGCACGCGGTCGGGCCAGTCCACTGCCGTCGAGTCGATCGTCACATCGGCGCCAAGGTGCATCGCGAGAGCCCGCTTTTCCTCGCTGCTCGCCGCGCCGATCACACGCGCGCCGAAGCGCTTCGCGAGCTGGACGAGGAACGATCCCACGCCGCCGGCCGCGGCCGGGACCACGACGGTCTCGCCGTCGCGGGGGCGCGCAGCGGAGCGAAGTGCGAGCAGCGCCGTCGGCGCCTGCACGCGGAGCGCGACGGCCTTCTCGAACGCGAGTGTTGGCGGGATCGACGTCACATCCGCCGCTTGCGCGATCGCATACTCGGCGAACGCACCCAACCTGGGCAGTACTGCGACCACTCGTGCGCCGGTGACAATTCCGTGTACGCCAGGGCCGACCGCGTCGACGGTGCCAGCCGCTTCTGCGCCCGGCGTGAGCGGAAAGGCCGGAGCTCCCGGGATCGTTCCGTCGAGCAGCTTCAGATCGGTGAAGTTCATCCCGGCCGCGTAGACGCGGAGGCGGACCTCGCCCTCGCCGGGAGTCGGGATTTCGATGTCCTCTACGCGGAGCTCGTCCGGACCACCAAACGCACGCACTCGAATCGCTTTCATGCGACCTCCTCGTGCCGGCGCGATCAACGCTCCTCGAGCGTCGTCGTCGTCGACCGCACCATCCATAGTCTGTGCGCGCCGGACGATCTTGCGCTACGAGTCCGTTGTTTCGGTTCGATCGTCCGGGCGGTGACTGCGATGGATGTACTCGCTGACGTGCTTCGGAGCGTCAGACTCAACAGCAAGGTGTTCGCGCGCTACGACCTGACGGCGCCCTGGGGCCTCCGCATGACGAGCTGTGCGTCCGCGCTCTTCTACGCGATCACAGAGGGCACCGGGGCGCTTCGCATCGACGATGACGAGATCGCGCTCGGCACCGGCGACTTCGTCTTCATTCCTTCCGGGCGTGAGTTCGATCTTCGTGACTCGCCGGGGACGAAGCCGGTTCCGCTCCTCGAGGCTTACGCGTCGCGCGGAGCGATCCGTTGCGGCGGCGTCTTGTGCTACGGCGGTGGAGGCGCGAAGGCGACGATCGTCGCAGGCTCCTTCGCGCTCGACGGCACGGGTCTCAGCCCGATCGCCGGCAGCTTGCCGTCGCTCCTCCACGTGAAATCGGAGGGCGGCGCCGCCGTGCGCTGGCTCGACGAGACGATCCGGTTCCTCGCATCCGAGATCGCCTCGGGGCAGCCGGGCTACGAGACGATCGTCGGCCGCCTCGCCGACGTGCTCTTCGTTCACGCCCTGCGCGCGCACATGACGGACGTCGGCTCCGCACGCTCCGGCTGGCTGCGCGCGCTGGTAGATCCGCGGATCGGCCGGGTCCTCGCGCACGTCCACGAGCGCGTCGATCATCCTTGGACGCTGGCTGGCCTCGCACGCGTCGCAGGCATGTCGCGCACGGTCTTCGCGGAGCAATTCAAGCAGCTCGTCGGCGAAGCGCCGCTCACGTACGTGACGCGCTGGCGGATGCATCTCGCGTCCGAGCGAATGCTCCAGGACGACAGCTCGATCGGACAGATCGCGCGCGCCGTGGGCTACGAAACCGAGAGCGCCTTCGGGAAGGCATTCAAGCGCCACGTGGGCGTGACGCCCGGAGCCTTCCGCCGCGGCGAGCGCAAGGCATCATCGCCTGCGTGAAGCTCAGCACGTTTCCTGAGGGGCGCTTCCGCAGCGCGCGCGGGGAGGACGCGCGCCCCCTCCAACGCGTGCGCTCACCACGTCGGCGGGTGACCGGACGGACGCTTCCGCAGCGCGATCGAAGGACGGGCCTCCTTCATCGGCTGCTGGAGCACGACCCAGCCGCGCCGATCGCGCTTCGGACACGTGATCGGCGTCACCGGTCGGAATGCGCAGAGCTCGATCAGCGAGACGTAGCGCGCGTCCCGGCACGCTTCCCAGAACGCGTCGTCGGCCGCGCGCATCGCCTCGCCGTGCTCGCGTCGAATCGCTTCGAGCTTCTCGCTGTCGAGCTCGTCGAAGCGCGTCGCGCCAACCTCGCAGACGCCTCGGACCGGCCCGCTCGCGCCTTTCACGAGGACGATGTCGCCGCGGACGACGCGACGGTAGGGCGCGTAGCGACGGACGGAGAAGCGGGACTCGACGGTCTTCTTTCCGCTGATGACGTCACCGAGGAACGGCTCGACGAAGATCGCGAGATGAACGCTCCGATCCGCGCGGTCTTCGAGCAGCGCCTCCCAGTGCGGGTCGGAGCGGAGCTCGGCTTTGATCTGATCCATTGCTCCGCGCGACCACTCGCGAAGATCCATCCGCGACACTGTCCTCCTTTTCGCGAGCGTCGCAAGCGCAGCAGGTCAGCGGTCCACGCGCGCGCGAGCAGATGGGCTCTGGTTCGGTCCGGCTTCTCGTCCTTCGCGGCCGGCGATCGTGACCGAGACGCGCAGCTCCTCAACGCGTGCCCTGCGGTTCGGCCCCGCGCCCCCCCGTGCCTGCATCCGTCGTGAGCGTGCCGCCCGGCACTGGTGCAGCGGAGCGGAGCGCGCGCAGCTTCGCCTGCTGATCGGGCGTGAGGAGGTTCTTCACCCGAACGAGCATCCCGAGATGCGAGCTCTTGAGCTTCGTCTCGCGTTCCATCAGGCGAGCAGCGATCTCCTGGACCTTCGCCTCGTCGGCGCGATCCGCGTCGAGGAGCTTCACGAGCTTCTCCTTCTCGCCCTGCAGCTCCCACTGCAGGCGCAACATCGTCGACTGCCCGCGCTCCGTCTCCGCGAGGATCGCGCTCTTCTGCTGTTCGTCGATCCCGAGCTCTCCTTGGTGCTCCATCACGAGCTCCGGCGGGAACAGGCGGCTCTCGATCGGTCCGAGCGGCTCTCGAGCGTCTCTCGGCTCAGCGGGAGACGTGCTCAGACGCGCGGGCGACAGCTTCACGCGTCCGTCGTCCGAGACGGAGTCTCCCGGAAGCGGCTCGCTCTTCTTGGCGCACGCGAGGAGCGCGAGGACGAGGAGCGCGAGGACGAGGATTCGAAGCCTGAACGTGGTCATCATCTCACCATCCGTGAATCGGGTTCGAGTCGAAGCTGATTCGCGCCGAGCGCGGTGCGCTACCAGGCACGTCGAGAAGGAAGTCGAGCGGCGCGGGATCGAGCGCGGCCTCGTCGCCTCGGTCGCCGAGGACCGGTGCAGCCGCGGCGGCTGGTGCAGCAGCCGGAGCGCTCTCCGACGGGGACACCATCGAGTGCGCCCCACACCAGACAAGGACCATCGCGGCCGCGGCAAGCGTCGTGGCCGACGCGACGATGCGCCGGGGCGAGCGGATCGGGCGCGGCGCGGTCCACATCTTCGCGAAGTCGGGCGCGTTGCGCCGATCGTGGGCCGCGAGCTCCTGGAACCGTGTGCGGAGCTTTCGCTCTTCGGGCGTCATCGGTTCCTGTCGAGGATCCGCTCCGTGTTCTCGTTCCGGCTTCATGGCCTCGGCTCCTTGTCGAGGATCGCGGCGAGCGCGTGTTTGCCGCGCTCGTAGTGCTGGCGCGCAGTGCCGATCGACACGCCCATCACGACCGCGGCCTCGGCGATCGTGAGGTCTTCGTAGAAGACCAGATGCAGGACTTCCCGCTGCCGCTCTGCAAGACGCGCGAGCGCGCCGGCGATGCGCTCCGCATTCTGTCGCGCAGCAGCTTCGGAGTCCGGCGCACGCGCGCTGTCGGCGATGTCGGGGACGTCTTCATCCGAGCGACGGCCACGAAGCATGCGGAGGACGGACCACCGGCGATGCTCGCGCGCGGTCATCCGGATCACGCCGAAGAGCCACGTCTTCAGGCTCGAGCGTCGATCGAACCGCGCACGTCCGTCGAGCACCTTGAAGTAGACCTCCTGGAGGACGTCTTCCGCGACGCTCGCGTCGCGCCCGGAGCAAGCGAGCGCCCAGCCATAGCTCGCCGCATGCAGCGCAGCGAGCTCGCCCTCGAGGCCCTCGCCGGACGAGCGCGCGTGCGTCGCCGGCGCAGCACGCTCTGTCGCCCCGACCTCCTCCCTGCTCGCCACCGCGCCCGACCGTCGCATCCTGCGCGTCGATGGTCAACCGACCACCGCCGCCATTGCGCGGCGCCGGCGAACGATCATCACGATGACGCCCGCGATGGCGAAGAGCGGCAAGAGTGTAGGCACCGTCGCAGCCGCGGCCATGCCGGAGAACACGGCGATCGCGGACGCCGCTTCGATCCCTGCCTTCCCTGCCCGCGCGATGCTCTGACCCGGCGTCTGCCAGGCGGGAGCTGCGCGCGTCGAGAGCGTGACACGCACCGTCGCGAGCTGGATCTTCGACTTCATCGAGCGCTCCTGCGCCTCCATCCGCTCGACGTTCTCGCGGATGCGCGCGAGCTCCCTCTCGGCCTCGACGAGCTCGCCGATGGATGCGGTCTTGCCGGACATGATCTCGAGAACGCGCTTCTCCTGAACGCGCGCATTGTGAAGACGCGCCTCGAGGTCGGCGCGCTGCTCGGTGACGTCCTCGACCTTCTCCGATGCGCTCGTCACGCTCCCCAGCTCCGCTAGGGAAGCGCGGATCCCGCGGACCTTGTCCGAAGGGATGCGCAGCTCGAGATGTGCTGTCTGCTCCTCGGTGCCGACGATCCGCGAATCCGACACGAAGCCGCCCGCGTTCTCGACCGCCGAGCGGAGCTTGGCGCTCGCGTCCTCGACGTGGTCGACGGTCACGGCGACGTCCATCGTCACGATGAGCGAGCGGTCCGCGGCCGTGAGCGGCGTCACGCCAACGTCGCCGGCTCCGGCAGCTGCTGCCGCTGGAGACGACGACGCTGCGCCTTCGGGAGCGGCCTTCTTCGCGCAGCCGGTGAGCGACGCGACGAGGAGGGCGAGGAAGAGCGGAACGACGAGGGTGATCGAGCGCTTGATCTGCATGGTTCGGAGATACGTGCTCCGAACCGGCGCTCCATATGACGCCCTCTGAACTTTTTCATTGGTCCGCGCGAGGAACCGACGTGATCTCGCGGGCTCCGGCGCCGATGCTCGCCGGCGCGGAAGGGCGTGGCGACAAAGTCCTCAGAGCCTGATCATTGGTCTCATCTCCCGCCATCGTCAGCGCGAGAGCGCAGCATCCGCCGCTCAGAGAGACCTGACGCCTCACACGCTGTCCGCGATGTCGTCGCCTGCGAGATTCACAGTGAGACAGGGCGACAGTGAGCCGAGAGGGAGCGAGAGGGCCTCGTCTCTTTCTCGACTTAGACCCTCGTTGGGCCCTCAGGAAATGTGAAGCGCTCGCTTCGCGAGCACTTCACGTTTCCCTCGGAATGGAAGATCTCACTCTCGAGCTCCATCCTTGTTCCGCAAACGGTGCGGTCTCCAAGCTTTGTCCCGGGACCTTCGGGAGGAGGAGAGCGGCTCGACTTGCCGACGCCCTCCACGGCTATTCAGCTCGCACGCGCGCTCTCGTGACGATGAACGCTGCCACGTGACGCGGGCCGTTCTCCGTCCGAGTCCCGCAGCCGGCAGGGACGCCAGTGCCTGTGCGGAACAAGCTCGCCGGATGAGTGGGAGGCTCAAATTTGCGAGCAAGATGCGAAAGCGTTTTGCGAGAGGCGACGAGGGTCCAGGTCGGAACCGAAGCAAGGCCCCTCCCTCTCGGCTCCCTGGTCTTCATGTCTCCCTGTTAATCTTCTTCTCGAAGGGCTTCATCGCTGCGACTGCGCCTTCGCGCGAGAGATGTTCACCCCGTCAATCTCGTGGACTGCAGAGCGTCCGTAGTGCGTCCAATGCTGCGCTCGGCCTGACGAGCTGCGACGCGATGAGACCAATGATCAGCCTCAGAGCAGGTCGCCCGGAGCGAGCAGTAGCGCCTCGTAGAGGATGTCGAGGCGCTCTTTCAGCTCATCGTTGTTCGGATCCTGCTGGTTCGCGGAGATCAGCTGGATGCGGGCTTCATCGAGCTTGCCCATGGCGATCAGCTCGTCGGCCTTCGCGGCATGCTGCTTTGCCCTCGGCGTCCGCGCGATCATGAAGAGCGTCCGCTGCTCGTGCCGCTTCTTCGGCTCGACGGCGCGCTCGTCGAGCTTGAGCTGCCCCTTCTGCAGCTCGGCGTCGTAACGCTTCCGGAGCGCGGGCTTCCGGAGGATGTTGTACGCCTCGGCCGCGCGCTTGAAGACCGACGCCGCCGCCCGTGCCACCTCGGGACCTTCCTCGACGAAGCGATCCGGATGACAGCGGAGCGAGAGGTCGTGAAACGCCTGCTGGATCTCCTGCTGCGAGGCATCCTCCGCGACGCGAAGGATGTCGTAATAGCTCATCGTCTCGAGGGACTCGGCCCAGGCCAGGAACGTCGCCGACTCCGCCACGCGGCCATCATACCGCCGCACGTTCGAAACGGGCGACCGAACTCAGGCCACGTCGTGTCGGGCCTGGCGCGCGACCATCGCGCCGACGTCCTCGGCGTCGGTGTTCGCGCCGAGCAGGCGCATCGTTGCGGTCGTCTCGCGCCCGGTGTCGTGATCGCGCGCGCGGACGTTCAGGATGCCGTCAGCGTCGAGCTCGAACGTCACCGCGATCTTCACCTCGCCCCGACGTGCGCGACGAAGGCCCGAAAGCTCGAGATCGCCGAGGCGCGTGTTCGCCGCGAAACGGGTCGACTCGCCTTGTGCAACGCGGATCGAGACGACCGTCTGGTCGTCGCTCGCCGTGAGGAAGGTGCGCGTCTTCTCGCAAGGCACCGGCGAGTTCGCCGGGATGAGGATGTCCGCGTATCCGCCCACCGTCTCGACGCCGAGGCTGAGCGGCGTGACGTCGATGAGAAGCGGCGTGTTCGCCGACGTGTTGATCGCGCTGCCTTGCTGGAAGCGCTCTGGAGTGGCTGCCGGCACATCGAAGTCGAGGTTGCCGAAGAGTTCGCCACGCATCGCGAGCGCTTCGAGCCCGATCGACGGATCACGCGCTTGCGGCGGTCCGCTCGGGAGCGCGATGTCGAGCTCGGGAGCGGCAACGATCCCGTGGGATGCAGGTGAGCCTGCATCGGCGCCGATCGGGGGCTCGGAGACTCCGGGCAGCTCGAGGTCGGGCACCGACGGTGGCGCGCTCGAACGACGCGCAGGTTTCGGTCCGATCGCTCCATCAGCGATCGCGGTTCGCGCAGGCACACCTTCGATCGGACGCGTCGACGAGCGTGTGCCCGTCGCGGGGCCCACGTGATCGGTCTGCCCGCGGCTCTGCTGCACCGGAGGAGCCACCGGCACGCGCGGAGGAGATCCCGGCGGGGATCCGAAGTCACGCGTGAGGCCGCGGCCCTGCGTGGTCGTCGCAGCCGGCACGCGCGGAGCCGGCGGCGGCGCAGGCAGGTGCCCGCCCATCGGAAGCGTCTGCGCACGCGGCTTCGGTACGGGCGGCGGCTGCCGCGGAACGGGCGGCTTCGCAAGAGCGGGAGCTGGACCTGGAGCTGGAACGACCGGAGGAGGAGCCGGCCGATTCGGAGCCGGAGGCTTCGGCCACGCGGCGTCGGGGACCTCCGAGAACGAGATCACCGCAGGCGCCTTGTTGAAGGAGAAGAACTCCGGTACCGGCGCCGGCGCCGGCGGAGCCGCGCCGAAGTTCGTCGGGATGGCCGGCGCCTTCGGCACTGCCGCCGCCGCCAGCGTGGGATCGGCCACGGGCGGGCTCGTCGGGACCTCTTCGCCGCTCGCCCTCGGCTGCGCCTTCGCGAGCTGATCGTGGGCCGAACGTCGCCGGTGCGCGGCCTTCGAGCGGTTGAGCGCGTGCGCCTGGATGGCGGCGCCGAGCGCGACGACCTCGTCGGGGTTGACCCTGAGATGCGGCGGCTGCCCGAAGAGCTGCTCGACCATGCGCGCGACGATCGGAGTGCGCGTCGAGCCACCGACGAGGATGACGCGATCGAAGTCGCGCGGAGACAAGCCGATGATCTCGATCGACTGGCTCGCAACGGCGATGGTGCGTTCGACGAGCGGCCGGGCGATCGCTTCGAGCTCTTCCCGTGACATCACGAACGGCAGCGTGACGGGATGACCGCCTTCGGTGAAGCCGAGGCCCGTGATCTCGCGCTGCGACTGATACGCGATGGAGAGCTCCTTCTTGATCTCCTCCGCCATGAACGCGAGGCGCGCGGAGCTCCCGGAATTCGCTCGCGGATCGACGTTGAAGCGCTTCATCACTTCGAGGGCGATCCGTTCCGCGAGCAAGCGATCGATGTCGTCGCCGCCGAGCGCCGTATCGCCGGCCGTCGCAAGCACCTCGAAGACGTTGCCCGTCAGATCGAGGAGCGTGACGTCGAACGTGCCGCCGCCGAGGTCGTAGACGGCGATCTTCTCCGCCTTCGCGATCGACTGGCCGTACGCGAGCGCTGCGGCCGTGGGCTCGTTGAGGATGCGCATGACATCGAGCCCGGCGAGCTTGCCGGCGATCTTCGTCGATGCGCGCTGCAGGTCGTTGAAGTTCGCCGGCACGGTGATGACGGCGCGGTCGACCGGCTGTCCGAGAGCCGCCTCTGCGATCGCCTTCGCGCGGCGGAGGACGAATGCGCTGATCTCGGGCAGCGCGTACGCGACGTCGCGCGCGAGCACCATCGTGCTGTTCTTCGCTCCCTGGACGAGCTTGAACGGGAACCGCGACTTGACCGCCTGCACCTCGTCGGAGTCCCACGGACGACCGAGCAGCGGCTTGACCGAGAAGATCGTGTTCTCGGGATCGATGAGCCGCCGCTCGCGTGCGGGCTCGCCGACGAGCACGGTGCTGGACGGATGGAACGACACGACCGACGGAAGCAGCCGTCGCCCTTGATCATCCTCGAGGGTGACCGCAACGCCGTCGACGACCGCCGCAACGACGGTGTTCGTGGTGCCGAGGTCGATGCCGATCGCGACGCTCATCCGCTCCGGCGGAACAGCTTAGCAATGATCCGGGGAAAAGATCCCGATGAGGCTTCACGACGCATTCGCGTGCGCGCCGGCGGAGCGTGGCGCGCCGTGGGATGAGCCCGCGATGGCAGAGCTCGATCGCGACGCGCGTCAGCCGACGGCGCGAAGAACGTTGCCGAGCGAGGCGTGGACGCCGGCGGCGACGCGGCGTCCGTCGGCGATCGCCCACACGACGAGCGACTGCCCGCGCGAAGCATCGCCTGCCGCGAACACGCGCGACACCGACGTCGCGCCCGTCCGGTCCGTCACGATGTTGCCGCGAGCGTCGAGCTCGAGTCCGAGCGCCGCGACGATGCCCTTCTTCTCGGGGCTGACGAAGCCCATGGCGAGCAGCGCGAGGTCACACGGGAGATCCTCGTCCGTGCCGGGAAGCTCCTTGATCGTTCCGCCGGCGAGCTCGACGCGGACGGTCGAGAGCTTCGCCACGTGCTTGCCGCTCGCGTCGGGCACGAAGGCCTTCGTCAAGATCGCAAACTCGCGGGCGGTGCTCTTGCCGTTCGCCGAAGGCTCCTCCTGCGACGACGACGTGCGAAGGATCAGCGGCCACGCGGGCCACGGATTCTCCGGCATGCGCACGAGCGGCGGCTTCGGCATGAGCTCGAGCTGCGTGACGCTCGCCGCGCGCTGCCGGTTCGACGTGCCGACGCAGTCCGAGCCCGTGTCCCCGCCGCCGATCACGACGACGTGTTTGCCCTCCGCGAGGAGGGCGCCCTCCGCGGGGACGACCTCGCCCGCGACGCGCCGGTTCTGCTGCTCGAGAAAATCCATCGCGAAGTGAACGCCGTCGAGCTCACGTCCGGGCACCGGGAGATCGCGCGGAACGCGAGCGCCGATGCAGAGGACGATTGCGTCGAACGAAGCGAGGAGCTCGTCCTTGTCCATCGTGGCGCCGACG
The DNA here is from genome assembly GCA_023402175.1 of Pseudomonadota bacterium. Taxonomy (GTDB): domain Bacteria; phylum Myxococcota_A; class Polyangia; order Polyangiales; family Polyangiaceae; genus Labilithrix. The sequence continues at coordinate 9,139 of JAEXCN010000432.1, read as the reverse complement.
TCGACGCCGGGACGGAAGCGAACGCCCTCGGCTTCCATCTGCGCCATCCGGCGATCGATGATCTCCTTCTCCATCTTGAAGTCGGGGATGCCGTAACGGAGGAGCCCGCCGATCCGATCGTCCTTCTCGAAGACGACCACGTCGTGACCGAGGCGCGCGAGCTGCTGCGCCGCCGCGAGGCCCGCAGGACCGGAGCCGACGATCGCGACGCGCTTTCCGGTGCGAAACGGCGCCGGACAGGGCTCGAGCGCTCCTTCGAAGACCGCGTGGGCGATCGTCCGCTCGATGTCCTTGATCGTGACGGGAGCTCCTTCGAGCGAGAGGACGCACGACGCCTCGCACGGCGCCGGGCAGACGCGACCGGTGAACTCGGGGAAGTTGTTCGTCGACGCGAGCACACGAGCGGCGTCTTCGACTCGGCCTCGCCATACGAGGTCGTTGAACTCGGGGATGACGTTCCCGAGCGGGCAGCCGTGGTGGCAGAACGGGATGCCGCAGTCCATGCAGCGCGAGGCCTGCGCGCGGAGATCGTCCGGTGACGGCTCGATGACGAACTCGCGGTAGTCGCCGGTGCGCTCGTCGGGCTTGCGATCGACGGACTTCGCGCGCTTGACCTTCAGGAATCCGCGAGGGTCGGCCATCACTTCACCAGGTGAAGGTGCCGCTCGGCACCCGCTGCAAGGCGCGTCTCGGCGAGGACGCGGCGGTACTCGGTGGGAATGACTTTGCGGAAGCGGCGAGCCGCCATCGGCCAGCTTTGGAGGAGCTGTTCGCCGCGGAGGCTGCCGGTGCGCTCGACGTGCTCCTCGAGGAGCTCCTTCACGAGTGCCTGATCGTCGGCATCGGTCAGGTCCTCGATCTCGACCATGCCCTTGTTGCAGCGCGACGCGAACGCGCCGTCGTCGTCGAGGACGAATGCCATGCCGCCGCTCATGCCTGCGCCGAAATTCCGGCCCGCGGGACCGATCACGACGACCGTGCCGCCGGTCATGTACTCGCAGCCGTGATCGCCGACGCCTTCGACGACCGCTTGCGCGCCGCTGTTGCGAACCGCGAAGCGCTCACCGGCCTTGCCGGAGAAGAACGCGCACCCGCTCGTCGCGCCGTAGAGGCACGTGTTGCCGACGATGACGTTCTCGGCGGCGACGAACGTGGCCTCGCGCGGAGGGAAGATCGCGAGGACGCCGCCGGAGAGTCCCTTGCCGACGTAGTCGTTCGCGTCGCCTTCGAGCGTCAACGTCATGCCGCGAACGGCGAACGCGCCGAACGACTGACCCGCCGTGCCGGTGAGCTCGATGCCGATCGTGTCGCTCGGGAGGCCGGCCGCGCCGTGACGGCGCGCGACCTCGCCGGCGAGCATCGCTCCGAACGTGCGATGTGCGTTCGTGATCCCGAAGGTGATGCGCACTGGCTCGCGCCGCTCGAGGGCGGGTCGCGCGTGCTCGATGAGAGCCTTGTCGGCGACGTGCCCGATGCCGTGGTCCTGCTCGGTCGTGTTCCGGCGATCGCGTCTGGCGTGCTTCGGCGACGGCGGCGCGAGCATGCGCGAGAAGTCGAGCGCTCGCGCCTTCGCGTGACCGATGCCCTCGCGCGTGGCGACGCAATCGATGCGGCCGACCATCTCGTCGACGGTTCGGAAGCCGAGCTGCGCCATGATCGCGCGGAGCTCCTCCGCGACGAAGAACATGTAATTGACGACGTGTTCCGGCGTGCCGGAGAAGCGTGCGCGGAGGACAGGGTCCTGCGTCGCGACGCCGACGGGGCACGTGTTGAGGTGGCACTTGCGCATCATGATGCAGCCGCTCGCCACGAGCGGCGCCGTCGCGAAGCCGAACTCTTCGGCTCCGAAGAGCGCAGCGAACGCGACGTCGCGTCCGGTCTTGAGCTGCCCGTCCGCCTGGAGAACGACGCGCGAGCGGAGATCGTTCATGAGGAGGACCTGCTGGGCCTCCGCGAGCCCGAGCTCCCACGGCGTTCCGGCGTGCTGGATCGACGAGAGCGGGCTCGCGCCCGTTCCTCCGTCATGGCCGCTGATCAGGATGACGTCCGCATGCGCCTTCGCGACGCCGGCCGCGACGGTGCCGACGCCGGTCTCGGAGACGAGCTTCACGCTGATGCGCGCCCGCGGGTTGACGTTCTTCAGATCGAAGATGAGCTGAGCGAGGTCCTCGATCGAATAGATGTCGTGGTGCGGCGGCGGCGAGATGAGCGTCACGCCCGGCGTCGAATGGCGAACGCGCGCGATGACCGCGTCGACCTTGTGCCCGGGGAGCTGCCCGCCTTCGCCGGGCTTCGCGCCTTGCGCCATCTTGATCTGGATCTCGTCCGCGTTGACGAGGTAGTGCGCCGTGACGCCGAAGCGCCCGCTCGCGACCTGCTTGATCGACGAGCGGCGCGAGTCGCCAAGGAGCCCCGCGTCGCGGAGGTAGCGCACCTCGTCCTCGCCGCCTTCGCCGGTGTTGCTGCGGCCACCGATGCGGTTCATCGCGATCGCGAGGTTCTCGTGCGCTTCTTTGCTGATGCTGCCGAAGCTCATCGCTCCGGTCGCGAAGCGGCGCACGATGAAGCGCGCCTCCTCGACCTCCTCGAGGGGCACCGCCGGCCCGGCCGGCTTGAAGTCGAGGAGACCTCGAAGCGTGAGCGGCTTGTCGCCCTGGTCGTTGATGAGCCGGGCGTATTCGCCGTACGACTTCGCGTCTTCGAGGCGAACCGCCTTCTGCAGCGCGGCGACGGACGCGGGCGACCAGAGATGGCGCTCACCCGTCGCACGCCACGCGTACACGCCGCCGACGTGGAGGTCCTTCTCGAGCTCTTCGGCGGTGACGTCCACACCGAAGCCGGCGAGGTGCCGCGCGCGCGCCTCGAGCGCGATCTCGGCGAGACCGATGCCGCCGAGCGGCGACGAGGTGCCGGTGAAGTACTCGTCGATGACGGGCTTGGCGATCCCGAGCGCCTCGAAGATCTGCGCGCCGTGGTAGCTGGCGATCGTGCTGATCCCCATCTTGCTCATCACCTTGAGCAAGCCCTTCTTCAGCGCGTAGACGTAGTTCTTCGACGCCTTCTCGACGTCGAGGTCCTTCTCGAGCAGCTTCGCGTGCGCGAGCTCCGTGACGGTCTCGAACGCCATGTACGGATTGACCGCGCCGGCGCCGAAGCCGATGAGAAGCGCGACGTCGGCGACCTCGCGCGCGTCACCGCTCTCGGCGACGAGGCCGACGCGGACGCGCTTGCCCTCGCGGATGAGGTGGTGGTGCACCGCCGAGACGGCAAGCAGGCTCGGGATCGGCACGCGGTCGTGCGTCGCCCCGCGATCGCTGACGACGAGGATCGAGCAGCCGTCGTCCACGGCTCGCGATGCGCGCGCGCGGAGATCCTCGACCGCCCGCGCGAGCGACGCCTCGGGATCGCCGTTCGCCGGGAACGTCGCCTCGACGACGGCTGCGCGGAAGCCAATCTGGTTGTCGACGAGCTTCGCGAGCTCGGCGTTCGAGAGGATCGGATGCGGCAGCTCGAGGAGCCTTCCCTGCCTCTCCGTCTCCTCGAGGAGGTTGCCCTCGCCGCCGACGCAGGAGACGAGGCTCATGACGAGGTCCTCGCGGATCGGATCGATCGGCGGGTTAGTCACCTGCGCGAACTGCTGCTTGAAGTAGCGGAAGAGCGGCAGCGGCCGATCGGAGAGGACCGCGAGCGGAATGTCCGCGCCCATGCTGCCGACCGGCTCCTCGCCGGCCGAGGCCATCGCGGCGAGCAGGACGCGCAGGTCCTCGCGCGTGTACCCGAACGCCCGCCAGAGGCGCGCCCTCGTGAGGTCGTCGAGCGTGTGCTTCAGCGGCGAATCGGGGACGTACGCGAGGTCGATCTTGTTGCGCGCGATCCACTCGCCGTACGGCTTCTGCGAGGCGATCGCGGACTTGACCTCGTCGTCGGACACGATGCGCCCCTGCACCGTGTCGACGAGGAACATCTTGCCCGGCTGGAGTCGGCCCTTCTCGACGACGTCCGAAGGATCGACCGAGAGCACGCCGAGCTCGCTCGCCATGACGACGAGCCCGCTCTTCGTGACGACGTACTTCGCGGGGCGGAGCCCGTTGCGGTCGAGCGTGGCGCCGATGACGTCGCCGTCGGTGAACGCGAGCGCCGCCGGACCGTCCCACGGCTCTACGAGGCACGAGTGGTACTCGTAGAAGTCGCGCTTCGCCTTGGGCATGTCCGTCTGCGTCGCCCACGCCTCCGGGACGAGCATCATCATCACGTGCGGGAGCGATCGTCCGCTCGCGAGGAGGAAGTCGACGACGTTGTCGAGCGACGCCGAGTCCGATCCATCGGGGCGGATGATCGGCTTGAAGTCTTCGATGTGCTCCTCGAAGTGCTTGCTCGCGAGCAGCGCTTCGCGCGCGGCCATCCAGTTCTGGTTCCCGCGCAGCGTGTTGATCTCGCCGTTGTGCGCGATGCGCCGGTACGGGTGCGCGCGCTCCCAGGTGGGGAACGTGTTCGTCGAGAACCGCGAGTGGACGAGCGCCAGCTTGCTCTCGAAGTCGTCGGCCTGGAGATCGCGATAGAGCTGCGCGAGACGCTCGGGGAGCGCGAGGCCCTTGTAGACGATCGTCCGCGACGAGCAGCTCGCGACGTAGAAATCGTTGCCGTAGCCCTTCTGCGAACAGAGCTTTCCGGCACGCTTGCGGATCATGAACAGCGTGCGCTCGAACGCGGGCTTGTCCGCCATGCGCGCGATGAAGAGCTGCTTCATCACCGGCATCGACGCGCGCGCGACGGGTCCGACCGCGCGGACATCGACGGGGACCGTGCGCCAGCCGATGACCTTCTGGTTGTGATAACGGACGATGTCCGTCAGCATCTTCATCTGCAGCTCGCTGCGAATCGGATCGCGCGAGAGGAAGCACTGGACGACGCCGTAGTCGCCCGCGAGCGGCAGCTCCTTGCCTTCGCGAGACAGCACGCGCTCGAAGTAGCGGTGCGGGATCTGCACGAGGATGCCGGCGCCGTCGCCGCTCGCCGGATCGCTGCCGGCCGCACCGCGATGAGCGAGCCGCCGCAGGATCTCGAGCCCGAGCTCCACGGTCCGCTGTCGAGGGCGATTCGTCAGATCCGCGACGAAGCCAAGCCCGCACGCGTCATGCTCGTGGCGCGGCTCGTACAGACCATGGTCCCCACCCTGATGCCGCACTCCACCCATCTTCACCACTCCCCTTATACAGAAAGTTGACGCGGTGCGCCAGGTCTTTAGCGCCTCATGCCTGAGTGACGAACAAGCGCACGTCCGGGAAAACAAGCAGCTCGAGCATGCTCGGTCTCACTGCCGCGGGTCGCCGCGCGTCGCCACGACGCGAGCGGTCGGAAGGCTTCGTGTTAGAGAACGGCGATGGGCGGCAACGAGCCTCGGCGTAAAACGAGAAAGGGCGGACCACCCAAGCGCTCGCATCTTTCGAACCGGAAGGCCGCCGCGTCCGACCGCAGGCTCTACGGCGGCATCGCCGTCGTCGTCGCAGGGCTCGCGTCGCTCGTCTGGTGGTCGCTCCCCGGCGAAGCCCCGCGTGCGGGGACGGAGGAGGCAGGAGCGAGCACCGAAAGCAGGACCGAGGTCGAGGCCGGAGGCGGGATGGCTCGTCTCGAGAGGCCAGCGCGTGCATCGGCGGAGCTCGCGGTCATCACCGGCAAGACAGACGAGCTCGTTCGCAGCATCGCGACCGTGTCCGGGATCGCGACACGACTCGACGTCCGTCACTGCGGCGGCGCGTGCGACGCGGTGAAGAAGCTCATGTCCGACGGTGACAGCTTCGAGATCGAGATCGTCCAGACCGACGACCTCATCCTGCCTCCGAAGGACACCATGGACACAGTCGCCGCGGGCCTCACGCCGAGCGAGCGGGAGAGCGTGCACGACCGGAAGACCGCCGTCGTCATCCGCACGCAGGGCAGCATCACGCCCGAGCAGATGCCGGCACGCGCCGCGTTCGCCGCTGCCGCCGTGCTCGCCGAGTCGCTCGACGGCTTCGTCTACGACGAGGTCTCCCGACGGATCGAGACTGCTCACGAGGTCGTCGCGCACGCGATCACGACGAAGCTCGGAGATCCGGTGTTCCTCCGAAAGCACATCGTCGTCCAGCTCTACAGGCAGGACGAGGGCACGGCGCGCCTCCTCACGCTCGGCATGGCGCGCTTCGGAAGCCCCGACTTCTCGATCCGCGGCGCAAACATGGGCTCCGGGCCGATGCTCGCCGAGGTCATCAACGCGGTCGCGAGCCAGGTTGCTCACGGCAAGAGTGACTCGTCGATCACCGTGACGCTCGACGACGTCGCGCGCGTCGTCGGCAAGAAGCCTTCCGATCTGAACCCGAGCCCCAGCACCGCTCGCCCGGTCGTCCTCGACGTGGTCGTCCCCGAACGAGAGGAGGGCGATCCCAACAACGAGCTCGCAGAGCTCGTCCCGGAGGGAGGATCGACGCGCGAGGCCTGGGACGCCGTCGTCGCGAGTCTGTTCGGCCTGCCGCCTTCCGTCGGCGCGCCGACCGACGACAAGGAGCTCGACGAGGTCGCGACGAAGGCGCGCCGCGATCTCCCCACCGCGATCAAACGTTTCGACGCCGGCGAGGGCGAGCTCTACGTGAAGGGTCCGTTCCCCATTCCTGCGGAGTCACGCGTCGACGGCGGAGCCGCGTCCGAGATGCTCTGGATCGCCGCCGCGTCGTGTGACGCGCGCGCATGCACCGGCGTGCTCTCGAACGAGCCGACCTATGCGACGAACATCGCCCTCGGGAAGACCGTGAGCGTCAAGCGCGAGGAGGCGGTCGACTGGATGCTGCAGAAGCGCGACGGCGGAACCGCCGGCGGCGAGTCGATCAAGGTGCTCCGGGCCCGCGTACCGAAGTAGTCCCCCGAGCCCGAGCCCGAGCCCGTGACCGCGCTCGGCCAGGACGAACCCAACGCCTCGTCGACGTAGCTCGATCTCGCGGCGCGAAGTGAGCGTGACGTCACCTATGTACCTAGGCAGAAACGTCACCGATCTGCGTTGTTGCACCGTCTTTCTGCGGCTCGGGGTCGTGGCGGAGCAAACACGTGAGGACAAGCCGATGCTCCAGCTCTTGAAGCTCGCTCGACGCCTCGGACTCGCGTGTTTCGGGCTCGGGCTCGGGCTCGGGCTCGGGTTTCAGGGTCGACCGAGCGCGGGGAGCTCGCGTCACTCCACGCCGAGCTTCTTCAGCGCGAGGTTCGCACGACCGCGGATGTACGGCACGAGGTCCGGATCGGTCGCTGCCGCGCGAAGCTGCGTGATCGCCGCATCACGACCATGACGCTTCACGAGGCCGCTGGTGTCGAGCGGGTTCAGTCCGCAGAAACCGAACGAGAGGTCACGCTCGACCGGCGAGAGCGCGGTGCTGCCGGAGAGCCGGAACGTTCGCTTGATCGCGCGCGGCGCCGAAGGCGCGTGGAACGCCATCGTGCTGCCGCCGCCGTCCGCCGTGAACGCGCGGTAGATCGGCGAGCCGCGATAGACGCGCTTCTGCGTCGGCGACAGGGTCACCGGCCCGTCGATCGCGCCCGCGGCGAACATCACGTTCGTGCGGTCCGGGCACTTGATGAGATCGTTCGGGTTCATCGAGATGTTCTCGCAGACAGGCGTGTCCGACAGCGGGTCGGAGCTCTGGCCGTCGAACTCCGTCGTGTGATTCAGGCCGAAGAAGTGCCCGGCCTCGTGCAGCATCGTGAGCACGTCCTGCTCGGCCGACTCCGAGGTCGTGACGATGATGCCCGATACGCTGCGCCCGAAGATCGTCGCCGCTCCCGGAATGCCGGGAGCGATCCCCGCCGCAAAGGGCTGTCCGTTGTCCGCGATCAGGTTCGTCATGAGGACGTGGAGCGCCTGGGTCCCGTCGGTCTCTCCCTTCGAGATCGCGAAGCCTTTCAGGAGCTCTTCGACGCCGTCGAGCTCTTGATACGAGGCGACCTCCTTGTGGAACGAGACCGTGCCCTTCTCGATGCCGAGAAGCTCCGACGTGAGCGCGAAGAACGTCTCCACGCGTTCCTTCAGGTCCGGATCGTTTGCGGCTTTCGCCGCGTTGACGGTCCGGTTGCCGATCTGGAGCCCTTCCGGGACATGGATGTGGAGATCGAGCTGCCCGCCGTGGAAGGCGCCGTCGCCGCTCGACTGCACGCGAACCTTTCCCTTCAGCTTCGGCTTCGCGGAGCCTCCATACACGCCGAAGCGAACCTTCCACTTGCCCGCGAGCTTCTTCGGAACGCCCTCGCCTTGTGGAACGCTCGCCGCCGCGATGACGTCGAACGACGCGTAGCTGGTCGGGTTGGTGCCGCCCTTCGGCGTGAAGTCGTCGTGGACGACCGTGCCGCCGGGAGCAGTGATGCGCTGGATGCCGAATGGACGCTCCTGATCGAAGTCAGCGAGCTTGCCCTCGGCGGTGATGTTGAATCCGAGCGCGCCGTCAGGGATCTCGAACGTCGCGTCGGTACCGGCCTGGACTTCCCCGAGGTCGATCACGAGAGGATCGAGCACAGAGGGCTTCGTCTCGACCGGCGCCTCCTCGGGTTGTTCCCCCGCTGTCGTCTCGGGAGGCGGCGGAGCCAGCTGGCCTCCGGTGGTCTGTTCACTACCGCATGCGGGCACGATGGCGAGGAGCGAGCAAGCAGCTAGGGCAAGGAGCGAGCGCATCGAGGTCGGGCGGCCTGCAGGGTGTGTGCCGATGGGAGAGCTTCGTCGACTAGCTTCGAATTACCAGCGTGAAGGGGGGAAGTCCGATATCGACGTGTCGACCTTCGTTCACGATGGATGGTGGAAGAAGCGGAAGGCCATGGTCCGCCGCCGATCCACCCGAACGGAGGACGACGTGCTCAAATCGGGAAGCGAAGCTCGACGTTCGTTCCCTGCTCGCGATGTGGCGCTGGCTGGCTCGTGAGCACCACGGTCCCGCCGTGCGCCTCGACCACGCGGCGAACGAAGGCGAGGCCGAGCCCGCTGCCGCTCGTCTTCGTCGAGAAGAAGTCGTCGAGCGCGCGTTCGAGCACGCGAGCGTCCATCCCACTTCCGCGATCGAGCACGCGGACGACGACGAGGCGAGCGTCGATCGCGGTCTCGATCCGAACGCTCGCTGCTCCATCGGTGCATGCC
>JAEXCN010000225.1 GCA_023402175.1 Pseudomonadota bacterium | reverse complement strand
TCCTCCGCCTGCCCACGATCCCGACGCTGCTCGGGTTCGATCCGATGATCCAGGTGATCAACGAGGTCGACGTCGTCCGCGCGCTCCGGTGTGCGCTCGCGCCGGGCAAGCGAGGCATCTACAACGTCGCCGGTCCCGATCCACTCCCGCTCTCGCACGCGATCAAGATGCTTGGTCGTCCGAGCCTGCCGGTCCCCTACTCGCTCGGGAAGGCTGTCCTGAAGCGCCTCTGGTCGTTCCGCCTGACGACGTTCCCGGCGCCGGAGCTCGATCACATCCGGTACGTATGCATGGTCGACGACAGGCGTGCGCGCGAGGAGCTCGGGTACGCGCCCGGGCTATCGATCGACGAGACGGTGAAGAGCGTCGACGCCGACGCCTGACCCCTCGCGCGACCTGCTCAGATCCGGTTCGTCACCCGACGCAGCGCCGCCGCTTCCTCTTCGGTGACGAGGGAGATCTGCGTGCTTCCGTCGTTCGCGTCGATCTTCAAGCGGACCCGACCGCTCTCATCGTGCGTGACGGTGACGGACTTCGCCGCGAGGATCGTCGCCGCGAGGCGCGACAGGCGTGGGCTCTCGGATACGATGTCCATGCGTGCCCGGGGTCTTAGCTCGCAGCTCGAGCGAAGCAAGGATCGATTGCCTCTCGATTCGCTTCTCATCAAGGTGCGGTGATCACGCTGCCGCCGCCGAAGGCGCGCTCGGCGGCACGGGCAACGCAGTCCTCGATGACCGCGTTGATGTGAGCGATCTCCCGCTCGACTCGGGCGAACAGGAACGAGTGGAAGATGTCGTCCGGGTGGCGGATCACCTCGACCAGGATCTCGCTGCCGCGGCGGAGCTCGACGACCTCGACGAGGTCCCCACCGTCCCGGCTCCCCGTCACGACGAACTGCACGCCGGCTTCGATCGGGACGGACGCGACCAGTCTTCCGCACGAGCCTGGCTCGACGCGTTCGACGCGGATCGCACGCGCGCTCTCGTCGACGGTGATCCACGTGCTCGGGGCGAGATACGGCTCGGCCTTGTCGACGGCCAGTCCGAGGACGATGCTCCCCGCGACGATCCCACCCGCGAGCAGTGGGCTCAAGAGGCCGAGCATCGTCGACGGGAGCACGAGCGCGCCCGCTCCCGCAGCCGCACGCATGGCCCAGGCGCGCACGTTCGGCTCGACGATCTCGACCGCGAGCGTCACGCCGGTGATCTGACGATCGCGATAGGGCACCCGTAAAGCATGGCCACGAGCCGCTCGCCGCGCCACCCCGGCGTGGAGCGCTAGGGCGCTCTCACGACCTCCGGCGCATCACCAGTCGGCGATCATGTCGAGGACGTAAGCGACGAGCTTCGAGTCCTCCTCGCGGCCGGCCTCGGCGAGCTCCTCGCAGACGGACACGAACACCGCCTCGACCCCGCTCCGCCCGAGCCCCCGCTCCGCCAGCTCGATGGCCGTCGAACGCAGCGCCGTCGTCGGATCGTCCGATGCGAGCGTCGCGTACACCTTCGCGCGCGCGTCGCTCAGCACGTTGGGATCGATAGCCGCGTTGGGTCCCATGGCGGTCAACGTAGTTCGCCGATCGGGCCGCGCCAACGATGCATGTTGCCCCAGTCAGGTCGGTCAGGAGACGCGGATCGCGCCTCGTGCTCTCGCGCGTCTTCACGTGGGACGCGCCTCGAGGATCGCTCGCCGGCGGGGCGCCGTGCGCTGCGCGAGAGCGGTGCACGAAGTCGAGTGCGGCCAGGTGCCAGAGCGGAACCGGCGAGCGTGCGATGTGATCGAGAGCTCGTCGTTCGTCACGCCCCTCCGCCACGAGCGCCCACGTAGCGCGCGCGTGGCCGGAGCAGGTGCCCTGCGTCGCGTTGCTCGAGCGCGTGCGCGATCCAGCCGGCGAGCCGGCCGCAAGCGAAGATCGCGAGCGGCGCGCCGCGCGGAAGACCGAGGGCGCTCGCGAGCGCCGTGAGGCCGACATCGATCGTCGGCTGCTCCCGGGCGACGAGGTGCATCGCATTCGTGATCGAGACGAGCACGCGAACTGCGCGCGGCTTGTTCGAGACGCGTTGCGCGATCTCGAGGAGGCGCGCGCCTCTCGGGTCGCCGTCTGGATAGAGCGGGTGGCCGAAGCCGGGCACCGACTCGCCTCGATCGAGCCGCGCCGCAACGACCTCTGCGGCGCGCTCCGGTCGCTCGGTCTCCGCGACGAGCGCCTCGACACGCGCGGTTGCAGCCCCGTGGAGCGGACCCGAGAGCGCAGCGAGGGCGGCGAGGATCGACGCAGGCAGGTTCGCTCCAGACGACGCAGCCACACGAGCTGCGAACGTCGAGACGTTCAGCTCGTGATCGGCCGAGAGTACGAGCGCTTCGTTCATCGCCTCGACGGTCGTCGCCGTCGTCCGGGCGCCGAGCGCGACGAGCAGCGATCGCGCCGTCGCGTACACGCGCTCGGCGCCAGGGTCGCCGTCTACATCCTCGAGGGCGGACGCCCGACGCACCGAGCCCGCTCG
>JAEXCN010000201.1 GCA_023402175.1 Pseudomonadota bacterium | reverse complement strand
GAAGACCGGGCCGCAGAGCTCTCGGGCAGCGGCGCGGACCATGCGGCTGCCGGTGCGCTCGCGAACGCCGGCGACGGACGGGTGGACCCACCGCTCGTCGAGCTGCTCGCTCCGACACGCAAGCCTGGCCCCGAGCTCGCAGCGAGCTGGCCGTACGCGCTCATCGCTGCAGCGGTGCTCGTCGTGCTCGATCTCGTATTCCGTCGCCTCGGTGCTCCGCGCGCCCGTCGCGGGGCCGTGGCGCTCCACGACGTCGCTTCGCGTCCTCCCGCTCCGGTCCCGATGAAGCTCTCTGCCTGACCCTCGATGGCGGGCCCTGTCGGAGGAACCGGCCGCGCAGCGATTATTGGCGCGCGTGGGATCGGCCGGCTCGTTCGCGGAGCCGCCATCGACGTCGTCGATTCGAGGCATCGTGCTCGAGCTCCGCGAGGACCTCGAGCGCCTGGACATCGCGGCGTAGCGATGCGTGCCCGAGCCGGACGCGCAGCGCGAACGTGACGAGCACCATCGCGAGCATCCCCGCGATCGTGATGCCGATCGCGGTCGCGTGGTCCGCGGCCGAGACGGTCGCGCGGACCGCAATCATGCCCAGGATCCCGGCGCCGAGCGCGATCTGCGCCCACTCGAGCGCGACGAGCTTCCAGCGGTCGCTTCGTATCCCGCGCGTCTTGTCGAGAGGGTCGCGGAAGGTGCGGACGCTGTCTGTTCGCCGTTGGCTCATGCGCGCCGTGCCGCGGGCACGGAGCCGGAATCATCGACGATCGCCGGCCTCGGACTGCCCTACCTTTTTCAGATAGGGCAGGGGCCAGGCTCGGAATAGCGCTGTTCTCCGCCCAGAGCGTTCGGCTGGCCGAACGACGATGGCCGTCGCGAAGGGCGCTCAGAGGTGCGTCAGGCCAGGCTCCACCCGGCCCACGCGTCGATCCCGCTCAGTGCACCCGCAGATGCTCGGCGTGCTCCTTTTCCATCAGACGCTTCACCGATGCGCGCTCTTCCGGGCTGCCGACCGGTACGAAGCGCTGGTGGACGGCGGACCACTCTTCGAGCTCGCCGCTCTTCACGTCGAAGAACCATGCTGCCAGCGAGAGCTCTCCGCTCGCCAGCTTCTCGGCGACGACCGGGTAAGCACGGAGACTGTCGAGCTGCGCGAGCGCGTTGAGCCTCGCGACCTCGTCCGGATGGAGCGACCGCGGCAGGCTTCGGATCCGTTCGCGTGCTTCGGTCGTCTCGAGCCAGGCATGCAGGTTCTCGAGCCCGGGCGGCAGCGAATCGTCCGAGAGGAGCGCCTTCACCGCGCCGCATCCGGAGTGGCCGCAGACGACGATCTTCTGCACGCCGAGGATGCCGACGGCGTAGTCGATCGCGGCGCCGGCCGGCGATGCGCGCGTGGCGGACGCCTGAGGGACGAGGTTCCCGACGTCACGGACGATGAAGAGCTCGCCGGGCTCCGTCGAGGTGATCAAGTTCGGGTTGATGCGGCTGTCCGAGCACGTGATGAAGAGCGTGTGCGGCGCCTGTCCGTCGGCGAGTTGCTGGAAGAGGCCCGTGTACCGCGGGCGCGCCGTCGCCCGGAAGCGCTCGACGCCCGCGCGGAGCCGCTCATCGACCGTCGCGGCGCCTGAGCCGAGCTTCTCGTAAAGGCGTCGCTCGTCGTCGATCAGGATCGATTCGGCGTTGGAGATCGCCGATGCCACCTGCGCACGATGCTCGCCGGGGACGCCGAGCAGGACGGCATCGAGATGGCGCGCACGAGCGTCGGCGACGAGGCCGGCGAGGATCTCTACGCCGGAGGCGTCCATCGTCGTGACGTTGCGTGCGTCGAAGACGACGAATTCACCTGGCTCGAGCAACGCGAGCTCGCCGCGGAGGCCGTCGAGATCGAGCGACGAGAGGAACGTGAGCGGGCCCTGGAGCGTGAAGTGATGGTGGTCACGCAGGCGGACGGCGTGGAAAGCCATGCGCGTTCGGCCCAGCCGGATTGCCGCGATCGCGAGCGCTGCGACGACGCCCCACTGCACGCCTTCGAGCAGGTCGAGGAAGACGATCATGACGAACGTGACCGCGTAGACGATGCCGTCCGAGCGCGAGTGCTTCCAGAGATGACGGAACACCGCCGGGCTCAGCATGCGGAACGCGACCGAGAAGAGGACCGCGGCGAGCGCCGCGATCGGGATGCGCTCGATGAGCGGCGCGAGCGCGAACACGGCGAGGATCAACGCGAGCGCGTGGACGATCGCCGAGCGCCGGGTCTTCGCGCCCGCCTGGATGTTCGTCCCGGAGCGAGCGATGACGCCGGTGACCGGGATGCCGCCGAAGAGCGCGCTGGCGACGTTGCCGAGGCCCTGGCCGATCAGCTCCTGGTCCGGATCGCTCCTCTTCTGATCGGGCGCCTGGCGATCGACCGCGGACGACGAGAGCAGCGTTTCGAGGGAGGCGAGGGCGAAGACGACGAACGTCGAGCCCGCGATCGCTCCGAGCTTCAGATCCGCTGGAAGCTGCGGGATGCTCGGCATGGGAAGTGAGCGCGGGATCGTCCCGATCGTGGCTGCGTCGAGCCCGAGCACGGCGGTCACGGCGGTCGCCATCACGACGGCGACGAGCTGCGCAGGCACGCGCTTCGTCACGCGCGGAAGGGCATAGATCATCACCAGCGTGAGCAACGTCACGCCGACGGCAGCGGGCTTCGTTTCGTGCACAAGATCGGCGATGTGCGTGACGACGTCGAAGACGTGCGACTGCGCCGGCGGTGGAAGGCCGAGGGCTCGCGGGAGCTGGCCGATGAGGATGATCGCGCCGATACCGGCCGTGAAGCCTTCGATGACGGGCAAGGGCACGAGCTTCACGAAGCGGCCGAGTCCGAGGACGCCCGTCGCGATCTGGAGGATGCCGCAGCCGATCCCGATCAAGAGGAGCGCGGCAAGTCCGTGCTCCTGCGCGAGCGCTGCGATCAGCACCGCCATCGCAGCCGCGGGGCCGCTCACCTGGAGCGGAGTGCCGCCGAACAGCGCGCAGACGATTCCAGCGACGATCGCCGTTACCAGGCCGACCGCCGGTGCGACGCCCGAGGCGAGCGCGATCGCGAGCGACAAGGGGATCGCGATGCAGGCCACCGTCAAACCGGCGCCGACATCTGCTCCGAGATCCTTTGGCGAAAAGAGCGCTTTCCAGTCGGGGACGAGGCCCCGGATACCGAGATCGAATCGAGGACGAAGCACGCCCGCGCCTCAGCAAGGGTCGCGCCGTGAGAACGCCTGTTGCTCGTTGCAGGCGTGAGCCTCGAGATTGCGCAGTTTCGCGTGGCCGAGCTTTCGAAGGCTGTCGAGTTTTCCTACGGTCGTCCTTCGGGATCGCTCGACCGAGCCGACGTCGTGTCGGCCGGGCCCAACGACACACTGTCGGCGACGTCAGACGCGACCTCACGCCGTGCTCGGGGCAAGCACGACAACCGTGAAACAAAATGCGTCGAGGGCACGAGCCGTCGAGCTCGTGCCCTCGCAAACGATCGGCCGTCGAGCGCTCGGATCCGAGCGCGTCGCGACCGAACGATCAGTCCTTCAGCGCTTCGGCGCCGCCGATGATCTCCATCAGCTCCTTCGTGATCGCCGCCTGGCGCGCTCGGTTGTACACGAGCGAGAGGCGCGCGATCATGTCCTTCGCGTTGCGCGTCGCCGAGTCCATCGCCGTCATCTGCGCGCCGAAGAAGCCCGCCTGGGTCTCGAGCAGTGCGCGAAAGATCGAGTTCTCGACGTACATCGGGACGAGACGCTCGAGCACGACGCGCTCGTTCGGCTCGAACCCGAAGGTCGGCGTGAACGCGGCCTCCTTCGCCGCGGCGGGACGCTCGGGCGGAGGAAGCAGCGCCTGGAACGTCGACTTCTGCGTCATCGCGCTCTTGAACTCGTTGTAGACCATGTAGACCGCGTCGACCTCACCACGAGCGAACTTGCCCGTGATGAACTCGGCGATCTTCCGCGCCTTCGCCATGTCGAGGCCGTCGAGGTAGCGAGGGAAGTCCTTCGCGACGACGCCACGGCGGCGCGTGATGTACTCGCGCGCCTTGCGGCCGATCGTGACGAACTGGACCTCTGCGCCCTCGGCCTGCTTCTCCTTCCAGGCGCGCTCCGCCGCTTTATTCACGTTCGTGTTGAACGCGCCGCAGAGGCCGCGATCGCCGGACATGACGACGAAGAGGACGTTCTTCTCCGCGCGGCGGCGGAGGAGGGGGTGGAGCGCCTCGACGTTGTCGCGGTCGCTGAATTCCGCATCCGCCTGGCGCTCCATCATCGCCGCCGCAACGTCCTCGAGGATCTCGTGGACCTTGATGGCGTACGGACGGAGCTCGGTGATGCGCTGCTGGGCGCGGTTGAGCCGCGCGCCAGCGACCATCTTCATCGCGCGCGTGATCTTCTGCGTCGCCTTGACGCTCGTGATCCGCTTGCGAATCGTCTTGAGTGACGGCATCGCCGATCAGCCCTTCGACTTCTTGCTCTCGCCGGACTTGCCGAAAGCGGTGCCGAACTCCTTGAGAGCCTTCTTGAGCGACTCTTCGTTGTCCTTGTCGAGGACCTTCTTCGAGCGGATGGTCTCGAAGATCTGCGGGTACTTCGACTCGACGAACGCGTAGAGCTGCTTCTCGTACTCGGCGAGCTTCGAGGGCTCGAGGCTGTCGACGTAGCCCTTCGTGCCGGCGTAGATGATGACGATCTGGCGCTCGACCGGGAGCGGGGCGTACTGACCCTGCTTGAGGAGCTCGACGAGGCGCGCACCGCGCTCGAGCATGTTGCGCGTGACCTGGTCGAGGTCGGAGGCGAACTGGCTGAAAGCCGCCTTCTCGCGGTACTGCGCGAGGTCGAGCTTCAGCGAGCCGGCGACCGACTTCATCGCCTTGATCTGCGCGTTACCACCGACGCGGCTGACGGAGATACCGACGTTGATGGCCGGACGAACGCCCGAGTAGAAGAGGTCGGCCTCGAGGAAGATCTGGCCGTCGGTGATCGAGATGACGTTCGTCGGGATGTACGCCGAGACGTCGCCTGCCTGGGTCTCGATGATCGGGAGCGCCGTCAGCGAGCCGCCGGAGAGCGGGTCCTTGACGATCTCGTAGCCGTCGCCCTTCGCCTTGAGCTCCTTCTCGGCGGACTCATGGCCCTGCTCACCGATGTGGATCGTCGCGTCGGCGGGGACCTTGTCCCAGGTCGTTCCCTTCGAAACGACGGCGAGGCGGTCGGCCATTCGGGCCGCGCGCTCGAGGAGGCGCGAGTGGATGTAGAAGACGTCGCCCGGGTACGCCTCGCGGCCCGGCGGGCGGCGGAGGAGGAGCGAGAGCTGGCGGTACGCGACGGCCTGCTTGGAGAGGTCGTCGTAGACGCAGAGGGCGTGACGGCCGCTGTCGCGGAAGTACTCCGCCATCGTGACGCCGGTGTACGGCGCGATGTACTGGAGCGGAGCGGACTCGCTCGCGCCGGCGATGACGATGGTGGTGTACTCCATTGCGCCGTGCGCCGTGAGCTTGTCGACGACGGCGGCGACGGTCGACTGCTTCTGGCCGATGGCGATGTAGAAGCAGTAAACGCCGAGGCCCTTCTGGTTGATGATCGCGTCGACGGCGACCGCGGTCTTGCCCGTCTGGCGGTCACCGATGATGAGCTCGCGCTGACCGCGGCCGATCGGGACCATCGCGTCGATCGCCTTGATGCCCGTCTGGAGCGGCTCCTTGACCGGCTGGCGGGCGAGGATGCCGGGCGCCTTGATCTCGACGCGGCGGCGGTGCGGCGTCTCGATCGGGCCCTTGCCGTCGACCGGCATACCGAGCGCGTTGACGACGCGGCCGATGAGCGCCTCGCCGACCGGAACCTCCATGATGCGGTTCGTGCGCTTGACGCTCGCGCCTTCCTTCACGTGCGTCGCGTCGCCGAAGGTCGCCGCGCCGACGTTGTCGGCCTCGAGGTTGAGCGCGAGGCCCATGAGGCCGCCGGGGAACTCGAGGAGCTCACCGCTCATCGCGCCTTCGAGGCCGTAGATGCGGGCGATACCGTCGCCGATGCTGAGGACGGTGCCGGTCTCCGTCGTGAGCGCGGCGCGCTCGTAGGTCTGGATCTGCTTCTTGATGATCGACGAGATCTCTTCGGCGCGAAGCTGCATGGTCGGGTCTTCCTTGATTGCCGCTGTCGGGGCTGGCGAAACGAAACTCTGAATCTTGTCCTCTCCCCATGAGGGCATGGGGATCGCTCTCCGAACCGATCAGCTCGGGAGCATCGTCTCTTTCATCTTGCGGAGGCGAGCGAGCAGCGAGCCGTCATAGACGGTATCGCCCACACGCGCGACCACGCCGCAGATGAGGCTAGGGTCGAGCTTGCGATCGAGCGCGATCCGGCGGCCGGTGACGCGTTCGAGCTGCTGCTGGAGCTGGGTGAAGTACTCCTCCGGCAGGGGCATCGCCGTGAAGACCTCGGCGCGGACGACGCCGCGCTTGTCGTCCGCCAGCTCGCGCAGGCGCTGCGCGATCGCCGGCAGCGCGCGGACGCGGCGGCGATCGAGGAGGAGCTTCAGCGTGTTCCGCGCGGCCGTACCGAGCCCGAGGCGGTCGCCGACCTCTCCGAGGATCTGCTGCTTCGCCTGGATCGGGATGAGCGGATCGGCGAGCGCAGCGCGAAGCTCGGCGCTCGCGTCGTACGCGGCGGCCGCGCGCTGGAGCTCGTCGACGAGCGAATCGAGCTGACCCGACTCGCTCCCGAGCTCGAGGAGCGCAGTTGCGTAACGCTTGGCGATGACACCGGGGACCATCAAACACCTCCAGCGGCGCGCGGAGCGACGCTCGGGGAAGCTCCACCCACGCGGGGAGCGGCAGGTTTCTTGGCGAGCTCAGCGAGGAGCTCGTTCGCGAGGCGCGCGTGATCTTCGGGCGTCGCGCTGCGCTCGAGGACCTTCTGCGCCTCGGTCACTGCACGGTCGATCGTCTCGATGAGGAGGTCCTGCTGGAGCTGCTTGCGCTCCTGCTCGATGAGCCGCTCCGCATCGCGCTTCATGCGCTCGGCGCGCTCGTCCGTCTCGACGAGGAGACGCTCCACCTCGCCTTTGCCTGCGCTGACGAGCGCCGTCTTGGCGGTCTCGGCGTCGGTATCGGCGTTCTTGAGGTCGGCCTGGTACTTCTTCGCGCGCTCCTTGGCCTCCTCGAGCATCTTGCGCGCTTCATCGATGTCCTTGCCGATGTTCTCGCGGCGCTTCTTCAGGCCCTCCGCGACCGGCTTCTTGCCGAGCGCGTAATAGAGGCCGGCGAGGAGGCCGAAGTTGATCAGCAGCGCGATGAACGCCGGGCGATGCTTGTCGGAGAGGTCCGTCCAGTTGATGTCCGCCGGTCCGTGGTGACCACCGTCACCATGGGCGCCTTCACCGTGGGCTGCACCTTCGCCGTGAGCCGACTGCGCGGCGACGTCACCAGCGTGCGTGTCGCCGTGCTCGGGCCCGACGGGGTGGCCCGGAGGCGCCGTCGTCTGATGCGGATCGACGTGCGGTTCGCCCTGCGGCTGCGCAACGGCGACCGTCGTGACGAGCGCGGCCGCGGACACGAAGCTCGCGGCGAGGAGGATGTGCTTGCGGAGGATCACTGCGACACCTCACGGCCGAGCACGCGCCCGGCAATCGTGCGTCCGAGCATCGCGGCTTCGTTCTCGAGCTGAGTGCGCGCGGTCGTCGCCTCGCTCGCGAGGGACGCGCGACCTTTCTCGATCGTCGACGCGACGACGGCACGGACGCTAGCCATGGTCTCGGCTTCCTTGCGGGCACCGCTCGCGCGGAGCGCGTCACGCTCGGCGGAGCCGGCCTCGCGCGCCTTGGCGAGGATCGCCTCGTACTTGGCGAGCGCCTTCGCGGAGCGCTCGTCCTCCTTCGATGCCTCGCGCCTCGTTCCTTCGATGCGCTTCTCGCGCTCCTCGAAGAGCTTGAGCATCGGCTCGAAGAGGAGTGGCTTGAGGATGAGGAGCAGGACGATGAAGAGAACGATCTGGACGAGCAGCGACGCGTCGAGATCGACATTCACGGCGCCGCCTTCGGACAGCCCGGAGCTGAAAAAACTGGCGCTTTGAGTGGTGCTCACGCTGAGCAGCGACATGGGGCCTCGTGGCTCGTTCGGCAATCCGGTCTTGAGTGCCCCCGATCGATGATTCCCAGCGAGCTTCGCTCACTTGGAACTGTCGATGGATGCACGAGAACCGGTGGGGAGACGCGCGCGAGGTACCATTGTCGGCGGCGCATGTCCATGGACTCCCGAGGCGAAACCCAACGGGAGCCCAGGACCGCAAGATCTGCGCGCTTTCGGCGGGGAGCTCGGCCTCAGCGATCGCCGCGACGGCGACCGGCCGCGCGCTTGTCGATCGACGGGTAGCTCGGCGAGCGCGGCGTGATGGTCGGCTCCGGCGGGCGGCTCGCTCGGCCGTCGGTCCGCGGCCGGACCATGTACGGCTCACTTCGCCGCGGCGGGACCGCCCGCGCGAGGGCCGCGTAGGGATCGTCCTCGCTCGGCGGTCCGACCGCCGGGGGAGGCCTGCGGAGGGTCGGCGCCAGCGACGGCGCGCCGAGATCCGGCCCTGGAGAGGGCCATGTTCGTCGCGTGCTGGCGCCCGAGGAGCGCTCGGCCGGAGCCGACTCGTACTCCGCGGTCCGCTCGAGCGTCGCGTCGTCGTCACCGAGCTCGGTCCGCGGGCGAGGGGGCGGGCTCGCCGGGCGAAGGCTCCTGAGCACGGCGGGACGAAGCGCGTGGATCGGCTGCGTCCGATCGCTCGCGTCTTCCTCGTACGGATCCTGCGGCTCCGGCGGAGGTGGCGTCGTCCGAGGAGCTCGCGGCGTCGGAGCCGACGGCGGGATCACGGGCGCCGACGTCTGGACGCTCGTGCTCGGCGCCTTGTCCGTCTCGCTGAACGGATCCTCCGAGCGATGCCGCTCGAAGCGAGTGACGAGCCCGGTCCGGACGAGCGAGACGCGTCCGCGCTCGTCGACGCACGCGAAGAGGATCGCAGAGCCGACGCGTGGCATCTCGGCGAGCATCCCGGAGACGCTCGGATCGAGCGAAGCTACATACTGCGCACCGACGCAGCGAGCCGCGGATCGCGATACGTCGCGCCCTTTCGACGAAACCCGGTGTTTGCTGCCCGGGACGAGGACGATGCGACGGCAGATGCCCTCGGCGTCCAGGAGAAAGGTGCAAGCCGCCGTATGCGCCGCGTAGGTGATGTCGAAGGAGTCGCTCACGTTCCTTCGAGGTCTTAGCAATCGCCGGGCCCACACATTGTGGGGCCATGTCATACCGAGATCGGGCCTATTTCTGCGATTTCCGTCCGGAGGGCCGGTGCCGGCGTGGCCGCTCGTGGCGAGCGCCCGATCCACCGCTCTTGCTGCCCGTGGGCCTCTCATCAGAGGAAGAGGAGGAGGACACCGGACCATAGGGTCGCTGGGCGACCGTCTTGCTGGCGAGGAGGACGGGGCGGCCGCCCTCGACGCCGGGATGGATGCTGAGGAAGCCTTCGCGCGCCGCGAAGCCGGCGAGGTCGCCGCGATTCTCTTCCATCCATTCACTGAACCGTTCCCAGAGCGCCCGTGCCTCGGCATCGGGTAGGGCGACGCCGTCGACGAGCACGCCGAGGCTGGGTCGACCTTTGTCCGAACCGCCCGTCATGCGTCAGGACTTCACGTCTGCGAGCACTTCGGCAGCGTGCTTCGAGACATCGACGGAGCGGTAGACCTTCTTCACGTTGCCATCGGGACCGATCACGATCGTGTGGCGCGCGAGGAACCCGCCGTTGTTCGGCACCCCGTAGGACTTCGCGATCGATCCATCGGGATCGCTCACGAGGTGGAACGGCAGCTTGTGGTGCTCGGCGAACTTCTTGTGTGACTCCTCCGTGTCGGTCGAGATCCCGACGAGCACGACGCCGCTCGCTTCGAGGTCCTTCCACGCATCACGGAACGCGCACGCTTCCTTGGTGCAGCCCGGCGTCTCGTCCTTCGGATAGAAGTAGAGGACGACGTACTTGCCCTTGAGCGCGCTCGGCTTGATGAGCGTGCCGTCGTGCGCCTTCGCGGAGAAGTCCGGGGCAGCCTTTCCGACGGCGATCTCGTCCGAGCTGGTCGTCGTGGCAGCAGGCGCCGCCGCCGTCGTGGCAGGTGCCGCGCTCGTGCCGGTGCTCGTCGGCGCAGGAGGCGGTGACTCCCGCCCGCAGCCGAGGACGAGGGCGCTTGTCGAGACGAGGAGGAAGAGAGCTCTCATGGATCTCGGAGCTAGAGGTGCCGGCGCGCCGTGTCCAGATCGCTCGCAGGCTCGGCCCGACGGCAGAGCGAATTCAGGCGTCGTGATGGCGTCCGGCGCGAGCGAAAGCCCGTGAATCATGGCGGAACCCCGGGTGCTCGCTCGTTGCGACATCCGCCCACACACGAGCGACGGAGATCGCCGTGGCGGCAGAGGATGAGCTCGCGTCGTGGTCCACGCCCTCTTGACCGCTCCTGGTCGGCGCTGCATGTATCCATTGGCTACTTGCTTAGGCACCCGCTAATGTGACCGCTGGTTACATCGGAGCGAGGAGGACATTCATGGAAGAGGCCGCGTCGCTCGAGTCGTATCTGTTCTATCGGCACCGCAGGCCGGAGCTCGAGCGGCCGAGCGAATCGGGACGCGACATCGTCATCCCGGCGACGGACGGATACCGCCTCGCTGCGACGATCTTCGATCCTCCGGAAGACGACGATCGCCCGGAGCACCTCGTCGTGATCGCATCGGCCACCGGCGTGCGGAGGCGCTATTACGGCGCGTTCGCGTCGTGGCTCGCAAATCGAGGCACGCGGGTCGTCACGTTCGACTACCGCGGGATCGGCGGCTCTCGTCCGGAGCGTCTGTCAGGATTCGACGCTTCCCTCGTCGACTGGGGCGAGCGCGATCTCGCGAGTGTGATCGACTGGACGGCGACGACCTTCGGTCGCGGGCGCACCTCGCTCGTCGGCCACAGCGTCGGCGGACAGCTGCTCGGCCTCGTTCGCGATCCTTCGGTGCTCCGCGCGGTGGTCATGGTCGGATCGCAGAGCGGGGACTACCGCCTCTGGCCGAGCATGGTGGACCGCGCCTGGTACGGCGCGCTCTGGCATGCCTTGGTGCCGGGCGTCGCCTCGACACTCGGGTATCTGCCCGGATCGCTCGGCATCGGCGAAGATCTTCCCGGTGGCGTCGCGCGCCAATGGGCGAGGTGGTGCAGGACGCCGGGGTACATGGTCGGCGGCGATGGCCATGCTCGCCGGGACCTCTACCGCCGCGTGACATCGCCGATCCTCGCGTTCGGCTTCGACGACGACGAGTATGCGCCGCCGGACGCTGTCTCCGCGCTGCTCGCCCTCTACGAGAACGCGCCGATCACGCGCCATCAGG
The DNA here is from genome assembly GCA_023402175.1 of Pseudomonadota bacterium. Classification (GTDB taxonomy): domain Bacteria; phylum Myxococcota_A; class Polyangia; order Polyangiales; family Polyangiaceae; genus Labilithrix. The sequence continues at coordinate 185 of JAEXCN010000201.1, read as the reverse complement.
TGTCGACGTCCGAGGCGAAGGTGGGGCACTTCGGGTTCTTCCGGGACCGTTTCGCGTCGAGCTTCTGGCAGGAAGCCGCCTCCTTTCTCGAGGAGCACGCGCGTCGTAGGGCCTCGATCCCGTCGGCGTGACGAGCGCGTTGACGGCGCGCGAGCGGGCGTGGTCCTGTGGGGCGTGGTCGCCAC
>JAEXCN010000414.1 GCA_023402175.1 Pseudomonadota bacterium | reverse complement strand
ACGGAGGGGAGTGCCCGAGCTTCATTTTCGCCACACACGCCGCAGCTCTGAGGCGAAATGGGTCGCAGATCGCGGCGTCGTGCCGCGGACTGCGGCGTCAAGGAGTGGGCCAACTCCGGAGAACCTGCACGAATTTATGTGCAATATACAATCTTCGCGCGTTGCGAGGCACTTCGCCACGCGTGTCGAAATCGGGGCGCATCGCCACAAGCCGGGACGCGCTCAGACGTGCCACGCCATCGCGATCACGACGTACGAGAGCACGATCCGCGGCACCCTCATCACCGCGAGGACTCCGTACGCGCGATATGGCAGGCGCATCGCTCCGCTCGCCATGCAGAGGAGCGAGAACGAGATCGGAAGGAGCGTCGCCGCCGCCAGGCCGATGTAGCCTTGGCGCTCGATGAGGCCCGTCAAAAGCTTGCGTGAGCTCTGAAGCCGGCGCGCGACGACGGGCACGCGACCGAGCCCGCGCGCGAGCAGGAACGCGGTGAAGCCGCCGAGCTCCGAGCCGACGAGCACCGCGAGCACGACGATCACGACTTCGTGACCGCCCGCGATCCCGGTCAGGAGATAGAACTGCGGAGGGATCGGGAAGTGGATGCTATCGGCGAGGAACGCCCCGGCGCCCATGCCGGCAACGCCGAAGCGCGACACGAACCACTCTCCGAATCGCGACAGCTCGGAGCGGAAAGCCCATCCGAGGAAGCTCACGATCGCGATCAGCACCGCGAAGCTCACGACGATACGAAGGACGCCGAAGAGGGTCTCGTACTTCGTCTGTCGATCCACCGGCATCAGGAAGGCAAGAGGTCGTCCAGTGCGCCAGCGATCGAACCGCCGCGGCGCCGCGACCATTCCCGACTGCGGAGTTCAGCCGCACACTCGATACGGCTAGCTTTTCTGGTCGAGTTGCGAAAGTCTGGGTGAAAACAGGCGATGCGGCAAGATCTTCAATGGGGCGCCCAGCGCTCGACCGGTCTGGTCGATGTGCTCGATCGCGTGCTCGACAAAGGGCTCGTGATCGCCGGTGACATCAAGATCTCGCTGGCGGAGGTCGAGCTCCTCACGATCCGCATCCGGCTGATCGTCTGCTCGATCGACAAAGCCGAGCAGGTCGGGCTCGACTGGTGGAAGTACGATCATCACCTCGCGCCCGGCAAGCAGCCGCTCCTCGCGGAGAACGAGTCCCTTCGCAAGCAGATCCAGATCCTCGAGCGTAAGGTCGCGCAGCTCGCCGAGGACAACGTCAGCGCTCGACGACGGACGGTTCCCGCTGGTCCAGCAAAGCGTCGCCGTTGAGCACGTCTTCTTCATGAGCACTCGGAGCTCCGTCTCGATCAAGAATCAGAGGTCAGACCGACATGCCCGTTGAACGCACATCCGGTGGAACGAGCCTCATCGACGTCCTCGATCGCGTCCTCGACAAGGGGATCGTCATCGACGCGTGGGTCCGCGTTTCGCTCGTCGGTATCGACCTCATCACGGTCGAAGCACGCGTCGTCGTCGCGTCGATCGACACGTACCTGAAGTACTCCGAGGCCGTCGGCACGGTCGCTCCCGTTGCGAAGCCCGCGCTCGCCCTCGAGCCGACGTCCACGGAGGCAGTGATGGCCGAGAACGCGGCGCTTCGCGCACGACTCGCGGCGACGAGCGCTGCTCTCGCACCGACGGGCGGCGCACAGGCGACGGCGCCAGCACGTCGTACGGGCCGTCGCCGACCGCGCGCCTGACCCCGCGAGGTGACGCTTGCCGGCACCCTCTCAGCGCGCAAACGGGCAGACGGCCCCCAGCTCGTCGAGCAAGCTCTCGTTCCTCGAGGCGCTGCTCGCATGCGACAGCCTCGTCGAGGCTGCGCAGCTCGGCGTGGACTGGCTCGCGCGTAGCGGGGCGGTGAAGCAGGTCGCGATCGCGCTCGTCGACCTCGAGCGGCCCGGTGGAGCACGGCTCGTTGGAGCGGCCGCGCAAGGGCTGGATGCGGCGGACGTGGGGGCGCTCTCGATCGACCTCGAGGAGCGTGAGCACCCGCTCGTCCAGGCGCTTTCGTCGCCAGGGCCGTCGGTGGTGCCGTCGAGCGCGTTCGACGGGACGCCTCTCGCCTTCGCAGGAGGACGCTGCACGGCGTACGCGCTGCCTTTCCCCGCGCGCTCCGATCGCGATTCGGTCGGTCTCGCCCTGTACGGCGGCGGCGCGCGCGACTCGCAGGTGCGCTGGGTCCTCGGCGTGCTCGGCCGCAAGCTCGTCGATCTCCGCAACCTGCGCGTCCTCGCCACGACGGAGAAGCGTCTCGATCGCGAGCGCGCGCTCCTGCAGAGCATCCTCAAAGCGGTTCCCGACCCCGTCCTGCTCACGGATCCCGAGGGCCGGTTGATCATCGCGAACCCGCGCGCCGAGCTCTATTTCGCGTCCGAGGAAGACGAGAGCGAGGGGCGCCGCCGCGCCGTCGCGCTCAACAACATGTTGTTCTCGGCGGCACTCTCACGGCACGCCATCGAGGGCAGCGAGTTCGAACGTCGCGAGCTGCCGCTCGTGGACCCGAACGACGGATCGGATCGCCTCTTCGAGCTGATGAGCGCGCCGATCATGACGCCCGACGGCCGCGGCATCGTCTCCGTGCTCCGAAACGTCACCGATCTGCAGCTCGCTGCGCAGGAGATCGAAGAGAACTATCGGAGGCTCCGCGTCGCGGAGACGGAGGTGCGCGCCGAGCGCGATCGCCTCGATCTCATCATCGACTCCGTGGTGGATCCGATCATCGTCACCGACGCGAACGGCGGCATGATCATGACGAACGCGCCGGCCGAGCGATTGTTCACCGCCGGTGTCGACGCGCCGATCGAGGAGATCCTCCGCGTCCGCGCGAACGACGCGCACTTCTCGTCGCACGTCGCGAACCTGTTCTTCCTCGAGCCGGAGACTCGATTCCGCGGCGAGCTCAGCCTCCATGACCCGAAGACCGCTGTGCCGGTGCCGGTGGAGGCGATCAGCGGAAAGGTCCTGTCAGAGCACGGCGAGGTCACGGCGATCGTCACGATCCTCCACGACCTCACCGAGCAGATGGAGAAGAACGCCCTCTACGAGGAGCTCAAGAAGGCCTCGAGCCTGCTCGAAGAGAAGGTCCGCGACGCGACCGCCGAGCTCGTCCGACAGAACGAGCTACTCCAGCGGCAGGCGATCGAGCTCGAGGCAGCGTCGAGCGCGAAGTCCCAGTTCCTCGCGAACATGTCCCACGAGTTCCGGACGCCGCTCAACGCGATCCTCGGCTACACGAGCATGATGTTGCAGGGCGTCTCCGGCGCCCTTCCGCCGGCGATCGTCCGCCAGCTCACGCGCATCGACTCGAACGGTCGTCACCTCCTGACGATCATCAACGACATCCTCGACATTGCGCGCATCGAGGCGGGGAAGATGCCCCTCAACCTCGCGCGCTTCGCCGCGCCGGACCTCGTGAAGGAGGTCCTCGCCGAGCTCGAGCCGCTGATCGCGAGATCGAAGCTCGATGTGTGGTCCGAGATCGGGAAGACCGTCCCTATGCTGCGGACCGACCGCGCGAAGGTGAAGCAGATCCTGATGAACCTGATCTCGAACGCGCTGAAGTTCACGCCGAAGGGATCGGTCACCGTCTCCGTGCGGTGGAGCAAGCGCCGTCAGGAGACGTGGATCTCGGTCGCGGACACGGGCATCGGCATCGCAGACAAAGATCAGGAGACGGTCTTCCAGGCCTTTCGCCAGGTGGACAATTCGCCGACCCGACTCTACGGCGGCACGGGGCTCGGCCTCGCGATCTGCCGCCGATTGGCCAACGTCCTCGGAGGTGACATCCGCCTCGTGAGCAAGGTCGACGAGGGATCGACGTTCACCGTCGTCCTCCCGGGCGTTGGCGCTTCGAGCTCGAAGGGAGGAGGACGATGACGAAGAAGGCAGCCGCACGGGTCCGTGGCTCGCCGGCGAGCGCGCCGGCGAGCGTGACGAAGCGAACGAGCAAGATCGCGGACGGGAGCCCGCTCGTCCTCGTCGTCGACGACTTCGAGGACAACCGCGCGATGTACGTCGAGTACCTGCAGTTCCAGGGCTTCCGTGTGGCGGAGGCGGTGAACGGGCAGGAGGCGGTCGAGCGCACGAAGGAGCTCCTGCCGGGCGTCATCGTGATGGACCTCTCGCTGCCTGTCGTCGACGGTTGGGAAGCGACCCGCCGGATCAAGGCCGATCCCGGCACGAGCCACATCCGCGTGATCGCGCTGACCGGTCACGCCGAGCCGGCGCACGCGAAGAAGGCTCTCGACGCCGGCTGCGACGACTTCGTTCCCAAGCCGTGTCTACCCGAGCACCTGCTCGCCAAGATCCGCGAGCACCTCCCCGAGCCTCCCGCCCCGAAGTCGACGAGCTCACGAGAGACGAAGAAGCAGAAAGGCAAGAAGTGATGGGTGCTGCAAAGCGAGCCGCGACGAAGGCGAAGCCGAAGCCCGCGAAGCGACGGACATCGGCGGCTTCCGCCGCCGCACCGGCGAAGCGCTCGGCGTCGAAAGCGAGCGCGAAGAAGGGCGCGGCGGTGACGAAGCCGAACGGCAAAGCGGTTGCGAAGGCGATCGCGAAGAAGGGCGCGGCGGTGACGAAGCCGAATGGCAAAGCGGTTGCGAAGGCGATCGCGAAGCCTGCTTCGACGAAGAAAGCCTCGCGCGCGAACGGTGCGAGCGGAGCGAACGGAGCGAAGAGCGTCGAGCCGGCGCCGGCCTCCGAGCGCGTCCTCGGGAAGACGGGCGAGAGGCGAGCACGCCGCGACACGCCTCCGCCGCGCGTCCAGCGCCTCCCCCCGAGCGCACCCGAGGCGCGCGACGCGATCTCGCCTGTCGCGGTCCGCGCACTCGCGCCCGAGCCCGTCGCGCTCGAAGGAACGCGCGGCAAGTACGTCTACTGCGTGATCCACGCCGACAAGGCGCTCAACTTCGGCCCGCTCGGGATCGGCATCGAGCCTGCCGAGGTGCACACGGTGAACTTCAAGGACATCGCCGCCGTGGTGTCCGATACGCCGATCGCGGTGCACGAGCCGACGCGCGCCAACGTGCTCGCTCACGAGCGCGTCAACGAGACGGTCATGCGCGATCACACGGTCATCCCGATGTCGTTCGGCACCGTGTTCAAGACGCGCGATGACATCCACGAGCTCCTCCGCTCCGCGTACGAGGCGTTCAAGGACGTCCTCGTGAAGATGGAGGACAAGCTCGAGTTCGGCCTCAAGGTGCTCTGGGATCGGGATCTCATCGTGAAGGAGCTCGAGACCGAGAACGAGGACATCCGCCGTCTCAAGACCGAGATCACCTCGCAGAAGGGATCGACGTACTTCGCGCGCATGCAATACGGACGGCTCGTCGACGCTGCCTTGCAGGCTCGCTCCGAGCGCTACGTCCAGGAAATCTTCGATGCCCTGCGCCCGGCGTCGGTCGCCTCGCGCGCGAATCGTCCGATCGGCGACCGCATGATCATGAACGCCGCCTTCCTCGTGCGCCGCGAAAAGGAGCCGGACTTCGACGCGATCGTGAAGCAGATGGGCGCGAAGTACGACAAGCTGACTTTCAAGTACACCGGGCCTTGGCCGCCCTACAACTTCGTCAACATCCGTTTGAAGCTCGAACGGGCTTGATGCTCCGTCTCTTCCGTCTCTTCCAATGACCGTCCTCGGTCCTCGGGCATCGCAGAGGACGAAGAGCGGACCGAGGACCGAACGCCGAGAAGCGAGGCCATTCGAGTGCTGATCATCGATTCGCTCCTCATCGGCGGCATCAAGTTCGTGATGTCGCGCCTCGCGGAAGCGGTCGAGGCCGAGATGTACGACGAGACGGCGCTCCGCGAAGAGCTCCTGGCCGCGCAGATGAGGCTCGAGCTCGGTGAGATCACCGACGAGGAGTTCGCGCAGATCGAGGAGCAGGTGCTCGCGGGAATGCGCGAGGTGCGCGCTCGACGCACGGCCGCGAACGGGCGCGCTCCGGAGACGCACGACGAGCGCGCTGGCGAAGGCCGCAAGTTCACGATCGAGAGCGTCGAGGCCAACCTCGATCGCAACGAACGAGTGCAGGAGTGACCGTACGACCTCGAGCTGCGAGATTGCGGTTCGACTCTGCCCAAGACTACGAGAGATCGCTGATCAGCGTGGGCGGCGGCGTCTTGTGCTCCCGCTCGTAGACGTCGAAGAAGGTCTGGCGCGCACGCGTCAGACGCATCTTCGCGGCCGAGAGCCCGATATCCAGCGTCTCGGCGATCTCCTCGAGGCTCAGCTCCTCGACGAAGCGGAGGATGAGCACTTCTCGGTAAGGATAAGGCAGCTGAGCGAGCGTCCATTCGACGGCAGTGCGCGCGCTCGAAGGAGATGTTGACCGCTCTTCGTCGTCGGCCTGCTCGTTGCGCGTGCGAGTCGCCCGGTCGCGCCTGAGGTTGAAGCACAGACGCGTGGCGACGAGACGCGTCCACGCGGAGAAGCTCGCTCCCTGCTCCAGCCGGGCGAGGTTCCCGTGCGCCCGCAAGAACACCTCTTGCGCGACGTCCTGTGCGTCCGCGTCGGAGCTGAGGAGGTACGTGGCGAGCCGGAGGATCCGGCCTTGATGACGGCGGACGAGCGCCTCGTAAGCCCTCAGGCTGCGCCGCCCACCGTCTCTCGCGATCTCGAGGAGCTCGTCATCCGAAGCTTGATTCATCGATCTTCGGGCTTCTCCACGGCGCTACGGATGAGGACCGTGTTGTGGAGGAAGCGGGCGCAGGGCACGATCCGATCGCCGTCCGCAGTCCTCAGCACGAGCGCGGTCGGCCCGAAGCGGAGGACCTCGCCCTCGTCTTCGCCGATCCGTACGACGTCGCCGACGCGAAGCAATGGCTTGTAGTAGTGGCGCGCCGCCATGTTGCGGACGACGACGTGGAAGCCGAGCGCGAAGGCGAGCGCGAGTCCGACGCCGAGGATCCCGACGCCGATCTGGAGGAGCATCGTCAAGAACCCGACCTCGACGCCCGCCTGCTCCGCTGCGAGCACGATGCCGATGAGGATCACGATGGCGTGGGCCACTCTCGCGGCCCCCTTGGGCGATTCGACGTCGGGGCGCTTCGAGGCGAGTCGCTCGACCGTTGCACGGACCACGGCGGCGAGCACGCCCGCGCCGATGAGCATCGCGGCGGCGCCGAGCAGGCGCGGCAGGTACCGTAAGAGGTTCGTCGTGAGGTTGCTCACGACGGTGAGGCCCATCGCATCGCTCGCGGCCGTGAAAGTCACGACGAGGCCGGCGAGGTACGTCAACGTCCCGACGAAGCGCGCGAGGCCCTGCTTCACGCCGACGGCGTAGAGAGCGCGCGCGACCCCCGCGCGCTCCGCGAAGGCCTCCAGGCCGCTCCGGCGAACGACGGCCGTGACGATCCGGCGGGCCAGGAGCGACGCGATGAAGCCACCGATGACGATCGCGAGCACGAACCCTACGGTGGGCGCATACCGGGCGATACGTTCGACCAGCGAGGCGGGGAGTGAAGCGTCAGGATTCATTCGTCGTCGTCTCCATGTGGGGGTGCGCCGCCACCGGCACGTGTCTCCGGGCGCACCTCGTCCGGATCTTCCGCCGGGCTCGGTTCGTCACCGTCGCGGGCGTCGGGGTCGAGCCACGATGTGATCCAGTTCGTGAGCTGCACGAGCACCGTCGCCGTGAAGGACTCTCGCGGCGCGGTCTCGATCTGCGCTTCGATCCCGCGCATGACGTGGGACACGATCTCGCTCGAGCCCACGAAGACGCGCTCGCGTAGATGACGGAAGAGAGCAAAGAGCTCCTCCTCTCTGGCGGGGTCCTCGTCGTCGGGACCGTCGGGAGGCGGAGGGTCGGCAGCCATCGCCGCGGAGGTTAGGCACGGCGCCGCCTCGAGTGGAAGCGGGTTACGGCCGGGGAGGACGCCGAAAAAAAATCGCCGACCCCATGTGACCAATGTTGCTCGAGCCGGGTTTGTAGGTCGAAGCGGCACGAAGCGCGTCGCGCAACGAAACGCGTCCGCCGCAACTTCTTGTGAGGAAATGGATGATGAACTGGCGACTCTTTTCGACCTTTCTTGGCATCGGCACGTTCGTGGCAGCGGCTCTCTCGAGCACCGAGGCGCGCGCCGAAGGGACCTATCCGCGGGTGGGAGGGCACGTGGGGATGGCGGTCCCCGTCCTCACGCTGGCCGACCACTCGACGTTCATCGGCGCGGACTTCGTCACGCTCGGACTGACGCCCGGCATCACCGTCCATCTCGATGACGAGTGGGCGATCGACTTCGAGTTCATCGCGATGAATGAGCTCAAGAGTACGCCGGCCGCGACGACGTTCGTCGTCGACCCTGGCGTGATCCGGAAGTTCGATGGTTTCGCCGCCGGGCTCCGGGTGGCGACCCAGGTCGGCGCGCCGACCAATATCGGCCTCGTGCCGATCGTGGTCGTCCCGTTCAAGGTCTCGGAGCACCTCTCCTACTTCGTCGAGGCAGACGTCCCGCTGTTTCTGCGCGACTCTGGGAGCTCGATGCAACCCAGCGCGACGCTGCTCCTGCAGACCGGCGTCAGCTTCTGATCAAAAGGAGTCCGTGATGCCCATGTCGAAGCGTCTCTTTGCCGAGTTCATCGGCACGTTCTGGCTCGTGTTCGCCGGATGCGGGAGCGCAGTCCTCGCGGCGGCCTTCCCTAACGTCGGCATCGGTCTGCTGGGGGTCTCGCTGGCCTTCGGACTCACGGTGCTCACGATGGCCGTCGCCGTCGGGCCGGTCTCCGGCGGGCACTTCAACCCCGCCGTCTCGTTCGGCCTCGTCGTCGCCAAGCGCTTCCCGGCGCGCGATCTGCCTGGGTATGCTGCCGCTCAGGTCGCGGGCGGGCTCGCAGCCGCGGGCGTGCTCTACGTCATCGCGAGTGGCAACCCGAGCTTCCACGTCGCTGACGGCTTCGCGTCGAACGGCTATGGCGAACACTCGCCAGGCGGCTACTCGCTGGTCTCGTGCCTCGTCGCCGAGGTCGTCCTCACGTTCGTCTTCCTGCTCGTCATCCTGGGAGCGACCGAGCAGCGGGCGCCGAAGGGGCTCGCGCCGGTCGCCATCGGGCTCGCGCTGACGCTGATTCACCTCGTGGGGATTCCGGTGACGAACCTCTCGGTCAACCCCGCCCGCTCGACCGGCCCTGCGTTCTTCGTCGGCGGATGGGCACACGCGCAGCTCTGGCTCTTCTGGGCGGCCCCGCTCCTCGGCGCAGGTCTCGGCGGCGTCGTTCACTCGATGTTGCTCGCGCCTCCTGCCGAACCGAAAACGCGCTGACACGCAACCTCGCCGACGACAGCGCGAGTAGAACATGGCGGACACCTCGGTCCGGCGACGTGAGCGTGAGCTTCAAGGTGCTCGCGCCTGCGGCGGCAGCAGAGCCGGATACGTGGGATTTGCAGTTAGGGAGGGTGTCCTCGGGCGCCCGCGTGCTCGGCAGCGCCGGGGCTGCCTTGGCCTGAGGGATGCGACAGTCATCGCGAGCGAGCTGCGCGCTTGCGTGTCCGCGTCTCCCTGCTCGCTCCGGACGCCGACCGAGGCGCGGTTCGTGCCCGACGAACGGCTTCGGTGCGTCACGAGCGCCAGACCGCGGCGGGCATCGCCGGCGCCGGCGTTGCTCGCGTGAGGACATCGAGAGCGAGAACTGAAGGGCGTGAGGATGAACACGTCTGGCGAGGGCTCGCGCACTCGGACGCGGGGTCGCTCGTCCGCGCCCGTCGCGTCGATGTGGACGAGCCGCAGTCACAAAGATTTAACCAAGAGACAGATTTA
>JAEXCN010000411.1 GCA_023402175.1 Pseudomonadota bacterium | reverse complement strand
AGGAACTGATCCGACGGCACGACGTTGACGAAGTCGGGATCACCCTTCACCTGGCCGCCGCCCGGCGCGCCGCCGCCGAACATGGATCCAGTCATGTGCACGCCGACGTAGAACGGATGCTTCGAGTCCTGGCTCTTCACCGTCACGAGCTGGTCGGTCATGAAGTAGACCGTCTGGCCGGACGCGAGCGAGTCGGGCGCGCCCGGCGGCTTCTTCGGCTCGTACGTGAGCTGCGTGCCGTCGACGGCGCCGACGAACATCCACGGGACCATCTCGCGCGCCTTGCCGGTGACGCTGTGGATGCGCGACGCGAACGGGACCATCGCGTACTCGCTGCCCCACTGCGAAAACGGCGGGATCTGCTGCTGGGTCAGATCGCAGGCGTAGACGTCGGACGGGAGGAAGTTGCAGGGCGCTCCGCCGAAGACGCCGACCGGCTTGTTCGACTGGATCGGGCTGCCCGTCACGCCTCCCTTCTGCGTGATCTGCAGGACCTCACCGCGCGAGAGCTTCCAGGTCTGCACCTCGCCCTCGCCGGCCGCAGCCACGCCGACGCCTTCGTCGATCGTGCTGTTCGGACGCATCGAGACCTCGGTGCCGTCCTCGTTCGCGACGATCTGGAGCGTGCGCTGCTCGTAGGAGACGGTCTGCGGATCGCCGTACTTTCCCGTCGACACCGCGATGTAGCTCTTGTCCCACGAAGCGACGGGCAAGAGGAGCGTCGAGGTCGGGTAGAAGCTCTCCGCGCCGCCGTACGGGTAGCTCGAGTAGGCCGAGACGGGGACGTCGGTCTTCAGGTGGAAGGCCTTCGTCTTCGTCGTGCCGTGACGGATTGGATCGACGTTCACGGCCGCCTTCGTCTTGTCCGGGCACGGCGTCGAGAAGGGATCGTTGACGACCTCGGCCTGCGCGAGGAACACGATCGCGACCTCCCCCGGCGGAAGCGGGCCGGTCAGGAGTGTGTACGTCGCGTTGTCGCCCTCCATCTTCGCTGTGTAGATCGACCCGCTGATGTCGAGCGGTTCCGCGCCCCATTCGGCCGTGATGTTGACGGCCTTGTCCCACGTGTTCGCGATCATCGCCGCGAAGCACGCTCCGGCGCCGTCGTCGGCATCATCCGGCGGAAGCGTCCAGAACGAGCAGCCGATCGATCCCTTGGAGAGCGCCGCGCTCTCGCACGCATCGATGCAGCGATCGATCGCGCAGCCCTGCTCGGGTCCGCACGTCTGCTCATCGCCGGTGTCGACGCCGTCGCACGTCTTGATGACCTTCTTCAGGTCACGCGAGCAGCGGTAGCCGCAGCCCGGCGGCGGCTGGGGCGGAGCCGCATCGGGCTCGGTGAAGACCTGCTTGTTGTTGTCGAACCCGCTGCGGTCGTCCGTACAAGCGGCGAAGCAGATCCCCACGGCGCTCGTACCGAGCACGAGGGAGGCAATGCGAGTCACGCGACCTACGTACGACATCGTCGTCGACCTCTTCCTACCGAGACGCAGACAAAGGACTAGAAGGCGATCTTCACGGGCGTCGGATGGGGATCGTCGTCCCTTTCACCCGTCGCGAGCTCGCCGTACTCGTTGCTTCCCCAGCACTCGACGGTGCCGTCCTTCACGAGGGCGCACACCGCGAAGTCGCTCGTCGCGACCTGCACGGCGTGGCTCTTGAACGAGGCGATCGGCGTGAAGAACGTCGAGAAGGGCTCGGTCTGTCCCGTCCCGAGACGGCCCTTGTCGGCGCCGCCGCAGCACTGGATCGATCCGTCGGTCATCCGCGCGCACGTCACGTCGTCACCGACGGCGAGCTGCTGCGGCCAGGCCTTGCCCTTGATCGGCGCAGGCGTCGGCAGGAGCTCCTCGTCCGTCAGCCCCGTGCAGAGCGCGCCGACGGAGCTTCGGCCCCAGCAGTACACCTCGCCGTCGGCGAGGGCGCAGGCATGACTGAGCCGCGTCGGCGGCTTCGGCGGCCAGCCTCCGCCGCCGCCGCCATACTTGGTGACGGCCGCGGCCATGCTCGTCACGTTCGAGAGGTTCGGGATCGCGTTCGGCGCCGGATCGGGGCTGATCGACGTCATGCGGGCGCCGAGGAGGCCGTCGCGGCCGGCGATGTCGCCCCAGTTCACGAGGTCACCGGCCGTCGTGATTCCGAACGTCGTCGCGCTGCCGATCGAGATCCGCGACAGCGCAAACGGATCGAGCTCGGCGAAGTCCGGCCCGAGCGCGGGCATCGGCTCTGCTTTCGAACGCGCAAGCTGCAAGTGGTCGTTGTTGCCCCAGCACGCGACCTTGCCGGTCGAGAGCATCGCGCACGCGACCTGCGGCCCGACATCGACGCGCACGGCCGAATCACGGATCGCGACGGGCGACGCCAGGGGGTGACGATCGTAGTCCCACTGCGCCCGGACATCATCGAGCCCGAGCTGCCCCTGGCTGTTCTCTCCCCAACAGTAGACGCTGCCGTCGCCGCGCCGGGCGCAGGTCGTCCGCTGGCCAGCGCTGATTTGCGTCACGTCCGTGAGCTCGGCCACCAGCGTGGTCGCGGCATCGGCCCCGCCGTTCGGGCTCGGCCCCTTCGGTACCTTCGGCGGGAAGCCGCCACCGAGAGCGCCGTATTCGTCGTCGCCCCAGCAGCGCACCGTTCCGTCGCTCATCAGCGCGCAGAAGTGGTTCGCCCCGGCGACGAGCTGCTTCGCGCACGGTCCGGTCGCCGCGCACGTCACCGGCTCGTCCTTCGGATCGAACGGGTCGCGCTGCGGGCCGCCATCCTTGCCGACGCCGCCGTCGTCCGGCGGAGATGCGTCGGGCAAGTTGGCGACGGCGTCCGTCCCGGCCTCGGAATCGATGAATCCCGGCCGGTCCGCGAGGGTCTCGTCGCTGCTGCAAGCGACGAGGCCGAGCGTGGCGAACGCGCCGAGGGTGGTAGAGGAGAGGAGTCCGAAGATCAGTGGCTTTCGCGTGCTCATCGCTGCCTCACGGATGAATCTTCGAAGCGACGCGGTGGAGCGCGACTTCGTCGCCCACGAACCAGAGATCGTCGGCCGGTCCGCCGGCCGCGTAGAACGGGGCGATGATGGGGTACTTCGTGACGCTGGTTACGGCCTGCTTCCACTTCGCGCCGTCGAACACGCGGAGGCGGGCGTAGTCGCCCGCGATGAAGATGCCGTTCGGCCCCGTCGCGGCGATCGCGTTGAGGTAGGGATCCCCCTGGTCTCCGGCGTAGCCCCACGTCCACGCGAACGTCTTGCCGCCGTCGGTGCTCGTCGCGTACGCGAACGCTGGCGCGTTGCCTTCCATCAGGCCGACCATCCACATCGACTGGCCGTCGGTGCTCGCCTTGGCGTCGAACAGCTGCTTGAACCTGCCGTGTGAAGACGGGTCGTTCGGCTTCCTGGGCAGCTTCTCCTCGAGCCAAACGTCCGCGCCGGCGCTCCGCCGGAGGATGATGGGCTCGCGACCGTCCCGGGTGAACCACTCGCCGCCGACCCAGACGCCGCTCGCCGTCGAGCCGAACACGCGCGACCAGAGGACGTCTGCGTCGGTGACCTTCTCCAGCGACCACTCCGCGTCGTTACCCGGCGCAGCGGGTCCGTAGTGCAGCACGCGCGAGAGGATCGGGAAGGTGTTGAGGTTGCCCGTGGCCCAGACGTCGTTCGGTCCCGTGCCCCAGATCGAGAGGATCGGCGTCGACGGCCCGGGCGTGGCGACGGGAGCGAACGCGAGCGCAGCCGAGCTCGTGCCTTCACCGTGGAAGAGGCCGTTGTCGCCGCCGACCCAGATGTCCGTCGGGCTGCTTCCCCAGATCGACGAGAGCGCACCGTCGAGCGTTGCGTGCACTTTCCACGTTCCGTCGTACCGCAGCACCGCGCCCTGCTCGGACACCGCCCACGTCACGCCGGCGCCGTCCGACCACACGCTGCGGAGCGTCTGGTGCTTCGGAACGACCGTGTGGCAGAAGCCTTCCCTCGAACATTCCGGCGTACCGGCGTCGTCGTCGACGGCCGCGTCGCCCGCGTCCTGCTCGGGCGTGCCGGCTTCCTGCTCCGGAGAAGGAGGAAGCGTGCCGCCGTCGGTGTGGTCGTCCGGATTGGGACCCGAACCGTTCGACGAGTCCGCGCATGCAACGAACGCGGCAAGCGCGAGCGACCCGAGCACCGCCGTCACCACTCTCAACCGGCTCACTGGCCACCTCCCTGCGCGCCGGGCTTCGGCCCGGTGTAGTGGAGCGCCACGCCGTCGCCGACGATCCACACGTCGTTCTTCGAGCTGCCCCACACACCGAAGAGATCGGGCTTCTTCCCGAGCGGGAACGCGGCGACGGACGGCTTCCACGAGGTGCCGTCGAAGTGGAGGATCGTGCCCTTGTCACCGACGGCCCAGACGTCGTCGGCCGCGGAGCCCCAGACTGCGTGGAGGCCCTCCTTCGTCGGCGACGGGACGATCTCCCAGCGCGTCATGCCCTTCTTCATCCGGCGAAGCGTGCCTTGCTCGCCGACGGCCCAGATGTCGTCCGCCGAGCTCCCCCAGATGCCTTCGAGGAGGAGCGTCGACTGGCTGTCGACCGGGGTCCACGCGAGCTGACCCTTGAAGGTGACGCCATGCAGCGTCTGCCCCTTGTTCCAGCCGTTGTTGTTGCGTCCGCTATCGTCGGCGATGAGCCAGAGGTCCGTCGCCGAGCCCCAGAAACCATGGACGCTGCCGCTTGCCTCGGGCTTCCACGCGATGTTGCCGTCCGCGTCCTTCGTCAGGACGAACTGGCCGGCCCAGTCGAAGTCGTCGTCGTCGGGCAGGTACATCATGTTCGCGCGCGCGCCGATGCGAACGTCGCCGGCCGCGGTCCCCCAGATCGCGTTTACCGGCATCGCGGTGTCTGCTTCGGTCGCGCCGGGGACCTGCGTCCACTCCGTGCTCGCGTTCGCGAAGCCGGTCGAGTGGAAGATCGCGTTCGTCATCGACGCCGCCCAGACATCGTTCGGTCCGCTGCCCCAGATGGCGTAGAGCGTGTACTTCGTCCCCGCGGGCGTCACCGTCCACGCGGTGCCGTTCCAGTGCGTGATCGATCCGCCGGAGCCGACGGCCCAGACGTCGTTCGGTCCGCTGCCCCACACAGCCTTGAGCAAGAAGCGCGAGCTCACGTTCGTCGGAACGGGGCACCACGACGCCTGCTCGCAGGAGATCACCTCCGAGATGCAGTCGGACTGCGAGGCGTCACATCCGCCGTCGACGGACGCGTCTTGCTCTGCGTCGGCAGAACCGGCCTCCGGGATGCTCACGCTCGCGTCGTCTTGCGGAGGACGCGTGTCCTCCGCCTCGGCGCAGCTCGCGAATGCAGGGATCAGCCCGCCGGCGAGGAGCACGAACGGGATGGTCACGCGCCTCGAGATCGTCGCGGGGCGCATCAGTGGGTCTCCTGGTCGTCACACGCCTTCATGAGACACTTGCCCTCGACGCACGGCTGGCCCGCGCCGATGTCGCAACGGTTGCCGCACGACCCGCAGTTGACCGGGTTCGCCATCACATTCGTCTCGCATCCGTCGGTCGCGATGCCGTTGCAGTCCGCGTATCCCGGAGCACACTCGTAATCGCAGACGCCCTTCTTGCAGCTCTGGACCTGGTGCGGGCCGGGTGGCGGACACCCGTTCCCGCAGGCGCCGCAGTTGCGCGAGTCGGTGAGGAGATCGACGCACTCGCGACCGCTCCAGGGCGACTCACACAGCACCCTGCCGAAGCGCGTGCACGGAACGGCGCACTCACGGCCGAAGCCCTCGTCGATGCACTCCTCGCCCGGCTTGCACTTGATCCCGCAGCCGCCGCAATTGTTCACGTCCGTCTGGATGTCCGCTTCGCAGCCGTTGGACTGGCACTTGTTCGGACCGGAGACGTCGCCGTCGCAGTCCGCCGTGCCGATCGCGCACTTGAGGTGCCCGCAGGTGCCGCCGACGCAGCCGTAGCCGGTGAACGGAGGCGGATCCGTGCACGCATCGTTCGGGGGCTGGCACTCGATCCCGCATCCGCCGCAGTTGTTGTCGTCGATATACGTGTTCACGCACCGCCCGCCGCACAACTTGGTCGGCGGGGGGCAGCCACACTTGCCGTTGATGCACGGATCGTCGCCGGCGCACGCCTTTCCGCACGCACCGCAGTTCTTCGGATCGGAGAGGACGTCGACCTCGCAGCCGTCATCGATCTCGCCGTTGCAGTTCCGGCGGTCCTCGTGCTCGATCGAACCGTTCTTGCACTCGAGCTCGCACGTGCCGTCGACGCAGCGCGAGGTCATGTGCAGCGGCTCGTAGATGAGACACTTGTTCCCGCACGCGCCGCAGTTGTTGGGGTCGTGCGAGAGATCGGTCCCGCACTTGTACGCGCGCTGGCCGTCCTCCGGCGCGCACGTCGCGAACGGCTCGGGGCACTCGGTGCCGATGCACGCGAGGATCTCCTGCGGCGTCGCATCGAGGCCGCCGTCGGTGGCCGCGTCCGGAGGCGTGAACCCGATGTTGCCGGTGCCCCCGTCCGGCGCCTCTTCGCCGAGGCGGACGTTCGTCTGCGCGCAGCCCCAGGAGCACGCCCAGCCGAGAGCCGCGAGGAAGATGGGTATTGGTCGAAGCTTCCGAAGGACCGCCATGGACGACTCCCGTCGCGTGAGGCGCACGCGTTGACGAACGGCGCGCTCACGCGCCTGCACCAGCGCGCTCATGACGATGCGCGCGACGCGCGCTGTCACCGAGCGCGCGACTTATCTCTCGACCTCGACGAAATGATCACTGCTCTGTCACTTTTAGCGATCAATCGTCCGGAACACGCTATTGCGCAGGAATAGGCGCCTCATCCGCGAGCAGCGCACGGACGCGCTTCGCGTGGACGCCGCTCGGATGCTTCGCGAGGAAGGCTTGTCCGACCTTCTCCGCACCGCCGCGATCGCCGCGGAGGAGCAGCATGCGGATCCGCAGCACCGTGGCCTCCGGGCGGAGCGTTCCGCTCGGGAACTCGCTGTCGTAGGCGTCGAGCGCTCGCGCGGCGGCGGCAGCATCTCGCGTTCCGAGCCGCGCCTTCACCGTATCGAGAAGCTCGACCTCGCGCGCGATCGACGCGCTCGACGGACGTTCGATCGGAGCCGCCGCGCGCGCGGACGCGCTCGCAGCCTGCGGTGCCGGTGCACGGACCGGCGCGCTCGGGAGCGAGTCCGGCGTCACGGCCACCTCTTCCTTGGCGACCTCTTCCTTCACCGGAACCGGCGCGGGCTCCGGAGCGCTGACGACGAGCGGAGCTTCCGTCGGCGCCACGGGCGTCGGCGGCACGGACGTGGGCCCTTCGTCGCGGCGCACGATGCCGACGATCACGGCGGCGATGCCGAGGGCACACGCGCCAGCAAGGATCCATCGGGGTCGCGTCGCCGAGACCGCGCGCGCGGGCGCTGCCGGAGCGGCGCTCGCTGGCGGCGCGTCGGCCATCGCAGCGAGCGTCTTCCGAGCAAGCTCGTCCGAAGGCGCGTCGTCGCGGCCGAATCCGAGGATGGATCGCTCGAGCGGCGAGCCGCTCTCGAAGAGGCGCTTGGGCTCCTTCATGGCTGCCTCGCTCTTTCGACCTGGAGTCGGTTCACGGCTTCTTGGAACTGTTCTCGGGCACGTCGAAGGCGCGAGGCGACGGTGCCCATCGGGGCCTCGGTCACGGCTGCGATCTCCGCCATCGTCATCTCTTCGAGCTCGTAGAGAGCGAACGTCGTCCGGAGCTCGGGCACCATATCTGCGAGCGTCTGATCGAGGAACGCGAGACCGTCCTTGCGATCGATGAGCTCGTCCGCGGGCGTCTCGCGGGAGCGACACTCGTCGACGTCGACGCCGCGAACGGTCCGCGACGCGCGGAGGTTCTGCGAGCGACGGACGCGCGAGGCGAGGCGCACGGCCGTCCCGTAGAGAAAGGCGCGCTCCTTGTCCGGCTCGATCTGGTCGAGCTTGCCGACAGCGATCACGAAGATCTCCTGCGTGGCGTCGTCGGCGTCCTCGGGCGAGAACCCGAGCCGGCGCAGGAAGCGCCAGACGACGTTCAGGTGATCGCGAACGAGGGCGCGCTCGCGCTGCGTCCGCTGTAGGTCGACCTCGCCTCTCGGCACGGGGAGGTCCCTTAGCATCTCCGCGTGCTGCCAGGTGGAGGCCGCCATCGGCCGCTCATCTCGCAAGATCCGCGTTCTGATCACAGAAATCGTACGCGCACCCCCACCCCCGCGGTGGCCGCCGCGACCGGGACCTCGAAAATGGTGCTGGCCGGGGCCAGGAAATAGCGAGAACGCCGCAGCGGAAGGAGGATCCCGCCCTGGACCTCGAGGCTCACGGCTGGGGTCACGGCCCAGTCGACCGTGCCACTCGCGACAGGAGCAAGCCAGAGCTCGGTCCTCGCGGTCGGGCTCCGCACGTCGCGCGTCGTCCCCCGGTGGCCCGCCGTCTGAAGCCCCGCGCAAGGCGCCACGCGGAGGTGCGCAGGCAGCTCGAAATGCGCCGGGCAGAGCCGCACGGTCGCTCCGAGCCATTCGTACGTCTGGCTACCCGACCGGAGCGCGCTCGATGTCGCCGCCGCATCGAGCGAAACGCGGAGCGAGGAGGTCAGTCCCGTCGGCCAGCGGCGCTCGACGTCGCCGAAGGCGCCGCCCTTGGGAGCGATCGCCGGCCCGATCCCGCTCGCGATCCCGAGCTCGAGGCCGGCCGCGAAGATCCAGCGTGCCTTCGGCTCGACGCGAGGAAGCGCCGGCGTCGGACGGGGCCCGGCGGGCTTCGGCGGGGGCGCCTGCGAGCTCGCCG
Organism: Pseudomonadota bacterium; assembly: GCA_023402175.1. Lineage (GTDB taxonomy): Bacteria > Myxococcota_A > Polyangia > Polyangiales > Polyangiaceae > Labilithrix. The sequence goes on along the minus strand of JAEXCN010000411.1, from coordinate 28,310 downwards.
GCGGAGGAGCGGGCTCCGGCGGCTTCTGCTCCGGCTTCCGCGGCGGCTCGTTGTTCGTCCGAGCGTCCGGATCCAGCATGACGGCCGCGACGAGCGCGAGCGCGTCGGAGACCTCGCCGCACGTCCGACTTGCGACGCTCCGCGTCTCTTCGGTGCCGTCTGGATCGCGGAGAACGAGCCGACCGGACGCGCCCTCCGGCCTTGCTTCGATCACGACGCGCAGCGTGATCGCCGTCGCGTCGTCGTCGACGAGCCGTGGGCGTGACGTGCGGTCATGGATGGCACCGGCGAACGCGCCGCGGTCAGGACAGCCCGCAGGCGCCTGATAGAAAAGGTGAAAACGCGTGCCGTCGGCGTCCTTCGGCCCGGCCTCCTGGCCGTGCGCCACACGCGCGAGGAGCATCGCGACTGCGCACGATGCTGCACCGATCCTCCTCACGACCGCCATCGCCGATCGCTACGTTACGGCGCAACCTCGCCGCGCCGATCGTGAAAAGCAGAATACCTGAGCAGAGTCGCGCGGAGCGACGCGAGGTCCATCACGCGAGCAGCGCCGCCGGCGTGGACGAGGACCGGTTCGAGGAAGAGCGCGCGCCGTCCTCGCTTCGTGAGCGCGGCGCTCAGAGCCCCGCCGAGAGGAGGTTCGCCGGAAGCGCCGGCTGACTCTTCTCTGCTCGCATGGGCTTCGCCGGCTGAGCCGCGCGTGGAGGGCTCATCGCGATGCGCGCAGGTGCGGGCCGAGCAACGGGAGCAGCCACGACGGGACGCGCGACGGCGTCGATCTCGACGACCTCGTCGGCCTCGTGGGCCGAGTGAGCGCGCTCGCCGGCGATCGCCGGCGGCCAGACGAAGAGCGCATGCGCGTGCTCGACGACGGGCACGACCTGCGCCGAGACGGCCTTCGTCGTTCCCTTCGAGGACGGTGACGATCGCCGAACGAGCGACACGACGGTCACCGCCAGCACGATCCCGACCACGGCGCCGATCGCGAAGAAGAGCGGCAGAGGAACGCCCGCGAGGCGACGCGCGAGGACGTTCGCCGTCTCGTCCGCGGCCGGGAACACCGGCGGCGGGAACGGCGGGGACCGAAGCTCGGCGCGCGGCGGGTCGGGGACCGGGAAAGGGAATGGCGAGGGACGGCGAGCCATGCCCCTCCACCTACATGTAGCGTGCCGACGCACGATCGGCGCCCGGGCGCCCTGGTTGCGCTGAGATTTGCGCAATTTGCGCAGTCGCGCGCGCTCGATCGTCAGACTGGGGGCGCGATCCCGGCGGATCGAAGCATCGCCGCGAACCCGCTCTTGTCCACCGCCTTCAGGTAGGCCTGCTTCGGATCGACGAGCTTCTTCTGGACGAGGGCGAGGAGCGAGTCGTTCATCGTGACCATCCCCTGCCCCTTCGAGGTCTGCATGACGCTCGACAGCTGGAACGTCTTCCCCTCGCGGATCATCGACGCGACGGCGTGATTGCCGAGCAGGATCTCGTGCGCGGCGACGCGGCCGCCGCCGATCTTCGGCAGCAGCACCTGCGCGACGACGCCCTTCAGCGACTCGCTCAACATGACCCGGATCTGGTCCTGCCGGTCCGACGGGAACTGGTCGATGATCCGGTCGACGGTGCTGATCGCCGTCGTCGTGTGGAGCGTGCCGAAGACGAGGTGCCCGGTCTCGGCCGTCTCGATCGCGATCGAGATCGTCTCGAGGTCGCGCATCTCTCCGACGAGGACGATGTCCGGATCCTCGCGCAGCGCGGCGCGGAGCGCGTTCTTGAAGCTCTTCGTGTGCTGCCCGACCTCGCGCTGGTTGACGAGGCACCTGTGGTTCTGGTGAACGAACTCGACGGGATCTTCGATCGTGATGATGTGATCGGATCGGTTCTTGTTGATGAAGTCGATCATCGCCGCGAGCGTCGTCGACTTGCCGGAGCCGGTGGGTCCCGTGACCAGCACGAGGCCCTTCGTCAGCCAGCACATGTCGAGGCACGCCTTCGGCAGACCGAGCTTCTCCGCGGAGAGGATCTCGATCGGGATCTGCCGCAGCACGGCGCCCGTGCCCTGACGATCCTGGAACACGTTCACACGGAAGCGCGCGAGCCCCGGGATCTCGTACGCGAAGTCCGCGTCGCTGTGCGACTCGAAGTCGGACCGCGCGCGGGACGTCATGATCTCGTGCATCATCGCGAGGATGTCGTCCGACGAGAGCGCCGTACGATCGGCGCCGAAGTGGATCTGACCGTCGACACGGAGCACCGGATGCGTCCCCGCGGTGAGGTGCATGTCCGAAGCCTTCTTCTGCAGCATCTCGCGGAGGAGCGCGTCGATCTTCGCCGGCCCGCTCCGGGCGATCCCCACCTCCCGGCGCCGCTCTCCTCCGGGCGCCGCCTCGACGGACGACCGCGGCGCGCCGCCCAGCATTTCGCGGAGCACCTCGCGCACCGTATCCCGCGCGGCGGTCTCGCCGATCTCCGCGGCGACCTCGCGCGCCGTCTGTCCGGCAGCGTCGCGTGCTGACTCGCGCGCGGAGCTCTGAGCAACCTCCCTCGCGATCTCGCGCGCCGCTTCGACCGCGGCCTGACGCGCGGCTTCGACCGCGGCCTGACGCGCCGCCTCGACCCCGGCCTGACGCGCCGCCTCGACCGCGGCCTGACGCGCCGCCTCGACCGCGAGCCGAACGATCTCCTGCACCGACGGCCCCTCGCGCGCCGGCGCGCTCGACGCGGAATCGACCGCCGGACGTTGCACGGGCTTCGTCACCCGCTCTTCGAGAGGGGCAAACGCCGCGCGCGGGCCGAGATCGAGCTCGAGAGGCGCATCGGGCTCGCGGCGACGGTCCTCGACGGGCGCTTCGCGGCCGAGGGCGCGCATCTTCTTGCTCGGCCTCGCAACCGAACGCCCCTCGTCTCTGAGAGCCTCGTCTTTGCGGACCTCGTCTCTCCGCGGGTCGTCTTTTCGTGCCGAGTCGCGCAGCCCGCGCGCTCCCTTCGAAGCATGGCGGATCCCGAGCGCGATCCCGTTCGCCTGACGAACGATCTCGAGGACGAAGTCTTGCCCGTCGTGCTCGTGCCGCACGATACGCGGTCGGCTCGACAGCCCGCTGATGTCGTCGTGCGAGAGCAGCTCGCTCACCGCCTCGAGGATCGTGGCGCCGCGAATCGGCGCGCCGGGGATCGGACGCTTCGCGTCGCCGTCGAAGAAGATTCCCTGCTCGTTCGGAGCGAAGTACGCGCGCTCGGCGCCGGACTCTTGGAGCTTCTGGAGCAAAGGGGTGAGCTGGGACACGTGCGACCTCGGATTCCACGATACGCGATCGCTCGGCGCAGCCCATCGCGATCGCGCAGATGGGTGCGCGACCGGCCTGAGCCCGGCGCGCCTCGGCGATGGATGACCCGCGCACCACGGGTGATCCTGCGTGCGCAATCCGCGCGTCGAGGGTCGTGAAAAAGATCCACCCCGCGCTGGCGCGATCACGTTCGAGCCCGGGCTGCCCTCGCGACCGGGCGCGACGCTCGCACGTCGTCGCGAGTGGTAGACGCTCTCACCAATCCCAAATGCGCCCCAGCCGAGACGCGAATGGGTGGAACGGCGGCTGCTAGCTTGGCTCGCTCATGCAGCTTGCACGCTTCACGCTGACGCGCGTCGGCTGGACGGTGGGCGCCGTCGGCCTCGGCCTCCTCGTGGCATGCGGAAGCGTGCCTGAAGGCGCGGGGACGACGGCCAACGCGACCGAGCCGACCGGTAGCGTCGCGAGCGCGCTCTCGTCGAGCGCCGCGAAATCCGGCGTGCCGCGTGATCTCCTTCTCGCGATCGCGAAGGTGGAGGACGGTCTGACGTTGCCGGCGAAGCGGCCCGACATCGACGTCGACAACGAAGTGCCCGCCGCCGGGCCGCTCCAGCTCCGACGCGGCAAGCTCGATACGCTCCGTCGCGGAGCCGAGCTCGCCGGAGTGAGCGAGCTCGATCTCCGGGTGCACTCGGACCTCGCCCTCGAGGCCGGCGCCCTCGTCCTCGCCGAGCTCGGAGCGGGGACGGGCGCACGCGCGGACGATCTCGCGTCCTGGAATGCGGCCATCGAGGAGATGAGCGGCTTCGCGGACGACGCACACCGCGAGCACTACGCCCATCAGGTGTTCGCGACGCTCGCGCGCGGCGGCCGTTTCGAGGCGCGCGACGGCGAGGTCGTCGAGCTCCCGCCGCACGATCTACCGCCGTCGCTCACGCTCGACGTCTCGCAGAAGCTCCGAGTGCTCGCGGACAAGGCCGAGTACGAAGGCGCCGAGTGGATCCCGACGAGCTGCACGAACAAGTGCACGGCGGGACGTGGCGGCTTCAAGGTCGAATTCGTCGTCGTCCACGACACCGAGGGCAACTGGAACGCGAGCGTCGCCACGCTGCAGAACGATCCGAACAAGAGCGTCCAGTACATCATCGACACGAACGGACGCGTCGGTCAGTTCGTGACCGAGGGCACGACCGCGTGGCACGCCGGCAACTTCAACTTCAACCAGCGAAGCATCGGCATCGAGCACGTCGGCTACGCGACGAAGCCCTTCGCCGAAGCGGAGTACGCCGCGAGCGCGAAGCTGGTCGACTACCTCGCCGAGAAGTACGACATCCCTCGCGACCGCGCGCACATCATCGGTCACGATCAGATCCCGAACGGCAACAAGATCGCCCAGAGCTCGCCGCCCTGCTCGGCATCACCGAAAGAGTGCCAGTCGAGCCCGAACTACGGCGGCGCGAGCAGGCACGACGATCCGGGGATCTGGGAGTGGGCGACGTTCATGCCCCGCTTCGGCGGCAGCGCGAAGTGCAACGACGTCGACGAGCTCTGGACGTGCTCGAACGACAAGACGAAGGCGTTCCGGTGCGCCGCCGACAAGGTAGAGCTGCAGACGTGTGACGGAGCGGGCGGGTGCGAGCCCGGCGAGAAGACGGACGCCGTCTGTCACGTCGCGCCGAAATCGGAGCCGTCGGCTGCAGAAGCCCCGCCCCAGACGACACCGGCATCGGGCTTTCTCGAGCCGACGGACACGCGTCCGACGAGCGACGACGGCGGCTGCTCGATGGGTCGTGGGCGCATCGCTTCGAGCGAGAGCGCGCTCCTCGTGGCGCTCGGCGCGGTCGCGCTCGTCACGAAGCGTCGACGGCGCGGATGATCCGTTCGCGCGGCACGAGTCGGCTGTGAACGGAGAGATCGACGGCTGAGAAGTCGCTCGCCGCTCGACGGCTCGCGTCGCGTCGTGCCATGATTCGCGAGTCATATGTCGACGGATGCCATCCGCTTTTTCGCCGCGACCGACGTGGGGTGCGTTCGCGAGCACAATGAGGACAACTTCCTCGTCGACAAGAAGTTGTCGCTCTTCATGGTGGCGGACGGCATGGGCGGCCACGCCGCCGGTGAAGTCGCGAGCGCCATCGCGGTCCGCACGATCCACGAGGAGATCAAGCGCGAACGCGATCTCCTGAACGACTTCGTCAACGGCGCGCGTGGCGCTTCGCGCGTCACGAACAAGGACGTCCTCGCCTTGATGGAGCACGCCGTCCAGCGCGCGTGCTCGCGTATCCACGAGGAGGCGCAGAACGATCCGGCGAAGCGCGGCATGGGCACGACGCTCTCGGCGCTGCTCATCCTCGGCACGCGCGGCTTCATCGCGCACGTCGGCGACAGCCGCATCTACCTGCAGCGCGGCGGCGGCGTCCAGCAGATCACCGAAGACCACACGGTCTTCAACGAGCTCCTGAAGCGCGGAAAGCTGTCGAAGGAGCAGATCGAGAAGGTCGGGCACAAGAACGCGATCACGCGCGCGGTCGGTGTCTACGAGCGCGTCGACGTCGACACGCTCATGATCGAAGTGCTCCCCGGCGACGACTTCCTCCTCACGAGCGACGGCCTCACCGGCTACCTCGAGACCGCCGACGAGCTCGCTCCGTGGTTCCAGCAGGACGGCGACAGCGCGAGCAAGGGCCTCGTCCAGCTCGCGAAGGAGCGCGGCGGCAAGGACAACATCACCGTCGTCATCGTCCGCCTCGGCGGCGACGTCGTCGAGAACGACGAGCGCGCCAAGCGCCTCGCCCTAAAGCGCGAGGTCCTCGCGCGGATGCCGCTGTTCGCGCGCCTCGGCGATCGCGAGCTGCTCCGCGTGATGCAGTCGGTCGAGGTGAGGAAGTACGAGGACGGCCAGGTCGTCATCCGCGAAGGCGACAAGGGCGACGAGCTGTTCATCGTCCTCTCCGGCAAAGTCACCGTCTCGCGCGGAGGCGAGGTCCTCACGCGCCTCGGCGCGGGCGAGCACTTCGGCGAGATGGCCCTCATCCGCGCGGTACCGCGCTCGGCGACCGTGAACGCAGACGGCAGCGCGGAGCTCATCGCGATCCGCCGCGTCGACTTCTTCGAGATCCTCCGCACCGAGCACGAGATCGCCGTGAAGATGCTCTGGCAGTTCCTCGGCGTGCTCGCCGATCGCCTCGATGCGACATCGAGCGAGCTCCGCCACGCGAAGCTCGAGCTGCACGCCGAAGAGCTCCAGACGGACGACGTCACGATCGAGATCTTCCCGGGCATCGAGGGCAGCGACCACTCGCCGTTCGGCCGCGGCTGAGCCATCCGTCGGGCGTTGCGTACGCTCGAGCTGTAGGGCGAAGGATCGCTGAGCTGCAATCGTGCAAAATCACGCACGTTTCGATAGCTGAGCGACGGGCTGAAAAAAATCGGCCGTGGATGTCGATCTGCGGGGGCGTCGATTGTCGTCCTCACGAGACCCCGCGAAGCTCGGGGACGACAAGGAGAACGACGATGCGCGTGATGGTGATCGTGAAGGCGACGAAGAACTCCGAGGCGGGCGTGATGCCGGACCACAAGCTGCTGGCCGAGATGGGCAAGTACAACGAGGAGCTCGTCAAGGCGGGCATCATGCAGGGGGGCGACGGGCTTCATCCGAGCACCAAGGGGAAGCGCGTACGCTTCAGCGACGACGGGACCACCCTCGTCGACGGTCCGTTCGCCGAGACGAAGGAGCTCATCGCCGGCTTCTGGATCTGGAACGTGAAGTCGATGGATGAAGCGGTCGCGTGGGCGAAGCGCTGTCCGCGTCCGATGCCCGGCGAGGAGAGCGAGCTCGAGCTGCGGCAGATTTTCGAGGCGGCCGACTTCGGCGCGGAATACACCCCGGAGCTGCAGGCACAGGACGACCGGCTGCGTGCCGAGGTCGAGCGTCAGCGCGGATCCTGAGGAGGACAAGGGTCATGTCGACAACGCGCGCAAAGATCTTCACGCATCTCTGGTACGCAAAGGGAGCCGAGGAAGCAGCGAGCTTCTACGCCTCGATCTTTCCGAACTCCCGCGTCGACCGCGTGACGCCGCTCTTGAGCGAGTCGCCGAGCGGCCCGCCCGGGTCGGTGAAGGTCGTCGACTTCACGCTGCTCGGCCAGCGCTTCCAGGCGATCACCGCGGGTCCGCACCATGAGTTCAACGACGCGATCTCGATCGTGGTGGAGTGCGAGGACCAGGCGGAGCTGGATCGGTACTGGGACGCGCTCCTCTCCGGGGGCGGCAAGGCCTCCGCGTGCGGGTGGCTGATCGACCGGTACGGTCTTCGCTGGCAGATCGTCCCCGCCAAGATGGACGAGTGGATGCGCGACACGGACTCGGCGCGTTCGAAGCGCGTCTCCGATGCCGTGATGAAGATGGTGAAGCTCGACATCGCGAAGCTCGAAGCTGCCGCGCGCGGAACCTGACGCGGTCCTCGACGCCACGGGGGATCGAGCTCCCAGCGTCGGCTGGTGCCGGTCACGCGCTCGTTCGTGACCGGCCGCGCCTGGGTTGGAGTTCGCGCATCCGCACGCTCGCGGGGAAGTAAGCGCGGGATACGCCCAACTTCTTCGAGGCGCTCCGTGCGTATGGGTATCCTCCATGCGCGAGTGAAGCGATCCCTTCTCCTCTGCCTGCTCGTCGGAGTCGCGCCCGGGTGCACGAGTGGATCTCGTCCTGGAACGACGGCGCCACCGGCTTCCGAGAGCCGTCCGACGGAGGGCGTCCCGCTCTCGCCGGCCTCCGAGCCGCGAGCCGTCACGACGGACGCCGCCGCGCCGATCACGGCCGTGTGCCCGCCGATCGACGAGGCGAAGATCCGCGCGCCCGTCTGTGACGACTCGATCCTCACGACGCCGATCCCGCCGATCATCGACGGCGAGCGCTCGCTTGCGACGTTCTACGAAGCATACGCGGCCCTCGCGCGAGGCACTGCGAAAGAGCACGTGCGCCTCGCGATGTACGGCGACTCGAACCTCACGATGGACGAGCTGACCGGCCGGATGCGACGCGAGCTGCAGAAGCGGTTCGGCGATGCTGGGCACGGCTTCGTCGCGCTCGCCATCCCCTGGCACTGGTATCAGCACCAGGACGTCCATCACGACGGGCAATGGGACCACTTCAAGCAGATCGCGACGAGCACCGACCCGGTCGGCGACTGGCACTACGGGATGGCGATGATGGCCTCCGAGAGCAAGAAGCCAGGCGGATCGGTGTGGGTCGCGACGGCGGATGCCGGCACTCCGATCGGCGGAGCCGCGAGCAGCTTCGACATCTTCTTCCTCAAGAGACCCGGCGGCGGCGAGTTCGATCTCGTGGCCGACGGCAACGTGCTCCGCACGGTGTCGGCGAAGTCGACGAAAGCCGAGCTCGGCATCGAGCACGTCGAGTTGCCTGACGGGCCACACAAGCTCGCATGCGCAGTGAAGTCGACCGCGCCCGTCCGCTTCTTCGGCGCGACGCTGGAGCGGCCGGCGGACGAGATGAGCGTGGCCGCTGGGCGGCCCGCGGAGGGAATGAGCACGCCGTCGATCATCGTCGATTCGCTCGGCACGGGCGCGCTCAACTTCGTCCAGATCTCGTACACGAAGAAGGAGACGCGCACGCCGATGCTCCAGCGGCGCGGCTACAAGCTCGTGATGTTCCAGGTCGGGACGAACACGTTCATGCTCGAGCGGCACAAGGACGACGTGAAGCGTTTCCTTGCCGAGATCCGCGAGACGTTGCCCGGCGTGTCGATCCTCATCATGACGCCGCCGGACGTGATGAATTCGTGGAACGATCCCCACTCCGATCGGCGCATCGTGCTCGTCGCAAAGCAGCTGCGCGAGATCGCCGCCGAGACGGGGTCGGCCTTCTGGGATTACCGCGAGGCGATGGGCGGCGACACGTCGATCAAGACGTTCATCAAGAAGGGCCTCGCAGCAGGCGACAAGATTCACCTGAAGAAACAAGGCTCCGAGCTCATGGCCGATCGGTTCCTCTGCGCGATGGAGAAGGACTTCCGTGGCTGGCTCGAGGAGCATCCGGACGCGGGCTGCAACACGCGCTGACGAGCGCAGCGGACGGAGGCGGACGCGAGCTCCGCGGGGTGCCTCCGCGGGTGTCGGGGGTGTCCCCCGACGATGAGGATGTGGTAGCTTCGCGAAAGCACATGCGCGGGTGGACAAGGCGGGTCACCGGAGCAGGGCATGGAGGCTTGAAGCGCTTCTCCTCCGCCGCTCTCGTCGCCGCGCTCGTCGTCGGAGCCTCCCCCGCCCTCGCAGACGAGCCGATCGCCGCAAAGGAGCCACGCCTCCTCCGCGAGTCCGGCGAGAACACCACGGTCATCGACGCGTTCGACAAGGACGACCCGTTCGACGCAAACCTGCTCCTCACGCTGCGGCAGTCGTGGAAGAGCGCGAACATCCGCCGCGAGACGTCGATCGCGCAGAACGGCCTCTCGACGGGTGGCTTCATGGCGGCGAACGAGAACGTCGCGTCCTACCGTCAATCCCTCACCGTGCTCGAGGTGGGCGGTGACATCGGCATCTACAAGGACCTGGCGCTTTCGCTGCGGCTCCCCCTCGTCCTCGCGGATGACCGTGAGCTCTCGGATCTCGACGGCTCCTCGCGCAACCCGCAACGCCTTCAGGATCCCTCGGGTGAGCAGCTCTTCAGCGTCCCCTTCAAGAGCCCGACCCGCAGCGGCGTCGACTGGTTCAGCGTCGCGCTGAACTATGCCGTCTTCAATCAGGCGCGCGACGAGACGAAGCCCACGTGGGTGATCGGCGCCGAGGGCCGGTTCGCGATCGGCGATCGGCTGCACGCCTGCAACGACGACGCGCCCATCAAGTGCCCCGATCCGGCGAACCCCTCGGCCCGCAGCCGCGATCCCGGCATCTCGCGCGGGATGCACACGATCATCGCCAGCACGGTCTTCTCGCGGCGCTACGGCTACGTCGAGCCGTACACCGGCTTCCGCATGCTCGTCGACATGCCGCAGTCGAACAGCGACTTCGGCGCGTCGAAGGACGTGAAGGGCACGCTCCTCAACCGGCCGCCGCTCATCGGCACGTTCACGGTCGGCATGGAGGTCTTCCCCTGGGAGAATCGCGAGGCGTTCCAGCGCGTCGGCCTCGATTTCAAGGTCCGCGGCAGCTACCACTCGCCCGGGCGCGACTACTCCGAGCTCTTCGACGCGCTCGGCTCGTCGTCCGCCAATTCGCTCCGCGCTCCGAATCCGAGCGCGTACAAGGCCGGTCCCGAAGGCTTCACCAGCATTGCCGATCCGAACGCGGCGAAGGTGTTCTTCACCGGCATCACCGATCAGCAGGCGTTCGGCTCGTTCGGCGCGTCTGCGGGCGTCACCTGGCAGGCCGGCGAGTACGTGAAGTTCACGGGCGGCGTCGGCCTCACCTACGTCCAGAGCCATCTCATCACCGCCGCCGACGCGTGCAACCCCGACTTCAAGGCAGACGCGGGCGCATCGGGGCCATGCCGCACCGGTGCGCAGACGGCGGGCGGTGGCAGCACGACCGGCATTCCAAACCCCAACCACCGGCAGGTCATCGACTTGCCCGGACGCCGCTTCTCGGTCGACGACACCACGATCGTGGACCTGTGGCTCAGCGGCGTCGTCATGTTCTAGACCATGCGCACGCGCGCTGTGCTCATCACGTGCACGCTCGTGGCGACCGCCGTCGCCACGAGGAGCTCGATCGCTCGAGCGGCACCGGCGAGCCAGGACACGAGCCAGGAAGAACCGACGAGTCCCGTCGCGACGCAGCCGCCTTCGCCGGCCGACAGGCCGATCGTCGTGTGGCCGGCGCTCACGCCCGCGGGCGACGAGGTCGGCGCGACGTCCGTCCACAAGCCTTCGCCGGCGGAGGGCTCGATCTACGAGCGAGCGATGGAGCTCGACGCGACGCTGCGCGATGCCGTGCAGGACCTCGGGTACACGCTCGACGTCGGCGATCCCGGCCCGGCGATGGGGCATGCCCGCGACCTCGACATGCTCGAGCGCGCGCAGCATGTAGCGCCGCACTCCTCGAGCCCCACCGACACCGGAACGTGGCTCGTCAGCCCGAGGCTCGAGCCGGCATCGGGAGACTCGTTCATCCTGCGGATCGTCGTCGTTCCGCCGAAGGGCAAACAGCTCCGCGTGCGCGTCGAGCGCGTGTCCGGGCCGGACGTCGCCGTGCGCGGCCTCGTCCTCTTGCGCGATCTTCTCGCGACGACTCCGGTCACCAGCGTCGAGCCGACACGGCGCCCCGACGAGTCGGCCGCGACCGGGATCATGGCCCCGTCGCGCTCGCCCGGACGCGCGGTCCTCGCCGCGAACGCAGCGCTCTTCGGGGCGTTCATGGCGTTCAGCGTCCAGCGCGCGAGCGGCTCGGAAGACCCACGTCTGCTCTATCCGCTGCTCACGCTCGGCACCGGCGTCGGGCTCGGAAGCGCGCTGCTCGTCGCGGAGGAATGGAACGTCTCGACGGGCGACGCATGGACGCTCGCTGGCGGCGCATGGTGGGGAACGGCCGCCGGTATCCTCATCGCGAACGGTCAGAAGGTGAAGCCGCTCACCGATCGCTACGCGTGGGGCGTCGGCGGCGGGCTCATCGGGCTCAGCCTCGCGACGTTCTCGCTCACACGGAGCAAGGCGGACGAAGGCGACGCCGTGCTCGTCCACTCCGGAGCCGGGCTCGGCCTCGGGCTCGGCGCGCTCACCGATTACTTCTACCGCGGCGATCTCAATCGCACTCCGTACACGGGGTCCGGCTACGGCTCGGCGATCGGGCTCGTCGCCGGCGGCACGCTCGCGAAGCTGACGAAGGTCTCCGCATCGCGTGTACTCCTCATCGATCTGGGCGCCGGGCTCGGCGCTGCTGCCGGCGCCGCGCTCGGCAGCCCACTCGTGTTCGAGAACGTCACGCCCGAGAAGACACGCGGCTTCGTCGCCGCGACGATCGGTGGAACGCTCGTCGGTGGCGCCGCCGCGTGGTGGTTCACACGCGACCGTGCACCGGCGCCCGCTCGCCCGAATGCGGCGTTGCGGCTCGCGCCTTACGGCGGAACGATCGGCGCGTCGGCAACACGTGACGGAGCCGTGCCGGCCTACGGCCTCGGCGTGCACGGCACCTGGTGATCCGTCCGCACGACGCGCTCGGCTTCTCGTCGCCGTGCGTGGCGACGTTCACAGGCATTCGGGCTTGAAGCGCTTGAGCCCGTTCTCGTCGACGACGTACGGGACCCGACAATCACCCTTCGTCGAACCGTTGTTGCGGTTCCGATACCGCTTCTTTGCGGGCGGCGACGCGGACGGCGACTCGATCGGCGCCGCCGTCGTGTCCGCCGACGCAGCCGTGACCGATGCGGTCGGTGGCGGAGGCACCGGATCGGAGTCGAGCTGCGACTCTCCCGTGGCGATCGCGGGCGGTGCCTTCGCGTCGACCTCGCCGCCTCGCTGATGGACGAGCACGACGAGCACCGCCGCGAGCGCCGTTGCGCCGACGAGAGCAGCAATCAGCGGCGCTCGGGACGCGCGCTTCGGTGCAGCGGCCGGCATCTCCGCCGAGCTCTTCACGGTCGCGGAGCCCGTCGTGTTCTCGCCGGAGGCCGCGGGCTTCTCTCGTTCGGGCGAGGGCGGCGGAGGCGGAGGAAAGGCTCCCGAAGGTGTCGCGGCGACACGTTGAGAATGCGGCGTCGCGCTCATCGCGAACTGCGCCTGCACTTCACCGGAGCTGTGGGCCGGATGGCGACCGACATCCGTAGGCGAGTCCGCCATCTGACGCCGCCGCTCGGCCTCGTCCATGGCGGCGCGCAGGTCCGGATCCGTCGTCGCGGCCGCTGGCATCGGATGCGAGTCGCGCTCGACCTCGCGCACGATCTCGGCTCGGGCCGAGATGGAGCCCGAGGCTACTCGAGCGACCCAGGCGCTGATCTCCTTCGCGCGCGGAAGAGCAATCGCGTCCTCGATCGCGAGCGCCATCTCTTCAGCGCTCTCGAACCTCGCGCCCGGATCGCGCTCGAGGCCGCGCATCGTCACGAGCGCGAGCTCGGTGGATACCTCGGGCGCCCAGCGCTGCGGAGAGTCGATCGGTTCGCTCAGCACGCGCTCGATCGTCTGCGTCGCGGAGTCGGCGACGAAGAGGCGCCTCCCCGCGAGCAGCTCCCAGAGCACGATGGACGCCGCGAACACGTCGGTCCGCCGGTCGACGGCCCCGTGCTGCAGCTGCTCCGGCGCCATGTACGCGGTCTTGCCTTTCAGCTGACCGTCGCCCGTCGCGCTCGCACGCGATGCGGCCTTCGCGATACCAAAGTCGAGAACGCGCGCGAGGCCGTCGGTGCCGACGAGGATGTTCTGCGGAGAGACGTCCCGATGGACGATGTGGAGCGGCGCGCCGCGCTTGTCGCGAGCTTCGTGAGCGGCATGTAGCCCATGCAAGGCCTGCGCGACGATCGACGCAGCGAGCGGGACGGGCAGCCGTTCCCCGGCCGCCTCCGCCAGGCGCTGCAGGCTCGCGAGGGACTCGCCGTCGACGTACTCCATCACGACGAGCAGCTCGTCCTGCTCGGCCACGACATCGAGCGTCGGGACGACGTTCGGATGACGGATCGTCGAGGTGAGCCGCGCTTCGTCGAGGAGCATCGCGACGAACTCGGGATCGCGCGCGTAGTCGTCGTGGAGCCGCTTGATCGCGACGGTGCGCGAGAAGCCGGCGGCGCCGATCAGGCGCCCGAGATGGACCGTGGCCATGCCGCCCGCCGCAATGCGACGATGCACCATGTACCGGCCAACGAGCCGGCCAGCCTCCGAGTCGCGCTGCATCGCTGTACCTCGAGACGAGCCGTGCGGATGCACGGCAGCCTCGCCCGTCATCGTATCACAGTGCTCACGCCGCCCCGTTTTCCGGGCGACTCACGCGCGCTGACCACCGCCGCGCGGACGAGGGAGGTTGTACTCCCCGAGCCGTGAGACCAGCGTACGGCGGGATATCCCGAGGAGCTGAGCGGCTTTCGTCTGGTTGCCGGCGCACTTCTCGAGCGCCTCGACGATGCGCTGCCGCTCGAATGCAGCGAGGTCGTTCCGGAGGCGAGCGCCCGCGGCATCGTCGCCGGCATCGCCCGCGGGGAGAGCCATGGGGTCGAGCGCATCGCCCTGCGAGAGCAACACGGCGCGATCGATCGCGTTCTTGAGCTCGCGCACGTTGCCTGGCCAGTCGTAGCTCTCGAGCCGTGCGATCGCCTCTTTCGTGAGCGGCAGCGACGGGCGGCGCGCTTCGGCGCACGCGTTCACGAGGAGCTCTCCGGCGATGGTCGCGATCTGCTCGCGACGCTCACGGAGCGGCGGTACCTCGATGGTGATGCCGTTGAGGCGGAAGTAGAGGTCCTCGCGGAACGTCCCGTCATTGACCATCGCGCGCAGATCGCGGTTCGTCGCGGCGATGAAGCGGACGTCGACCTTGCGGGGCTGCGTCGTGTCGAGACGAATGACCTCGCTCCGCTCCAGCACGCGAAGGAGCTTCGACTGCGTGCCGAGCGGGAGCTCGGAGACCTCGTCGACGAGCACCGTACCGCCGCTCGCCGACTCGAACAGCCCCGGCTTGTCACCCTCGCCGAACAGCTCGCGATCGAGGAGGTTCTCCGCGAGCGCCGCCGCCTCGATGCGGAAGAACCCGGCGCTCGCGCGGCGGGACGCGCGATGGATGCGCTCTGCAATGACCTCTTTGCCGGTACCCGTTTCGCCGGTGATGAGGACGTGGATGTTGCCGGCGGCGACGAGCTTCACGAGCCGCTCGAGGCGCTGCATCGGCGTCTCGTTCGCACGCGAGCCAGCCGGCGCGACCGTCGACGATGCCGCCGGCGGAAGCCTGTTCGATCGCGGAGCAGTGATCCGCACGGGCGGCGGCGATGCGGCCGCGGGATCACCGCCCTGGATGACGAGAACGACGTTGCCGATCTCGATCACCTCGCCGGGCGCGACCGGCATGGGCATGCCCGAGCCGACAGGACGTCCGGCGATCCGGGTCCCGTTCGCACTGCCTGCATCCTCGATCTTGTTGACCGCGCCGACGTGGAGGACGGCGTGCTTGCGAGAGACCGACGTGTGATCGATGCGGACGTCACAGGAAGAAGAGCGTCCGATCGAGAGCGAGCCCGTCGCAGGGAGCGATCGCGAGAGGGAGCCGCCGTCCCAGATGGCCGTGAGCTTCGGCGCCGACGCATCGCCCTTCGTCGTGGCCGTCAGGCCCGTGCGCCCGTCCCGGTCGGTACCTTCCGAGTCCCTCGAAGACATCTCCTTCGTAAGTACTGCGAATGTCATGTTGACGCCACCTTCTGTCCTCTCCCCGCGGGGCTCTGGGAACCACCCGCGAGGGACGAGTGCAGCCGCCGTACCCTGCGCCGGAGCGCGCGCGCGTGCGCGGAGCGTTGCGCAACGCGCGCGACCTGCTTCCCAGAATGTCCGTCATAACAATACGTATCGGGATATCCGCCCCGGCGGCACGACCTGGATCAAATATCCCCCTCACCCGTCACTTTCCCTACATCTCAATCCGGTATTTCTCGAAAAATCCTCGAGTGAGCCCGTGGCACACATGTAGCACCTGGCGACTCACATGGGAGCCAGGTGGTTGTTCGGGGCAGTCGGGATGGTGATCGCGTCGTCGTTCGTGGCCGCGTGCTCGGCCACGCCGGCCGACGAAGCCGTGGGCGGTGATCGCGCGAGCGTGAGGCAAGCGGAGTTCGACAAGAACTCGGTCCTCACCGACAAGGCGCTCCGCGACACGACCTCGATGAGCGCCGAGGACATCCAGGCCTTCCTCGACGAGACGCCGTGGGGCAACACCTCGGTCCTCGCGAACTACGAGGAGGACGGCAAGACCGCGGCCGAGATCATGTACGAGTCGGCCGCGAAGTACGGGATCAACCCGCTCGAGATGCTCGTCCGCGTCCAGATGGAGCAGGGGCTCGTCTCGAAGGCGACGGCGTCCGACGAGGCGATCTCGATCGCGTTCGGATGTGGATGTCCCCACAGCCCGGTGTGCTCTTCGAAGTACGAAGGCTTTGCGAACCAGGCCGACTGCGCCGCGGGCACGCTCAGCCGGTCGATGGACCGCGCGCTCACCTCGGACGGCACCGCGAGCGGATGGAAGCGGGGCGAAGAGAAGCTGACGCAGGACAAGATGGAAATCGTCCCCGCGAACGCCGCGACGGCTGCACTCTACACGTACACGCCGTGGGTCGGCGAGGCTGGTGGCGGCAAGAAGGGCGTCGGCGGCGTGAGCCTGCACTACGCGGTCTGGACGCGCTTCGCCGACTCGGTCGGTTACGGCGTCGCCGCGGGCAACGGTACGCCTCGGCAGGAGCAGAACGACGTTCTCGATGCCAGTCCGGCGCAGGATCCGAACAACGGGGGCAACGACGGCATCCCGGATGAAGACACGGAGGAAGCAGCGGATGCCGGTCCGGCGCAGCGCGCCGACGCGGGCGCGCCGCGGCAGGATCCAAGCGACTCCGCCGACGCGGGGCCGAAAGGTGATCCGACGGGCACCGGCCGCGGCACCACGGACACGGGCGCGGACGACGACGACATCCTCGGCGAGGGCAATGCTCCGCCGGCGACGAATGCTCCGCCGCCGCGCCAGAGCGGCTCGCGCGGGAAGGCGTCGAAGAATGGCAGCGGGGATCTCCCCGAGGCGACCGAAGAGGAGCTGGCCGGCAGCAAGAAGAAGGCGGCTGGCGGCTGCTCGAGCACCGGCGGGAGCGCTTCCGATGCCTCGCTCGTCGCGGTCGTCATGATGGCGGCAGGCCTCGTCGCGAAGCGCCGCCGCCGGCAGGCCTGAGTCGAGACGAGCTACGAGCGGGCTGTCCCTAACCCGCGTCCTCGACGCAGTTGCCGACGAACGGCACGAGGTGCGCGTTCACGGCCGCGGGATCTTCGAGCGCGGACATGTGACCGATGCCGTCGAGGACCACGAGCTTGGCATGAGGGATCGCGTTCGCGATGGCTTCGCTTCGTTCGGGTGGCGTCGAACGATCCTCTCTCCCGCACATGACGAGCGTTGGGGCCCGGATGCGGGAGATCTCCGGCAGGATGTCCTTGCGATGGACGACGACGGCGAGCGCCGCGCGCGCGAAGCCGCCGCGATCGAAGCCCATCGCGCGCCGATACGACGCCTCGAGGAGCTCGGGCCTCTCCTCGAGAGTGCGCGCGCCGAGAAGCAGCGGCGCGATCTCTTTCTCGAAGAGTGCATAGGGGAACCCCATCCGCTCATGCAGCGCGATGAACGCGCGGTACTTGAGGCGATTCGCGAGCGGGTCGACCTCCGCGCTCGCGTCGAGCACGGCGATGCCAGCGACCTTCGTCGGATGCTGGAGCGCGAGGCGCATGCCGAGCATTCCGCCCCACGACAGACCGACGACGACCGCGCGACGGATCCCGAGCTCTCCGAAGGCATCGAACAGCGCGTCCGCGTGCTCCTCGAGCGTGAAGCGCGGCGCGGCCTCGCTCCTGCCGTGGCCTGGGCCGTCGAAGACGAGCACGCGGCCGAGCGCAGAGAGCGGCTCGACCTGACCGCGCCACATCCCACCGTCGTAGAGAAGACCGTGCAGGAGGACGATCGCCGGATCGCCGGACCGACACTGAGCCCCGCGCTCCTCGTAGAACAGACGCCCGAGCCGCGTTCGAACGTACGCCATCGCCGGTGAAGATACCGCGAGAGCGCCGCGGCGAACACGCGCACAGCGGCTTCGGCGAACGGCAGGTCGCGTCCACCGCGGCATCGCGTCCGTCGACGCGATGCGAGCGTGATACCTTCGACGCCATGTCACGCGGCTCACGCGGCTCACGCGGCTCACGTGGCGGTTCCAGTGACGACGACGATCTTCGGATCAACACGCTGCACCGCTTCGCGAAGCACTCGCCTCGACTGACACTGCAGGAATACTCGCACTGCGAGGTCCCCGCCGGCTGTGGAGGTGTGGTCCTCCGTTGGGTCGACGCGCGCTCCGGCGTCCCGATCCGTGTGCGGGTGATCGTGGAGGGCGAGGCCGAGACGTGGCTCGATGGTGCTCCTCTTCCCGGCGGACACGCGCGGATCGAGGCGGGCGAGCACGTCCTCGCTCTGCACGTCACGAAGCTCGGGACCGAGACCTGGGCGGCCAAGGCGCGCGACGCCGTGCTCCCTGCACCGCTCGTGGTCGACGTGCTCACCGATCGCGGGCCCAACCGGAGCAGTCTCGAGGCCCACCTCCTCGAGCGTGCTCGATTCGGCGAGCGCCGATGGACGAGCACGACGCCATCCGTCGATTTCCCAGACCCGGCCTTCGACGACGGGACGTGGCAGAGGCTCGAGCCTGCCGCGTCTTCCGTCCTGGACGGCTGCGCCGATCACGCGAGGCGGGCGT
This sequence comes from Pseudomonadota bacterium, assembly GCA_023402175.1. GTDB lineage: Bacteria > Myxococcota_A > Polyangia > Polyangiales > Polyangiaceae > Labilithrix. The sequence continues at coordinate 9,618 of JAEXCN010000411.1, read as the reverse complement.
ACGAGCGCCTTCGTCAGGACGGGTCCACCATCTTCGCGCTCGGGACCCGCGACCTCGCGCCCCCCGCGGAGGCCTGGGTACGCATTCGCTTCACGCTCGAACAAGGCGCGGGCGACGAGCAGAGGCCTCGGCGGGGAGGCCGCTCGTGATGCGCGATCCGCTCGTCCTCGTTCCGCAATACTTCGGGAGCCTGGTGTTCGATCGCCGAACGTCGCGCTACGCGCCGTTCGATCACGAGACGACGGCGCTCCTGCGAAGGGTGGCGGAGATCGGCTGGTTCGGCACCATCGCGGAGGAGCGCGACGAGGAGCGCCAGCGATTGCTCGCCGACTTCTTCGACCACTTCGATCGCGAGGGATTCTTCCGTCCCGACGGCCGCTTCGACGGCGTCATCCTCGATGTCGAGCCGCCGCCCGATCACCTCGTCGGGCCACTCGCAGTCCATCTCGAGGTGATCGCCGCGTGCAACCTGCGGTGCACGCACTGCTTCGCCGGCGAGCTGCCGCGCAAGGCCGACCTCACGCTCGAGGAGATGGACGCGCTCTTCGCCGACCTCGCGCGAATGGGGAGCTTCCGTCTGGGCCTCACCGGCGGCGAGCCGCTGCTCAGGAAGGATCTCGTGTCGATCGTCGATCGCGCGAGCGAACACGGCCTCCATCCGTGTCTGACCACGAATGGGCTCTTGCTCGACGAGCGGATCGCTCGCGAGCTCGGAGAACGCGAGCTCGTCTGGATCAACGTGAGCCTCGACGGCGCGAGCGCGGCGACGAACGATCCGATCCGCGGCGCGGGCACCTTCGACGAAGTGACGAGACGGCTCCGCACGTTCGGCCGCCATCTCCGCTTCACGATGGCGTTCACGATCACGAGCCGCAGCGCCGGCGAGGTCCTTCCCTGCGCGGAGCTCGCCCGCGAGCTCGGCGCGCACACCGCCGTGTTCCGTCCGCTGTATCCGGTCGGCGTCGCGCGCTCGCATCCGGAGCTCATGCCGACGTTCGAGCAATACTCGAGAGCGCTCGATCAGCTCGTCGCATTCGGGCACGACGTCAGCGCGATCGACACGTTCGCTCCCAACGCACGCGAGGCGACGCAGGCGAAGACGTTCAGCCCGCCGGGATGTGGCGCAGCAAACCTCGTCGCGAGCATCTCCGCGACCGGCGACGTGAATCCCTGCAGCTTCCTCGGTCCAGCATTCGAGACGGGCAACATCCGCGAGCGGTCATTCCCCGAGATCTGGCGCGAGGGCCACGCCTTCCGGCGACTGCGTGCCAAACGAGAGGCCGACGGTTCCCCGGGCTTCGTCAGCGGCTGCCGTGCGCGGTCGCTCGCGGCGCATGGTGACGTCGATGCGCCGGATCCTTGGTTCACGGAGTGGCGCGACGGCGCCGGCATCTCGATGGATCGCCCTCCGCTCGCGACCGTTCACCTCACCCCCGCGAAGTCGCCGCGCCGGCTTCCGCTCGTGACGTCGTGAGCTTCGCTCCCGAAGAGATCTTGTCCGCGTGTGGGCCCGGGAGTCCCGACGAAGGGGCGCGCTTCGTCGTCGCGGCGGACTGGTTTCTCACCCAAGGGGATCTCGCGCTCGCCGCGTCTGCGCTCGATCGTGCATACGGGCTCTTGCCCGGCGACCCGCACGTAGCGAGGCAGCGGCGCGCGGTGCTCGACGAGCTCTCCGTCGAGGAACACGGGCTCGTGTTCCGCTACGTGCCTGCGGGCACGTTCCTCATGGGCTCGTCCTCCGGCGATCCCGACGAGCGCCCGGTCCATCCGCGGCGCGTCGATGCGTTCTGGATCGCCGAGGTGCCGATCACCTGGGCGGCGTATTGCGATCTCATGGGCTGGTCTCCACCTCCGGAAGGATGGCCGCCCGAGGCCGATCCGAGGCTCGTCGCGACGGAAGGTGAAGACGTCCCCCCGACCTTCCTCTTGTCCGAGCACAACAAGGTCCGGCTCCAGTACTGCGAGAGCGAGACGATCGCGGCCAGTGACTGGCACGCGCATGCCGGGCACAACGAACCTCGACTTCGCGAGCTGTTCGCCGATCCGCCGCGGCAAAATCCTTCGAGGCCGATCGCGTACGATCGGAAGCCCATGGTCGCCGCGATGGCCGAGGACGCCGAGGCGCTCGGCGCGAAGCTGTCCGACGAGGCGACGCTCTACCGACTGCCACGCGAAGCCGAGTGGGAAAAGGCGGCGCGTGGTGGCCTCATCGGCTGCCGCTGGTCGTGGGGCGATGAGCCGCCCACGCGCGCGCGCGCCGACTTCGATCGGTTCGGCGCATTCCACCTGATCGATCCGCGAGCTTTCCCGCCGAACGGCCTCGGCATCTACGGCATGTGCGGCGGCGTCGCGGAGTGGACGGCCGACCGCTACGACGCGCTCGCGTACAGCCGGGCCGCGAACGGGGAGCCGCTCGAGCCGCCGGAGCGCTCGGATGCGCGCGTCCTTCGCGGAGGATCGTGGACCGACTGTGCCGAGGCGGTAACGGTCTCGTTCCGCGCATCACGCGCGGGCTATTCGCGGGCCGAGCCGTGGGGCAGCCGATCGCCGATGCCGACCGTCGGCTTCCGACTCGTCCGCGTCCCGTGCGTTCGGCCGCGGTAGCGCGCCTGGTCTTCGCGAGGGCCTCGCCCTATGACACGGGGATGAACCAAAGCGAGCGCCTGTGTCAGCTCCTCGGTGTTCGATATCCGATTGTGCAGGCGCCGATGGCGAACAACGTGACGACGCCGGAGCTCGTCGCGGCGGTCGGCGAAGCAGGCGCGCTCGGCTCCGTCGGCGCGCCCTATTACTCCGCCGAAGAGATCACGCGCGCCGCGGCGGAGATCCGTGCGCGGACGACGAAACCTTTCGCGCTGAACCTTTTCATTCCCTTGCCCGCCGAGGAGCTCGACGAGCGCACCGTCGCGAACACTCGACAGATACTGAACGCGTTCCGTGCCGAGCTCGGCATCGCTGCCGATCCGAAGCCGAAAGCTCCGAGCGACGTGTTCGATGCGCAGCTCGAAGCCGTGCTCCGCGCGCGGCCCGCGGTGTTCAGCTTCACGATGGGCTTCCCCGATCGCGAGCGCCTGCGCGCGCTTCGCGCGGAGAAGATCGTCACGATCGGAACGGCGACGACGACCGACGAAGCCGTCGCGCTCGAGGACGCGGGGATCGACGTCGTCTGCGCGCAGGGGTCCGAGGCGGGTGGCCATCGCGGGAGCTTCCTCGTTCCGACGGAAGAAGGGCTCTTCGGCATCACGACGCTCGTTGCGCAGATCGTCCGGCGCGTGCGTGTGCCGGTGCTCGCAGCGGGAGGGATCATGGATGGTCGTGGCATCGCCTCGGCGCTGGCGAGCGGCGCGGCGGGCGTGCAGCTCGGGACGGCGTTCCTGACGTGTCCCGAGGCCGGCACGGCGAGCGCACACAAGGCTGCGCTGAAGTCCGAGGCGGCACGTCGTACCGTCCTCACGAAGGCCTTCAGCGGCAGGCACGGACGCGCAATCGCGAACCGCTACACCGACGCGTTCGCTGGGATGGCGCTTCCTCCCTTCCCTTCTTTCCTCGGCGCGACGAGCGACGTCCGAAGCACCGCGGCCAAGCAAGGCCGCGCCGACCTGATGCAGCTCTGGGCCGGACAGGGCGCGCCGCTCGCGCGCGAGCTGCCGGCACGCGAGCTCGTCGCGACGCTCGTCCGCGAAGCGCACGAAGCGCTCGCGGGCGTCCACCGGATGCAGAGCGTGTTCGCGCCGTAGCGCATGGCGTGCGCGATCTGTTCGTCCACGATGGGGCGCAACGGAGGCTCGCGGCGACCTGAGGAGGTCGAACGCTTCGCCGTCGACGGCGTGTCCGCGATGAACGTCAGGGCGCCGGCGTCGGCGGCTTCCAGTCCGGCTCGACGACGCGGAGGAGGATGACGGTGATGTTGTCCTTGCCACCGGCGGCGTTGGCGAAGAAGACGAGGCGCTCGACGGCGGCTTTCGGATCCTCTTCGTGGAGGAGCTGCGTCGCGATCGTCGTGTCGGCGACCATCTTCGTGAGGCCGTCGGAGCAGAGCAGGTACATGTCGCCGAGCTTCGGCGACGCCATGATCATGTCGATCGGTACGGTCGGCCACACGCCGAGCGCGCGGCTCAGATGCGCGCCTTCGGGCCCGGCGACGCCGTAGTCGGCCATCGTGTGATCGTTCGTCAGCTGCTTCATCACGCCGTCGCGCACGCGATAGCAGCGACTGTCGCCGACGTGACCGAGGTAGAGGCGCCGCTTGTCCGGGGTGAAGCGCGCCGCGCAGAGAGTCGTGCCCATGCCGGTCAGCTCCGAGCGGAGCTTCGACTCGTGGAAGATCGCCGAGTTCGCCATCTGCATGGCACGCGCGAGCTCGGACGCAGGCGCGGGGATCTCCTTGTGCGGCGCAGCGTCGAAGGTGTTCTTCTCGAACGCCGCACCGATCGTCTTCACCGCGAGCCTGCTCGCGTATTGACCACCGCGGTGTCCGCCCATGCCGTCGGCGACGACGAACACCGACTCTTTCTCGAGCACGAGGAGGCTGTCTTCGTTCTGCTTGCGGCGCTTCCCGGGATCGGTCTGCGCGAGCGCGAAGACGACGAGCATCGGCGCAGCTTCGTCCGTCGGCTCCTTGTTCGCGTCTTCGTCGAGGACGATCTTCTCGACGATCGGCTGGATGCCAGCCTCCCTGTCGAAGCGCCCGACCTTCGTCGGCTCTACGTCCTCGTCGTCTTCGACGTCGATTCGCGGAACCTCGTCGAGGTCGTCGAACGAAGTCTTCTTCGTCGCCGGCTTCGCGCCTTTCGAGGGAGCCGCGGAAGGCTTCGCCGCTTTCGCGGAAGCCGCCGACCGTTTCGCTTCGCTCGCCTTCCCGGCCGCGGGCGATCGGTTCGGAGTCTTCGCCGCGGAAGACTTCCCGCCCTTCACGCTCTTCGCAGGAGCAGAGCTCGACTTCGGGGGATCGTTGGTCGTCGCCGCAGCGCCGCCGCTCGTCGCGACGACGCTACTCGTCTCCATGTCGGGACTGGGCGGCGGCGGCCGCGAGCTCTTCGTGAGCGCGTCGCGCTTCGCGAGCATCTTCGGCGAGAGCTCCGCCTCGGGCCGCAGCGCCGGCGGCATCGTGTCCGCGGCGCGATCGTGTTCCGAGCTCGCCCCGGGTTGGGCGGCCAGTTTCGCTCCGGGCCGGAGCACGCGCGCCCAGACCAGGTACACAGCCCCTGCCGCGGCGAGCACGAGGGAAAGGATGCCAAAGACGTCCGTGTCGGCCATGCGACGCCGGACAACTGTACATTGTCCCCAGCGACTCACGCACAAAAGCGAGGACACCACGAAGGCGTCCCCGCTCCTGGTCGACCCGTCTCCCACTCATGCGCCCATGACGAGCGCGGATGAAGTGGCGGGATCGAAGTCGCTTCCGTAAGTCGAACGACGATTACGGGAAGATCTCGCGCTCCTTGTAGACCGCCTCGATGCGCTGGAGCGCGAGGCCGTACGCCGCGATGCGGCGATCGACCTTGTGCTGACGCGCGAAGTCGGCGACCTCGCGGTACGCGCGGGTCATCGCCTTCTCGAGCTTGGCGTCGACCTCTTCCTCGGTCCAGCTCTCCGAGCGCTTGTTCTGCACCCACTCGTAGTAGCTGACGGTGACGCCGCCGGAGTTGCAGAGGACGTCGGGAAGGATGTCGACACCCTTCTCGAGGAGGATCCGCTCGCCGGCCGGGTTCGTCGGACCGTTCGCACCCTCGATGACGACCTTGACGTCGAGGCTGCGCGCCTCGGCCTCGCCGATCTGGTTCTCGAGCGCGCACGGCGCGAACATGTCGGCCTTCGTCTTGAAGAACTCTTCGCGCGTGATCGCCTTGCCGCCCGGGTAGCCCTTGATCGAGCCGTGCGTCTCGACCCAGTCCTGCAGCTTGTGCGCGTTGAAGCCCTCGGGGTTCAGCAGGTAGCCGGTGTGATCGCCGACGGCGATCGTCGACACGCCGAGGCGCGAGAGGATGACCGCGAGGTGCGAGCCGACGTTGCCGAAGCCCTGCACCGTCATCGTGGAGCCTTCGAGATCGAAGCCCTTCTCCTTCGCCCACTCGATCACGCAGTAGACCGCGCCCTGGCCAGTGGCCTTCGCGCGACCGAGCGTGCCGCCCGAGGCGACGGGCTTGCCGGTGACGACGCCCTTCACGGTCTGCTTGTTCGCAGCGCCGACCATGTTCGAATACGTGTCCATCATCCACGCCATCGCCTGGCTGTTCGTGCCGACGTCGGGCGCGGGGATGTCGTACTCGGGTCCGATGTTCTCACCGAGAGCATGCGTGAAGCGGCGCGTGATGCGCTGCAGCTCCGCCTTCGACACGGCGTGCGGGTCGAACTTCACACCGCCCTTGCCGCCACCGAACGGGACGCGCATGAGCGCGCACTTCCACGTCATCATCGCAGCGAGCGCCTTCACGTCGTCGAGCGTGACGCTCGGGTGGTAGCGCATACCGCCCTTGAACGGTCCGAGCAGGTTGTTGTGCTGGACGCGGTAGCCCTTGAAGAGCCGCACTTCGCCGTTGTCCATCTTGACGGGGAAGTTGATGATGAGCTCGTTCTTCGGCTGGCTCAGGATCGTGCGGACGAAGTCCGCGAGATCGATCGTGCGCGCTGCGCGGTCCAGGTAATCCTGGACGACCTTGAAGAAGTCGTACTCCTTCACGATGATCGTACGCGACGATCCGGGCGCAGGAGGAACCACGTTCGGCGGAGGGACGCTCGGTGAATCGGGGGGTGTCATCGCGGCTTGTCTTAGCCCATTTGCAACGGGCCGAGCCGCGAAATTCTTGCTTCCAGCCTCGCCGCAATGCGTCGTCGGGCTCGACCGGACCGAGCTTCGGTCCGTCACTCGGCGCCGCGTGACGTGGCGCTTTTCATCAGACCTTTTCTTCTTCATCAGGAGCGGAGGAACCAGAGCGAATAGAGATACGTGACGGCGCTCGTCAGCATGAGCGCGTCGACGCGGTCGAGGATGCCGCCATGGCCGGGAACGATGGCACCGGAATCCTTCACTCCGAACGATCGCTTGAGGATGGACTCGCCGAGATCGCCGGCCTGGCCGAAGACGCCGGCGACGATCGCGAGCGAGATCCCGTGCGCGAGCGAGAGGCTCGGGAGGAACCAGAAATGAGCCATCAACGCGCCGACGACGCTTCCACCGAGGCTTCCGATCGCGCCTTCGACCGTCTTCTTCGGTGAGACGGCCTCATAGAGCTTGTGCCGACCGAGGAAGCGACCGGCGAAGTAGCCGCCGGTGTCTCCGAACCACGCGAACATGATCGCGAGGAGGACGTAGCCAGGTCCGTCGGAGCCGAGGTCACGTCGCAAGACGGCGAGGAGCGTGACCGGGATCCCGACGAAGAGCGGCGCGAAGCCCATCGCGAAGGCGCGCGTCGCGGCTGTCTGCATGTCACCGAGCCGGACCAGCGTGAGCAGCGGGCCGACGAGCGGGACGCAGATCATCGTCGTGAGGACGATCCGAGCGTCACCTTCGGAAAAATACGTCGCCGCCGAAACGGCGCCGGTCATGGCCACACCCATGAGCTGCGACGTACGGTCGCCCGGGTGGGTCATGTTGAACAGCTCCCACGCGGCGACCAACGTCGCGGGAGCCGCCAGGAGATAGAAGCCCCACGGCGGTCCCTTGTAGAGGAGGAGCAAGATGAGCGGCGTGCCGACGGCCGCCGTTGCGAGACGAACAGCGAGATTGCTGTTCGCCTTCTTCGCTTGCTCCTTCGTCTCGCGAGGAATGCCTACTCTCCGTTCCGAGCTCGCTTTCGCCTCGGCCATCGTCGATCTACGGGAATAGCACGCCCGAAGCTGGCCGTCCCCGACCGCGCACCGTAGGGCTTCGCTCTTTCACGTTGGTCGGCGCTTCTCCTCTTCCTTCTTTTTCTCTTTTTTTTTCTTCGCCCGGCCGAGCTACGGCGTGCTTCGCCTCGTCCACGTGGTGCTTCGCCTCGTCCGTTTATCCCTCGTGTCGTAGTGCGAGCATCGTGCCGTCGTAGGAGCTAGTGCCGGAGCGCCAGCTTGCGGCACGCGTCGTCCGAGAGCCCTGCCCGTCTGCGGAACGCCTGCCCTCGACGCGCGCCCGCCGAGGCGCGGTACTCGACGACGACGCTCTTTCCGTCGCGCTCGATCTCCACCTTCATCTTCGAGGTCGGCGTCGCGGGCTCGACCACGTGCGCGAGCGGCTCGCCTTCTCGCAAGCCCGCCTTCGCCGCGGGACCGCTCGCCCGGATCCCTCGCACGTGCTTCTCGTCGAGCGACGCCGTGACGTCGAAGCCAGGATCGAAGATGTCGTAGCTCGCCTCGTGAGCCTCGAAGCACGCACCGAGCGCGTCCGGCGGAAGGGACACGCGCGTCCCTGCGACGATGACCTCTTCGTGGTCGGCACGCTCGCGGGCAGGACCTATTTGCGCCGCGAGGGCCGCGTGCCAGCGCTCGTCCGAGATCGCGTGCGGCTTCACTTCGATCTCGCGGAGCAGCTCGCGCAGCACGTCGTTCAGCGAGGCCGGTGTGCCGCTCGATGGCGTCGTGCTCGTCGATGAGCCTGCGCGGATGCGGGCATCGACGAGGGTCGCGTGCAGCGCACCGCGCGCGACGAGCAGGGGCACGATCCCGGGCACACCTGCACGCGCGTCGAGGACGAGCTCGCTCAGCGGCCGTCGCGCGTGTCGCGACGTCGTGACGATCGACAGGAGCCGGTTCACCTCGGCGCTGTACTCTTCGGGAGAGAGGAGCCCGGAGCGATAGAGCTGCTCGCGTGCCGTCCAGCGCGCATAGCCCTCGTGAAACCAGATCGACTCCGCCTCGTGCCCCGGGCGCGGATCGCCGATCCAGAGGCGATCGCCGATCCACGAGTGGACCAGCTCGTGGGCGACCGCGAGCCGAAGCGGAGCGTCGAACGGATCGGCGCCCGATGCGGCAACGAAGAGGCCGCCCGTCCGGCGCTGCACGCGGAACCGGCGCGGCGCGCGCTCGTCGATCGCGAGGAGCAGCGTTGCTCGGTCGGCCACCCCGCTCCTGAAGTGATCGCGCAGCATCCCACGGAAGACCGCGACCTCGGCCGCCATGGGGCGCGGGTCGAAGGCCGCGTATCCGATCCAGGCGGCCACGTCGTGGCCCTCGGGTGCATCGAACGCGACGTGCCCACCGCCGCCGCCCAGGATCGCGACTCGCCTCACCGCGTCGGCGGTCGCACGACGCAGCTCGGAGTGAACGGAGCCTGCTCCGGCTCCGAGGCTCGATGCGACGACGGGCGCGTCGATCGCGCGGCCATCGATGTCGAGCGCGAAGGCGAACGCGCCGCTCTCGAACGACTTCGGCAGCGCGAACAGCGACTCGCCCGCGCCACGGAAGCGCGCCTCTTCCACGATCGCGGCCGCGGGATCCTCGCGGAAGCTCGCCGGCGCCACGTCATAGGCGATCGACGGTGACGCCTCCGGGCGCGGGAGCGTGACCGTTCGGTCCGCGACCTCGAACGGGACCGCTCCTCCGTTCGCGTCACGCACCTCGAGGGCGGTGACGGCAGCTGCGCCCAACTTCCAGACACGCAGATCGTCGTCGGAGCCCGAGCTCGAGGCACGCACGACGACATGC
>JAEXCN010000408.1 GCA_023402175.1 Pseudomonadota bacterium | reverse complement strand
CGTCGTCGGCGCCTCGCTCAGGAATCTCGTCGGCAACGTCGAGCTGCCCCTCGCGCGTCGCGTCCGCTGGCTCGTCGACGTCGCGCGTGCGCTCGAAGCGGCCCACAAGGCCGGGATCATCCATCGGGACATCAAGCCCGAGAACGTGATGGTCCGCGACGACGGCGGAGTGAAGGTGCTCGACTTCGGCATCGCGCGCCGCACGGTCGGTCGCACGCCGGACGACCAGCACGCGATCGACACGGTGACCGGCGGCGGATCGATCGCCGGCACGCCGGTGTACATGGCACCGGAGCAGATCAAAGGCGGCAACGTCGATGCGCGCTGTGACCAGTTCGCCTGGGCCGTCATGGCCTACGAGCTCGTGGCGGGCGAACGCCCGTGGCCGGAGACCGGCGACGTCCTCAGTCTCGTCGCGAACATCCTCACCGAGCCGCCGCGACCGATCCGGTCGAAGGCGAAGGACGTCCCGACCGTCGTCGAAGAGACGATCCTCCGCGCGCTCGCGAAAGATCCGGCGCAGCGCTTCCCGTCGATGGCCGACGTCGCCGACGCGCTCGAGCCGTTCGCGTCGCTGACCACCGGCGGCGATCGCGTCCGGGTGACGCCGCACCGACGCCCCGAGGACGATCCGGCCTACGCTGCGACGACGCGCGTTCCCACGACCGTCTCGATTGGCCCTTCGCCGACCGAACCGGCCGCACGCCGCGAAGCGCAGAGCCCGAAGCGGCGGGCGCTCGCGCTCGCGCTCCCGCTCGTGCTGCTCGGCGCGCTCGCGACGACGGTCTACCTCGTGAAGACGCGCACGCCTCCGGTGTCTCCGGTTCCGATCTCGGCGAGCGCGCCGCGCCCGCTCTCGACCGTCCCGCAAGCGGAGGCGGCGTACAAGGAGGCGATGAGCGTCTGGCGCGACGGTGCAACGGCGAAGGCGCGCGCCGCGCTCGGACGCGCGATCGAGCTCGATCCGACGTTCGCCGCGGCGCATCTCGAGCTCGCGCTGCAGCACGCCTCGGCCAACGATCCGCCTTCCGCCCAGGCGTCGTTCCAGAGCGCGTACGAGCATCGTCACATGCTGCTCCCGCGCGACGAGCGCCTCCTCGAGGCGAGCGAGCCGTTCATCCGCGCGACCCCGGACGTCGAGGAATGGGAGACGCGAATGACGTCGGCCGTCTTCCAATATCCCCGCGATCCCGAGCTCCAGTACTACCTCGGACGCGCGAGACAGCAGCGGGGCGACCTCGAGGACGCGAAGTCCGCATTCGAAGCCGCGCTCCGCATCGACGAAGGATTCATTCCGGCGCTCGCCGCGATGGCGAAGGCGGAAAAGAGCGCCGGCAACATCGCGGACGGCCTCGCGACGACCGAGCGCTGCATCAAGCGTTCACCGGTGGCATCCACGTGCGTCGAGACCCGCTACGAGCTTCTCTTCGCGGCGAACGAGTGCAGGCGGGCAAAGGACGAAGCGGCGCGCTGGGGGTCGCTCGAGCCTCAGTCACCACGCCCATTCGCAGCGCTCGCCCGCGCGCTCCACGCCGACGGCGCGCCGCGACCCAGCATCGAGGAGGTGCTCGCGCGGCGCTGGAGCCTCGTGCCCGCGGAAAAGAAGAAGCAAGAGGAGGTCTGGGACCGCGCGCTCCTCGCCGTGCTCGACGGCGACTTCGTCCGCGCCGAAGAGCTCGCGCGCGAGTTCGACGGTCTCCTCCCGCACACGGCCGACTCGTACGATCACGCAGAGCCCGGACGGCTTCGCGTGAACGTGCTCATGGAGATGGACCGCATGAAGGACGCCGCGAAGGCTTCGCGGACCTTCCTCGATCGGATGGCGGCCTGGCCGTCGTATCCATTCGCGCCCGATCCGAGCATCTCGTTCCTCGAGCCGCTCTATCGCGCAGGCGAGCTCACGAAGCGCGAGCTCGACGAGAGACGCGCCGAGTGGCTCGGCCACGAGCGCCGTCGCGCAAGCGAGGGCCGGAGCGCGCGCGATCCGTGGACGGCGTGGGCCACCGTCTACGGGAGCTTCGCCGAGACGCGCGACGAAGCCGCCGAGGCGCTCGCGCATGCGCCGCTCGACGCGGGCGCGCCGAGCGATCGCCACGGACTTTTCGTCGACTTTGCGATGGGCAAGGTCTACGCGCTGCTCGGACGGTGGGACGATGCCATGCCGTACCTCCAACGCGTCGTCTCCACGTGCGCGACGTTCGATGCGGTGATGGTGATCACCAAGGCTCGCCTCTACCTCGGACAGGCGCAGGAAGCGAAAGGCAACCTGACGGCCGCGAAAGCGACCTACGAAAAGGTCGTGGAGACGTGGCCGAAGACATCGATGTCGCGCACCGTGAAACGCGCGTCCGACCGGCTGGCGATGCTGACTCGCGACTGAGCCCGGGCTCGCGACACCTCGGGTGGCGTCGCGAGACGGAGCTTTGGATTCCCCAGAGCGCATCTCACAACCTCCGCGCGCGAAATCGGGCTCGCCTGAGGGCGAGCGAGCCCGTTTTCGCTCGAGGCCGGAGGTCTGCTCGATGCGCAGAGACCTCTCTCAGTCGAACGCATCTCGGTAACGAGATGCGTTCTAGACGCCCCGATGCCTGGGAGATGCGCGGGAATCGATAAACGCGTTACCCGAATCGCGATCAGCCGCGCTTGCGACGACCGCCGCGACCACCACCACGCTTCTTCGCGGGCGCGCCCCCGTCGCCGTTGCCGGCGAAGTAGGTCGTGGCGCGCTTCTGTCCGGTCTTCGTGACGCGGCCGGTCGCCAGCGCATCCGCGAGCGGGCGCGGCAGCTCCTTCGCCTGGCAGTTCAGCGCCTCGCGAATCTGCTCCGCGCGGAGTCCCTCGGGGCTCTTCTGGAGAAGCGAGACGATGTCGTCGACCATCCGGCCGATGTCCGCCGTCGAGCGACGACCGAGGCGACCGCCCCGACCTCGCTTCGGTCCGGCGACGGCGGCCGGGGCCGCCGCCGGGCGACCCGGGCGCGCGGCGCGAGCCGCAATACCGGTGACGCCGGTGACGCCGGTGACGCCGGTGAGCTCGTCGATGGACGCAGCGCGCAGCGCGCTGATGATGCTCATCGCAAACTCGTTGGCGAGGCTTTCAATCGTGCTCTTCAGATTGCTCATTGAGGTTGCCATAAAACATTCGATATCGATTCGTAAAGTAAATACGTATTTGACGTTTTCGTGTTTATCAGCGAACACCTCCGCCGCACCTCGATCGGCACCGGCGGAAGCCCCCCTTCCCGACCCGGCGCAGGCGTCCGCCTCGGCGCGCTCTACAGGGCGGAATTGCACGAACGGCTGTGCGAAGGCGAATCGGGCTCGCTGGTTCTGCCAGCCGGGTCCACTGGCACGTTTCGGTGGCTAACGCGCGATCCAACCGCCCACGAGGCTCTGGCGCGGAGGGGTTCGTGATGGCACGCTTGGGTTTCGGAGGTCTTCGTGCGGAACCCTCTCGCCGTCGCCGTGTTCAGCGCGTCTGTTGCCATTGGAATCGCCGTCGGTTGCAGCGCGCCGTCGCCCGACGGGACCTCGCTCAGTCGCGGGCGCGGCTCGAGCGGCGGCGACAGCGGTGGCGATCCGGCCGACACGGCTTCGAGTAGCGGCGCCAGCGGAGGCTCGGTGAGCTGCACGAATCACGAAAAAGTCGACGACCGTCCCGCGTGCGACCAGTGCGCCCGCGCGAAGTGCTGCGCGGAGATCGTCGAGTGCGACAAGATCCCGGACTGCCAGGCCCTCCTCACCTGCATCGACGACTGCAAGGGTGACGTCTTCTGCGGACTGTCGTGCGACAACGCCCATCCGAAAGGCAGCGACGCCCTCTCCGGCGTCGCCGGGTGCGCGCAGGTCAAGTGCGCGGCCGAGTGCCCGTCCCAGGGCCTCGGCGACGCCGGGCTCGACTTCGACGCGTTCTGATTCGTCTTCGGATCGCCTCGACGGGATTCGCGCAAACGCTCACCCCTTCGAGAGCTGCGTCGAGAGGCGTCGAGAGGCATCGAGCCTCCGAGGCTCGCGTCGGGCGCGGGAGGAGGCTCGGGAGAATCGCACGATGAAATCCTCACGAGCCGTACGCCGCTTTTGACGGCGGCACATCCGTGATCGAGAATTCAGCAGCGTGACGAGGAGGGGTCGATGAAGACGCGTATTCGGCTGGTGGCGACCGCGATGATCGCAATGGGCGGCGTGCTCGCGTGGGCGTGCTCCGACAGCTCGAGCCCGCCGGCAGGAGATCAACCGGACAGCGGCTCGACCAACACCTCGAGTGGCACGTCGGGAACGTCGAACAGCTCCGGCACGCCGGCGACGTCGTCCGGCGCGCCGGTGACGGAGCTCAAGGCAAAGGCCGATATCCAACCGACGAGCGACGCGAGCACCGTTCAGGGCACCGCGGAGTTCGTCGAGAACGGCTCGGTGACGATCGTGACGGTCAACATCGCGAGCAGCGGCGGCCCGCCGGGCGAGCACGGCCTCCACATCCACGAGAATGGGAGCTGTGAGCCTGTCGACGGCGGCGCTGGCCTCGGCGCCGGGGGGCACTGGAACCCGGCGGATGCGGGGCACGGCTTTCCGAGCGCGGAGCCACATCACCTCGGCGACCTCGGGAACATCATGATCGACGACGCCGGCGCCGGCTCGTCGAAGCTGACGTTCCCTGCGAGCAAGCTCTACGTCCACGACGGCCCGCTCTCCGTCGTCGGCCACGCCGTCATCTTCCACGCGCAGCGCGACGACGGCGTCTCGCAGCCCGTCGGCAACGCCGGCGCCCGTCCGGGCTGCGGCGTCATCCAGAAGGAGTGAAGCGCGTCTCGCCGAAGACCGCGCGGCTCATTTCTCGAAGAGTACCGAAGGAGGGACTCGAACCCTCACGCCCAGAGGGCGGCGGATTTTGAATCCGCTGCGTCTACCGTTCCGCCACTTCGGCCAACCGGTCTCGTCTTTAGCAGCTTTTCGTCTGCCGAAACACCTCCCTGTTCGGAGCCCTGCCGCGCTGAGGATGCCGCGCTGAGGACCGACACCACGAAAGCCGGCTCTGCCGCACGCTTGCCGCGCCGAGATGCGGGAACACGGGGCTGCGCAATCTGTCGTATGCTCCCGGCCGATGGAGATGCCTCGAAGAGCGGTCTTGCAGTGGACGGCCGCCGCCGTCATCGCTGCGTCGACCAGCACTGCGCTCGTCGGGTGCAAGGATCGCGGCCAGAAGAGCGCCGAGGAAGCGCGGTCCGACGTGCAGAAGCTCGTCGATCTCTCGGCGAAAGACGTGGCGGAGGTCGAACGCGGGCTGCCCGAGGGCGCGAAGAAGCTCACCGACCTGCTCGCGAAGGAGGTCGGCAAGGACGGAGACCCGAAGCGGAACGTCCCCGGTGTCCGCAGCGCCCTTCTCCGCATGCGGCAGCAAGTGCCCGATCTCGGAATCGCGAAGTCGACCTTCTTTGCGTTCACCGACGACAAGGGAATCGCCATCCGCAACGACTTCGAGCACGACACGATGGCGGGCAAGGACCTCCTCAAGGCGTGGCCTGGGCTCGAGCCCGTCCTCCACGGCTCGCCGTTCGTGTCGACAACCGGGCAATTCCCCGGAACGCCGAACCCTGCCGGCCCTGACAAGGAGTGGGTTGCGGCCGCCCCCGTGAACAAGGCCGACGGATCGCTCCAGGGCATGGTCGTCACGGGCTGGACGTATCGCCGCTTCGCGTACCACTTGCAGGTCACGCTCCAGCGCGAGCTGCAGGACCAGCTGATGCGAGGCAACGACAAGGGTAAGATGCCCATCCTCTACGTCTGCCTCTTCGACAAGGAAAACGTCTACGGCGCCGGCGCGCCCGGAGCTCCGCCCGTCCCCGAGGTGAACGAGAAAGTGCTCGCAGGCCTCGGCCTGCACGCGAAGACCGACGCCGGTCCCGCAGCTGCTCCGATCCGCATCACCGATCGCGACTTCGGGTGGGCGGCTGCTCGGCTGCCGAAGCTCGGTCCCGACGTCGGCGTCGTCGTCCTCCGCAGCGAGACCTGATCCGCGGCGGCCACGCCTCTCTGGCTCGGAACATGCCTCGAACGGGATGTCATGGCGGACATCCTGATCGTCGATGATGACGACGACCTCCGATCGACCGTCGCCGAGGTCCTGGAGCTGAGCGGGCACCACGCACGCGTTGCTCGCAACGGCGAGGAAGGTCTCTTGGCGCTCGAGGGAGGCCTCCCCGAGCTCATCCTCCTCGACATCGAGATGCCGGTCCTCGACGGGCCCGCGATGGCCTACCGCGCCGCCGTGACCAATGCGGGCCGCGAGCGCATTCCGATCGTCGTCACGTCGGGCTACGCCGACATCGAGAACGTCGCGGACCGGATCGGTACGCCCTACTACCTCCCGAAGCCCTGCTCGATCGAGCTGCTGACGAAGCTCATCGAACAGGCGCTCGCCGAGAAACGGCCCCCGCATCCGGCGGGGATCGAGGTGACCGCATGCGGACGCTGAGGCGCGACTCATTTGCGCCGATGCTCAAAGGAAGATGGCCGTGATCGGATCGTCGGAAGAGACCGCGAATCGCGCTCGCGTCGCCCGCCGGGGCGAGCGTCACGCGAGGTCAATCCGACGGAGCACGGCCATCAGGGTCCCGAGCTCACGGCTCGTTCGTTGTGCTCTGGGCCTCGTCATCGGGATCGCCGCCGCAGCAGCGAGCATGCTCTTCGACGGAGCGCTCGCGGCTCCGTTCCTGCTGATGTACCCGGCCGTCGTCCTCGCCGCGTGGCTGGGCAGCTGGCAGGCAGCCGCGATGGTGCTCCTCGTGAGCGTCGTCGTGATCCCGTACTACGTGCTGCCGCCGCCGGGGACGTTCCACATCCAGGCGGCGCGTGATGCAGTCGAGCTCGGCATCTTCTGCGTCCTTTCGGGCTTGATCGTCACCCTCCTCGTCAGGATGCGCCGAGCGCTCGAGGCCGCGGCCGAGGCGACCGCGGCGCGAGATGCCATGGTCGCGATCGTCGCGCATGACCTCCGCAACCCGCTCGAGACGATCGGGCTCAATGCGGAGCTGCTCGCGGCCGACGTCGGCGACGAGCACGTTCGCGCGCGTCTGACGCGGATCTCGCGGGCGGCCGAGCGAGCCCACCGCCTCGTCGAGGGAAACCTCGACAGCGCGCGCGGGCAAGACCTCTTCCCGCTGCACCGGGACGTCTACCCGGTCGCGCAGCTCATCGACGACGTCGTGGGGTCATTCGAGAACCTGACCGGCCGCGCGACGATTCGGCTCGACACGTCGGTGCCCGACGGAGTGTCGGGGACGTTGTTCTGCGATAGGGACCGGATGGCGCAGGCGTTGACGAACATCGTCGCGAATGCGGTCGCGCTGACTCCGCCCGAAAGGGACGTCACCGTCCGCGTCAGGCGGGAGCCGGACGCCGTCCGGTTCGAGGTGGAGGACTCGGGCCCTCGGCTGACGAGCGAGCAGATCGCTCACATGTTCGACCAGCACTGGAGCGGCCGGCCCGGCGTCGGGAGCGGGCTCGGGATGTGGGTGACGAAGGCGATCGTCGATGCGCACGGGGGCTCGATCTCCGTGCGAGGCGCGCCGAACGAGGGAAACACGGTCTCCGTCGTTCTTCCGCAACCGTCCCGACCGACGATCGCGAGCGTCGTCGCGAAGCCCGTGCCTGCGTGACGTCGCCGTCGGGCCGGTCGTCAGGCCGGGCCGCGATCGGACCCGGTTCGACCGAGCCGGTGGAGCGCGACGATCGCAGCGAGCCAGCCGATCAGCACGAGCACGCCGCCCGTGGTCCGGTCCACGCTGCCGGCGATCGCGAGCCCTGCGCCAATCGCGGCGCATGCGAACAAGAGGTGCCGCTTCGCGCGCTCGAACGGCAAGCTCGGGCTGCGCGTCGAGCTCGAAGCGGCGTCGGGCTCGCGATCGGCCATGGCGTCGTTCTACCAGACATCGTGGTAGAAGGATGCTCATGCCGCGCTTCGCTGCGCTCGACCTCGGCTCGAACGCCCTGCGTCTACGCATCGTCGAAGCACACGCATCAGGTCTCGGCCGCGAGCAGCTCTCGCTCCTCCCCGAGGCGGGCGCTTCCTGGCGCGAGCTCGTGAGCCTTCGCGCCCCGGTACGGCTCGGCGCCGAAGTCTTCGTGACGGGCAGGCTCGCCTCTGCGTCGATCGGGCAGGCATGCGCGGCGCTCCGCGAGTTCCGCCAGGCGATGGACGACGCAAAGGTCGACGTCTATCGCGCCACGGCGACGAGCGCGGTCCGCGAGGCCTCGAACGGAACGACGCTCGTCGAGCGCGCCCGACGCGAGGCGGGCATCGAGCTCGAAGTCATCGAGGGCATCGAGGAGGCGCGCCTCGTCCAGCTGTCCGTCGCCCGCCGGCTCGGCCTCTCGGACAAGCGCGCCCTCCTCGTGGACGTGGGCGGTGGTTCGACCGAGCTGACGTACCTCGATCGCGGCAGGACCGTGTGGGCGATCTCGCTTCCGATCGGAAACGTCCGGCTGCTCGAGATGTACCTGCGTGGCGCAAAGACCGTCGACCGCGCGCGCCAGAAGCTGCTCTCCGAGGGCATCGATCGCGCGCTCGCGGAGGCCGTGCCGGTGCTGACGAAGATGCCGTTCGAGATCATCGTCGGCACCGGCGGCAGCGTCGACACGCTGTTCGAGCTCTGCGCGCTCAAGGGCGGCCATGCCGGCTACGCGCGCGCGGTCGACGTCGGTCTCCTGAGAACGCTCCTCGGGAAGCTGTTCGCGCTCACGCCGGACCAGCGTCGCGAGACGTTCGGGCTACGCCCCGACCGCGCCGACACGATCGTCCCAGCCACGTCGATCTTCCTTCGCGTCGCGGAGCTTTTCAGGGCGCCGGCGATCATCGCCCCAGGCGTCGGCCTCAAAGAAGGCATCCTCGAGGAGCTCATCGACAAGTATTTCGACCGCTGGGACAAGGAGTCGGAAGCGCGCAGCCTGGTCGACGGGTGCATCCGGCTCGGCAAGCGCTACGGCTTCGACCAGGACCATGGCGAGCTCGTCGCCTCGCTCGCGATGTCGCTCTTCGACGACATGGCGGGGTTCCACGGGTTCGGCGAACGCGAGCGCTTGCTCCTCCGCGTGGCCGCGCTGCTCCACGACATCGGGGACTACGTCAGCTACGGCGGCCATCACAAGCACAGCTACTACTTGATCCAGCACTCCGACATCATGGGGCTCACGCCGAACGAGCGCGCAATCGTGGCGAACGTCGCGCGCTACCACCGCAAGAGCCCGCCCGATCCTTCGCACCCGAGCTTCCGCGATCTCGACAAGGACGCCCGCACGAAGGTGCGCGGCCTCGCAGCGATCCTCCGCATCGCGGACGCGCTCGATCGCGAGCACCTCGGCAAGGTGAAGAGCGTGCGCGCGGAGATCGACGCCAAGGCGCGCAAGATGAACCTCGTCGTCACCGGCAAAGAGGATCGCGAGCTCGAAGAGTGGACCGTTCGCGCGAAGTCCGAGCTCCTCCGTGACGTGTTCGATCTCGACGTGGTGATCGCAGGCAGCCACGCATCGGGTCGACCTTCCACGCAACAACCCGCGGCAGCGGCAGCGGTCCCGTCGTCGAACCGTCCTTACGGACGCTGATCCGCCGCAGCGCGCGGCGCCGCGCAGCGCGCTGCGGCGGATCAGCGTCCGCCGCAGCGGCCATACGGGCGTGCGCCCCGCCCGTCCAAAGTACGATCGCCGCCGCGTAGGTTGGTGAACGGCACGAGGATTCGTACTAACGTTAGCTCGGCTCTCGCTCTCTCCGCCGAACCGATGCGCTCGCTCCTCACCACGGGTATCGCCCTCGCGCTCCTGTCCGGGTGCTCCGGTCGTGCGGTGCCGGACCCGCGCAGCGCCGCCGAGGAGTACGCGCAGGCAGCATCGCGCGGCGATGCCGACGCCATCTACGAGATGATGACGAGCTCGGCGCAGAAGTCGCGCTCGCGCGAGGACGTGAAGCGGCTCGTCGCCGAGCAGCGCAGCGAGCTCGCGGAGCAGGCGAAGACGCTGACCGCGAAGGACGCGCGCGTCGAAGCCGTTGCGCGCCTCCGCTACGAGGACGGCGAGGAAGCGCAGCTCGAGCTCCGCGAGGGGCGCTTCTGGATCACGTCCTCGGGGGCCCTGCCCGGCGGCTCGCGCACGCCGGAACAGGCGCTCGATCAACTTCGTCGCGTGCTCGCGAGGCGAAGCTACGCGGGCCTCATGCGTGTGCTCACGCCGTCCACCCGGGCGGCGATCGAACAAGACCTTCGTTCCCTTGTCTCGGGCCTCGAGCGCCCGGAGACCCTGCATGTCGAGGTCACGGGCGACGGTGCCGTCGTGACAATCCCCGCCGGACACAGCGTGAAGCTGAAACGCGAGGGCGGCGTGTGGCGGGT
>JAEXCN010000014.1 GCA_023402175.1 Pseudomonadota bacterium | reverse complement strand
GAAGACGACGGCGCCAGCGGTGCGAATCGAGAAGGCACCGGCCAAACCTCGGACGACGACAAAGGCGCCTGCGACGACGAAGCGATCGACCGAAACGTCGCTTCCCGATCTCGATCGCGCTGCCGCGGCCGCGGGCATGACGCCTTCCGACGACGACGCGTTCGCGACGCCCGGCAACGACATACCGCCCGCAACGACGGGCTCGGAGACGGCCCCGCCCGCGGCCACCAGCACGGGGCAGCCGGACGAGACTCAGACCACCGGAGGAGCATCGACGCCGAGCACGCCCGCGCCGTCGGAGGTCATGCCCGATCTCCAGATCAAGCGCTGACCGTGAGCGCGTTGACTCCGCCTCGCCATCCGGCGAGGCTCCGTCGACCTCCGTGGACTCCGTCCAGCGCAGCTGGACTCCGTCCACTTCGGTTCAACGGGCTCACCGCGGGACGACGCGCAAGACGCGCTGCGGGATCGTGACGCGTCGGCGAACGACGCCCGCGCGCGAGTGATAGGCGTCGATCATCTCTCCGTGCCCGACGTAGATGCCGACGTGATGACGCCACCAGAGGATGTCGCCGGGCTGCATCTGATCGAACGGCACGTCGACGAGCGCTTGCCCTTGCGCGAGCGCCGTCCGCGGGAGCTTCACGCCCGCCGATCGCCACGCGGCCTGAACGAGACCGGAGCAGTCGAAGCAGTCCGGTCCGGTACCGCCCCAGCAATAGCGCTTCCCGACCTGCGCCTCCGCGAAGCCGAGCACGCGAGCGGTCGCCGGATCCGCCGGCATCTCGGGCCATGCAGGCGCCCATCGCGGGGGCGGAGCGCTCGCCGTCGTGGTCGTGGTCGTCGAAGAGCAACCGAGAGCTGCGGCACCGAAGAGGAGGACGAGGGCACTGCGGTACATCACGCGCGATCGTCTCGGGCCCGGCGCGCGACGGCCAACTCTCCGGCGAAACAGCGCGAATGCTCGTGCTTGCTCTTCGGCTGCGGCGCGCGCACTCGAACGACGATGGTGCGACGGCCACGTGCTCTTCGGCGATCCGCGAACGCAGCTCGGCGTTCTTCGCGCCGGAGCCGCGTTGACCGTGCGTGTGCTATCCGAGAGGCGTGCGCGAGCTCCTCGTCCGTCCGATAGGGTTCGTTCGATCGCCGTTCGGCGAGAAGGTCGAGGCGCCGCGTCAGGGCACCGCCGGTGGTGCTGCAGGTACGGTGGAGGTCCTTCCTCCGTACCAGGACGCTCTCGAAGACCTCGACGGCTTCGAGCGGATCTGGCTCCTCTTCTGGTTCGATCGAGCCGAGGGGTGGAAGCCCAAGGTCCTTCCGCCGCGCAGCGAGAGAAAGCGCGGCGTCTTCGCCACGCGATCACCACACCGACCGAATCCGATCGGCATGACGGCCGTGCGTCTCGAGCGCGTCGATGGGCTGGTCCTCCACGTCCGAGACCTCGACCTGGTCGATGGGACACCGATCCTCGACATCAAGCCGTACATCCCGTACGCGGACGCGTTCCCCGAAGCCGGAGCCGGATGGCTGCAGGGGTTCGATCCGCGACCGGCGTGGACGGTCACGTTCGAGGCGACCGCTACCGAGCAGCTCGAGTGGATTGTCGCGGAGACGAGCCTCGATCTGCGCTCGCGCATCGAGTCGTCGCTCGCGCTCGGACCGCAGCCGCACGCGTATCGACGGATCAAGGAGGCGAGCGACGGACGCCGCATCCTCGCCGTCAAGGACTGGCGTGCGCGCTTCCGCGTCGAGGACGAGGGGCGTCGCATCGTCGTCGAGCAGATCGCGTCCGGCTATCGCCCGCGTGAGATCGAGCAGGGCCGCGAGCCGGCGCATGCCATGCACCGCGCGTTCGTCGAGCGCTTCGGTGCCCGCGCGCTCATCACTTGAAGCGCATGCACCGACCGCCGGAGTACCCCGCCTTGTACTCCGGGAACGTGTACTTGCCCGGCGGGCCGTTGTTGCCGCCGGCGCGCGCGCTGCTGTAGCCGATGCCGCGGTACTTCAGACCGAAGTTGCCGGTGAAGTTGGCGCCGTTCATGTCGAGCACGACCTCGTGCACGTTGCCGTGCAGATCCATCCACGGCTCGTCGCCGGCGTTGATGCGGACCACGTCGGTGTGGACGCGTCCGGGCGTTGCGATGCGGTACGCACCTTCGTGGTTCACCGCGTCCGCGTAGTACGGGAAGCGGTACTTGATCCCCGCGTCCGTGCCCGAGTCGCTCGTCGCCTGGATGGCCGTGAGCGGCGCGCAGCGCGTTCCACATCCGGCAGTATTGCCGAGGCTCGCCGGCGCATTCGTGATGTAGTCGAGCACCTCGTCGGTCGCGAGCTGGCCACCGTCCCAGTGGCAGAACGCAGCGAGGATCGCGTTCGGGATGCAGGTCATCGACTTGACGTCGAGAAGGTCCTTCGCCGGGATCGCCGTGCCGTTGCCGTCGAACCCTTGCGCTCGCGGGACCTCACCACGCCCACTGAGGATCGCGTCCGGGTACCAGAACGTGGGGAACCCGTACGAGCCGGCAAGGTTTCCGCAGTTGTGACCGTGGACGTAGACGTAGAGCGGCGCGCCGAACACCGCATTCGTCCCGACGTTCCGGTTCCACGGCTGCGCCTCCGCCGGCAAGCTCGGCTGGCGAGGGACCGTGATGTCGGCGGCATTCGTTCCGCTCGAGAGAAAGAGGTTCCAGCTGTCGTTCCAGATCGGAGGCTTGTTCGCCGCCACCCATGCCTTGATGTCGGGCTGGCCGTTGTTCGCGGCTGCGAGCGCCTCGATGAACGCGCGCACGCGTCCGGCCGTGATCTCGTACTTGTCGACGAACACGGTCTTCCCCGGGTTCTTCGGATCGGTGTACCCGGGCACCGGGAGCGATCGACAGCAGCTCTCCTGCTGCGCGCCCTGCCCGGGATCGCCGACCTCTCCGGGATGGAGAGCCTTGCCTCCACACGTGTCGCCGCCGAGGTGAGGCTTACAGCTCCTCGCGTCGACGCACTTGTTCGCGTAGCTGCAAGCCCCGTTGCAGTCGGAGTCGGCGGCGCACGCTAGTCCTTCGGCGCACGTCTTCCCGCTCTGACCGCCGCAGTCGACGTCGGTCTCGGTGCCGTTCTTCACGCCATCGTCGTTGCGCGGCGCCACGCACTTCTTCTCGTCGGGCTTGCACCACTGGTCCGCGCAGTCGGCGTCTGCCTCGCACGATTTTCCCTCGCCGCACGGCGGCGCGTTCGGACCGCCGCAATCGACGTCCGTCTCGCCGTTGTTCTTCTGCCCGTCGGAGGCGCTCGGCTCTGCAGGTCCGGTTCCGATCGGTGGCTGGCATTTGCCGTTCTCGCACGAGCCGCTCCCGCAGTCGGACGCGCCGGTGCACGCTTCGCCGGGACACTTTCCGCAGGTGCCGCCGCAGTCGACGCCCGTCTCGTCCGGATCGCGCACGCCGTTCGCGCACGGCGCTTTCGATGGGTCGCCACCTCCGCCGAGACCGCTGTCGGCGCCCGAGCAGGCAGCATGAATGACGACGAGCGCGAACGAGAGAGCGAGCAGCCCACGACCTTGCGGCACGAACAACCTCCGTCCGTTGCGAGTGTAGAGCTACCGTGACACGGCAACGCACTCCGTCGAGGTCTCGTGAGCGTCCTTCCCCCGATGATCCATGGGCGAGGCGCGATCCACCGCGCGAGACGCGCCCGCGTCAGCAGGGTGGACGGATCGACTTCGGCGGACCGCTCGCGTCGGGATCGACGACGGGCAAGAGCACCTCGATCTTCTCGCAGAGCTCTTTGCGATCCTGCGCGCGGATCGTGACGTGTCCGAGCTTGCGCCCCGGCGACGCGTCCTTGCCGTACGCATGGAGATGCGCGCCCTCGACGGCGAGGACGGCTTCCTTCGGCGGGAGCTTTCCGATCACGTTGAGCATCGCGCAGACGCCGACCATCCGCGTCGAGCCGAGCGGCAAGCCGAGGATCGCGCGCACGTGATTCTCGAACTGGCTCGTCTCCGCGCCCTCGATCGTCCAGTGACCGGAGTTGTGGACGCGCGGCGCCATCTCGTTCACGAGGAGCTGCCCGTCCTTCATGAAGAGCTCGATCGCGAGGACGCCGACGTAGTCGAGCGCGGTCAGCACGTCCGCGGCGTGCCTCTCGGCGCGCTGCTGGAGATCTGCCGTCCACGCGTCGCTCTTCGGGATCGATACGCGGAGGATGCCGTCGCGATGCTCGTTCTCGACGAGCGGCCAGAAGCGCGTTTCGCCGGTCTTGCTGCGCACCGCGAGGATCGACAGCTCACGCTCGAACGGCACGAGCCCTTCGACGATGAGCGACGCTGCGCCGAGCGCTTCCCACGCACGCGCGACGTCGGCCTCGGTGCGGAGCACCATCTGGCCCTTGCCGTCGTAGCCGAAGCGCCGCGTCTTGATCACCATCGGAAGGCCGATGCGTGCGACAGCCGCCTGGAGCTCCTCCCACGACGACACGGGAGCGAACGGCGGCGTCGGGATCCCGAGCTTCGCGAAGAACTGCTTCTCGTCGAGCCGGTCCTGACTGACCTCGAGCGCCGCGGGCGGCGGATAGACGGGCACGAGCTCGTTGAGGAAGCGCGCCGACGAGACGGGCACGTTCTCGAACTCGTACGTGACCACGTCACTCTTGCGCGCGAGCTCGGAGAGGCGCTCCTCGTCGTCGTACGCACCGACGCGGAGGTTGCCGACATGGCCGGCCGAGGACTCTGCCCCGGGATCGAGGAACACGAAGCGCTGCCCGAGCGGATAGCCCGCGAGCGCGATCATCCTTCCGAGCTGCCCCCCGCCGAGAACACCGACGGTCACTTGATTCAGCCTTTCACCCGCTCCGGTTCGGGAACGACGGACGCCGCAGCCGTGCCACGGCGATCGGATTGTGGAGTGGAGAGCGACCCGGGCGCGGACTCCTCCGGCTCCGGAGGGAGTCGCGGGTCGGGACGGTCGAGGACGCTCTGCGTCTGCGCATCACGATGCCTCGCGAGCGCCGCGCGGATTGCGCCGTCACGACGCGCGAGGATCTGCGCGGCGAAGAGCGCAGCATTGATCGCCCCGGCCTTGCCGATCGCGAACGTCGCGACCGGAACGCCTGCAGGCATCTGCACGATCGAGAGGAGCGAGTCGACCCCGCGGAGGACCTTCGACTCGACAGGGACCCCGAGCACGGGAAGGAGCGTCTTGGCTGCCGTCATCCCGGGCAGGTGGGCAGCGCCGCCTGCGCCGGCGATGATCACCTCGAGCCCGCGGCTCTCGGCCTTCGACGCGTAGTCGAAGAGCAGATCCGGCGTGCGATGCGCCGACACGACACGCGTCTCGAACGGGACGCCGAGGCTCTCGAGCATCGCCGACGCGTGACTCATCGTCTCCCAGTCCGAGACGGAACCCATGATGATGCCGACCTTGGCGCTCATGTGGCGGCGGACATTACCACGCTGCCGCCGCTCGTGGAGCGCGAGCGCGGGCCCAGTGCGTTCTTCGGATATGCTTGCGCCATGCGTTCGACTCGACTCTGGCGTTCGTTCTTGCTCGTCGTCCCTGCGTCCCTTGCGGCGTGGGCTGCGGGGTGCGCGGACGATTCGACCCCGGCAGGCCCCGAGCTCGATGCCGGACCGCCGGAGGCAGGCGTCGACTCGAAAGCGCCCGCCGATGCAGGACCCGACGTTGCGAAACGCGACTGCTCCAAGGACGTCGACGGGGACGGCCTCTGGAAACACCTCGAGTGCTCCGGCCTCTACTCGTCGTTCGCGGACAAAACGGTGTCGCCCGACGCGAAGCCTTACAAGCCCGGGATCGAGTTCTGGAGCGACGGCGCCGAGAAGCAGCGCTGGGTGTACCTGCCGCCGGGCTCGAAGATCGACATCTCCGACTGGAACGAGTGGAAGTTCCCCGCGGGAATGAAGCTCTGGAAGGAGCTCAAGATGGGCGGGAAGCGCATCGAGACCCGCATCTTCACGAAGCTCGACGACGGCAGCTGGGTGCACACGTCGTATCGCTGGAACGCGGACGAGACCGATGCCGTGCGCAAGGACGGAGGCGAGTCGGTCGCCGGCATCGGCCCGAACGGCGGAGCTTACGAGATCCCGAACACGGGTCAGTGCGACCAGTGCCATCTCGGTCGCAAGGATCAGGCGCTCGGCTTCGATGCGGTGAGCCTCGGCCTGCCGACGGCGACGGGTCAGACGCTCGCGAAGCTCGCCGCCGAGGGTTGGCTCTCGGCCGCGCCGCCGGCGACCACGCTCGACTTCCCTGGTCCGGACGATGGCGCAAGGGCCGCCGTCGGGTGGCTCCACACGAATTGCGGGCAGTGCCACAACGCGAACACGAACGCGAGCGCAGGGTTCAAGCAGCATCTCCTCGTCCGCGCGACCGATCTCGCGCCGACCGACGGCGGAGCCCCGGCGACGCTCGAGCAGCTCGACATCTGGACGCAAGCCTATTGCGTCGACGCCTTCCGCATGGATCCGGATACGAAGAAGCCGTTCAAGTACATCCGTGGCGGCGATCCGGCGAAGAGCCTGATGTCGATCCTCGCGGGCAGCCGCGTCAATTCCGGCGAGCTGCCGAACCCGGGAGTCCAGATGCCTCCCATCGTCAGCCGCGCCGTCGATCATCAAGGCGTGAAGGTGCTCAACGACTGGATTGCCACTCTTCCTGAGTGCACCAAGTGAGCTCGACCATACGCCGCGCGTCGTGAGCCACAAAAAGGCAACGGGCCCCCGCCGGTGAGCGAGGGCCCGCTAGACGTTCCTTACCGAAAGAGCCGTGTGCGGATTGTCATGAACCCCTAGCCCGTGGGCTAGGTGGGCGGCTCTGACCGCGCTTCAGGCTTCCGAATTATCCAGAGCTCCGGAGAGATGGTTCGGCGTGCACAACGAGCGGCCACTTGCCTCCCTGGTTCATTTACATAAGGGGATCATGAAAACCGCGAAGCACGGGCACCACAGAGGGAACGACGACTAGCCTAGGAAGCTCCCAAGGCCCGGTCAACGGGCACCCCTCGTCATTCTGACGTCGTCGTCGGACGAGCCGGCGCCGAGAGTGCTCGTAGGCGAGCGCGTCAGCCCTCTCTACCCAGGCCAGCACGCGCCAGGCCAGGACGCGCCAGGACGCGCTCGGGTACGAGCGCTTGCAAGAAAGTGGGCCAAACGCCCCCGAATGGCGACATCTCGAGCATGCAGCAAGAGGAGCTCGAGTGGGGTGATCGTTTCCACGCGTCCACCGAACCTGCGGCCAGGGCAGACGGAAGGCGCGAGATGCTCCGCGGCGAGGTGGTCTTCGCGAGCGCGGAGGAGCAGTCACAGCGGTGCACGGAGCTACTCGGAGCCGGCGCGCTCCTCGTGACGTTGCCGCCGCCGACGCATCACACGCGTGGGCGGCTGGGCGAGGTGCTCGAGGAGCTCGTCGAGCGTGAGCTTGCGCGCCTCGGTGCGCCCTCGCCGTACCTCGCCGCGTGGTCGGCGATGCCCGAAGACGCCCAGGCGCGGCTCGCCGACCAGCTTTTCCGTGCGCGCACGGTCGGTGCCAGCGGCCTCGCGATCGCGATGGGATCGCTGCGCGCGATCGCCGCGCCGTCGCTCACGCCGGATGACAGCGCGACGCTGCGGTGGCTTGCCGAGACCACCGAAGAAGCGTCGCTCGTGCTCCTCGTCGACGACGCCGACCTGATGGTCCTCGGCTACGCCGCGCCGATCCCGCTCGGATCGCTGCTCGCAACGCGGAAGCCGATCTGGGAGACGTCCGAGATCGAGGTCGCGCCGTCACCTTCGAGCGAGCCCCCTCCGAGCGAGCCTACGACGCCGGCCATCGAGCTCACGGGGGACGACGCCACGACGAACGACACGCGCGTTGCGTCCATCGACGCGAGCGAAGCGAGCGTGCAAACGGCGCCGGAGAGCGCGCCCGTCGTCGCCGAGGTGACGGCAGCTCCAGGACCGGTCATCCCCGTCGTCGCCGAGGTGACGGCAGCTCCGGGGCCGGTCATCCCCGTCGTCACGGAGGAGCCGCGCACGGAAGAGGTGCCCGAGCCCGTGAAGGAGACGGTCGCGGCGATGGTCGCCGAGCCCGCACCACCGCCGCGAGCGCGCCTCAACGATCGCCGCTCCGCGCGTCGCGCGAGCGCGGGCGTACCCGTGAGCGGCCCGAACGATGCGTGGCGAAGCTGGGCGATCGCCCTCTCGAGCGCACGCGGGGCGCAGCCGCTCGCGGCGTTCGAGCGCCTCTTCGCGGAGAGCTACGTCCCGCTCGCAAACGCGATCGCGGGCGGCCTCGACGATCCGCGCGCGCTCCGCGCGTATGACGATTTCCGCCGTTCGTTCGAGCGCTCGTACACCGACGCGTTCGTGACGTTCGGGGCGACGAACCGACGTCCGCGTCTCGTGATGGACGCGTACGACATCGCGTCGAAGCAGGCGCGCCTCTCGAACGCTCGCGCCGCGCACGTCCTCCTCGTCGACTCGATGCGCTTCGACGTCGGCTGCCTCGTCCGCGACGTGCTCGCGCGTGAGGCGACCGGGGTGGCGACGCTCACGTCGGAGATCCTCCTCTGGAGCGCTCTGCCGACGACGACGATGCGCCAGATCGAGACGTTCGCGCGAGGGCTCGACGCGCTCCGCGCGCCGGCACGCGAGGAGCCGTCGGAGTCGCTTCGCGGTCGCGCGGCGGAGGTCGTCCGTCGTCTTCGCGTCGGGTCGCGCGAGCTCTACAAGCTCGATCTCGTTCCTGCGCTCCTCGAGGGAGCCGCAGACGTGGTCGGATCGCTCCCGAGCATCGCGACCGCGACTGCCGAAGCGATCGCACGGCATGTCTCCACACTGCCGCCGCGGACGCTCCTCTTCGTCGTCGGCGATCACGGCTTCAGCGTGGACCGTCGCGGCCAGGTCCGCACCGGCGGCTCTTCACCGGAAGAGGTGCTCGTGCCGGCCTTCTCGTGGCTCATCGGCGAGCTTCACTGATCGTCGCTTCTGCCCGATTGGGCGACGGCGTGCGGCCGTAGTAATGAGCCGTCTCGATGAGCCAGCTCCTCGCACGCTTTGCGGCGCGTATCGATGATCCGCGTACGGTCGTCCTCGACGACGCCGGAGCGCATTCCCATGCAAGCGTCGTCCGGCGCGCTGCGGCCGTGAGCGCCGCGCTCGGTCCGCTCGAGCGCGGCGAGCGCGTAGCGCTGCTCGTCCACCCGAGCGCCGACTTCGTCTCGGCGTTCTTCGGCATCCTTCTCGCGGGCGGATGTGTGGTCGTCCTCTCGCCGCTGCATCCCGCGCCCGAGACGCGCTACTTCTGCGCCGACGCAGGCGTCCGCACCGTGGTCGCGTCCGGTCCGCTCCGCCATCTCGCGACGGCTCTGGAGGACGTGTGCGCGGTCCGCGATCTTGCGTCGCTCGTCGAGACGCCGTCCTCGATCGATCCGCGTGCGCGCGCAGAAGCGGCGGCCGAGAGCTCCCCTGCCCTGCAGCTCTACACGAGCGGAACGACAGGACGGCCGAAGGGCGCCGTCCTCACGCACGCGAACATCGGCATCCAGCAGGAGCTCGTCGGCCAGGCATGGGGGTTCTCGGAGCGCGACGTGCTCCTGCACGCGCTCCCGCTCCATCACATGCACGGCCTCGCCATCGCGCTCCTCACCGCGCTCGGCGCAGGCGCCGCGACGCGGTTGCGCTCGTTCGACGCCCCGGCGATCTGGGACGAGATGGCAAACGCCACCGT
>JAEXCN010000447.1 GCA_023402175.1 Pseudomonadota bacterium | reverse complement strand
TCTCCGAAGACTGCACGTCGCAAGGCGATTCCTGCACGGAATCGTGCGACTGAATGGCGTTTTCCAGCATGTCGGCTGAACTTGGCTTTAAGGCTTTGCAGGACCGAAACAAGGTCAATGCATCTGCTCATCGACTCGCGAATCGTGGCTCGGGATCCGGTCGCGCAGATCGCGGTCATGGGCTCGTATACGAATTCGAAATTACTGGCGTCGTAGGGATGAACCTTGCGCGCGGCCCGCACCGCGGAAGGTCTGCGCGAGCAGCGAATCGGTGTAACGGCGCATACCTCGTTTTCGTCCGACACATCGTCGACGGACGTTCCATCGGGCCAGCGACGCGAAGCTCGCGAGAAGGCATGCGCAACCCGCACGGCTCTCGCGGTGAGCACACCGGAGCGCTTGGTCGAGGCGGCGCTCGCGATCGTGCTGAGGACTGTCGCGTCGCTGTTACGTCGTCGTGCGGACGCGGTCGACCGTGGTCGTCGATCGCTTCGAGCGGATGCGGCGGATCTCGGCGGTCGCGCTCGCAGCGAGGCTCGAACGCGCGCGGTGCCAACGATCGACGTAGCCGGCGAGCTCGCCCTCGCCTTCCTCCGTGGCGACCGAGCGGAGGAGTCGCGCTTGGGACATGCCCCGCGCGAACTGCTCCTCGAGCCCGTCGATACCGACGTCACGATCGATCCGGCGTTCCGCGGCGCGGTCAGCGAGCGCCTGCAGAATGCGGAGGGCGAGCTCGCATGCGACGTCCACCGGCGCGGCGAGCCGGATCGTGCGTTGGGAAGCGAGAGTGAGGAGCTCGTCGAGCGCCTCGTTCGCGTGTGCGGCCACGGCGCGAAGCGCTTGTCGGGCCTGCTCATCCTCCAGTCGCTTCACGGCGACTAGAGCGGCCTCATACGTTTTCCATTCACACTCGTAGAGCGCCTTCAGAGAGACGCTGACCCGACCTTCCGGCTGTTTCAACGGTCTCCTGCGCTGCATCGGCAGAGCTCGATGCAGCGCATGTACCGGATCGCCCCCGTCCTCTCAGCGGCTCCTCATGGCTCTCGCCCGGCGCATTCCGGACGCACTCTTGCGTGCGTCGGCGTCTCGTCTGCTGCGTTCTTGCACGCCGTGATGCAGCTCCCGAGAGGTCCAGTCGAGCGCCGGAATCGCCTCAGTCCGCAAGAGAGACGAACAAGACGAGCGATGCGACAGCGAGCGCGCGTTACTCCACGACGATGACGTCGCCGCCCTGGAGCGTGAAGCTGACGCTCTTCGGATCCGCGGACCGGAGGTCCTCGTAGCGGAAGCGAACGCGCTGCGGGAGCGACTTCCGGACGACGAAGACCTTGTCCTTGTCCGCATAGTCGGAGAGGCCGCCGGCGGCCGCGAGCGCATGAAGGACGTTCGCGCCGTGCTCGAGCTGGAAGATGCCCGCGTTCTTCACCTCGCCGAGGACGGAGACCTTGAGCTCCGCGCCCGCGTCGAGCGTGACGGTGACCGACGGCGCGACGACGACGGCCTTCAGCCGGTCTTGGATCTCCGACGCGAGCTGCGCCGGGCGCTTTCCGCGCGCCATGACCTCGCCGATGACCGGCATCGAGATCTTCCCGTCGGGCCGGACCTTCTCGTGCGTCGAGAGCGGCTCCTGATTGAAGACGCGCACGTTCACCGTGTCACCGTCCTGGATCACGACTCCCTCCGTCGATTGGTTCGCCGACGGAGGCAAGCTGTCGACCCAGACGTAGGGGCCGGTCGCCGAGCACGCGGCGAACGAGGCAAGGGCGGCGGCAAGGAGTGGAGCGCGGAACCATCCCGACATCATGTCGTCCTCATCATACACAGATCGCGCCGGACAGATCCGCGAGCATGCGCGCTCGCGACCTCGTCGTGGCGTGGAACGTTGCACTGTCTCCGTAACCGGCCAGCGTCGCGCGCACGGCGAATGCCCGCGATCTGGCGCATTTCTCGGGCGATCGAGTGCGGCAGTGATGCATGACATCCTCTCGACTGCCGAGCTCGATTCACGCGACGACGACCGAAAGTCATCAAGCGCGTGCACGCACCGGCGCGCGCGCGCCGACCTCGGGGACCGGGGCTTCGACGATCGAGCGCGCGGGCACGCTTCGCGAGAGGACGCAGCCCGCCATGATCTTTGTCCCCTCCCCCACCACGATCGGTCCGTACAGCGTCGCGCCGATGCCGACGTGCACGTTCCGCTCGAGCGTCGGCGCTCCCGCCTGCTTGGTCTGCGGGTCCGGCCCGTAACCTAGCGTGACGTTCTGGAAGAGGATGCAGCCGTGCTTCGCGCGCGCGGCGTAGCTGATCGCGAGGCCGAAGCCGTGGACGATCATGATGCCCGGCTCGAAGTCCGCGTCCCAGTGGATGTCCGACCCGAATGCGTGACGGATGACGCGCGAGGTGAACATCGCGCCGGGCGTGACGCCCGCTGCGCGGAGGAAGCGCATCACGCGGTACGCGATCATCAGCTGGAAGCCGATCTTCTTCATGGCATCGCCAGCGAGCGAGACGAGGCTCGGCGTCTCGAAGCTCGTGTGGCTCCCCGCTCCGTTCGACGACTCGACCCGGTCGTCGTACTTCTCGCCGTAGTGGCGGAGGATGCGATGGTCCTCCAGCACCGCTTCGCGGAACGCGCGGAAAGCGCTGCGGTCGCCGCGCTCGCCTTTCTTCAGGAGTGACACGCCGCGCTTGAACGCGTCGAACTCGCGGCGCACCTCGTCGTATTCGCCGACCTCCTGACGAACGCCGCGGTAGTACTGGATGCCATAGACGAAGGTCATGCCCGCGAGCGCCGCGGGCTCGAGCCCGACCTTGTCGAAAGCGGAAGCCGTTCGGATCGCGGCGCCGGCGACGACGCTCGCTGCCTTCGGCGCGGCGAGGCCGAGCGTCATGAACGGGCGCTTGATCGGGTTCGCCACGGGCAAGAAGCGCCACGGGCTCGACTCCGGCATGTCCGGGTGCTTCTTCGAGAGCTTCGCCTGGTAGACGCCGTCGCGGTAGGCGCGATCCATCCACCTCTTCATCGACGTCCAATCCGAGCCGTGGATGCTCTCGGCGTCGTTCGCGAACGCGAAGCGCGCGCCGGCCTTCTCGAGGCGGACACCGAGCTCCTCGTCCTCGAGCGCGCGGAACGCGGGGTCGAAACCACCCGCGCGGGTGAACAGCTCGCGCGGCATACTGACGTTGCCCGTGTAGATGTTGTGCCCGCGGACGGGTCGCTTCCCCGAGGCGAGCTCGTCGCCCTGCGCCGCCATCACGCGTGCGTAGTACCTCTCGAAGAGCGGCATGTCCGTGAGCTTCGCGTCGGGACGCAGCCGGCCGAGAACGACGGTGTTCGTGCCGTCGCCGTGCTTCGCCAGGTGCTTCTCGAGGAAGTCCGGCTTCACGTGCATGTCGTCGTCGAGAAAGACGATGATCTTGCCGCGCGCGAGATCGACGCCGCGCTGTCGCGCTGCTGCGGCGCCCGCATTCTCCTGCCGCTCGACCCGGTGCGTGTAGCGCGTCTTCAGATCAGCGAGCTTCTGCCGCGTGTCCTCCTTCGAGCCGTCGTCGATCGCGACGACCTCGTAGCGCGAAGGATCGAGCGTCTGCGCGTCGAGGTCCTGGAGGAGCCGCCGGAGAAGGTCCTGGCGGTTATAGGTGGCGATGACGACGCTCACCCAGACGCCGTCTCCGAGGTCCACACGCTGCTCTGAGTCGCTCTTCATCGATAGCTCCGGCGCGTCATGGGCTGGGCATCCGTCATCCCTCGTCCTCGATGCCGGGAGGCTTGGGGAAGGCCTCGGCGTGTGGGCCGCTGCACTTCGAGGATGACATCGCAAAGGATAGCCCGCACTCGGGACAGAAGCGGCGAACGGAAGGCGGCGCGCTCGGCATACGAGGCGTCTGCGTCTGCGAGAACGGAGCGGGAGCGATCGACGGCGTGACCGACGGCGCGTACGACGCGCGCGGCGGGGCCGAGAGCCGCAGCGCGATGGCGGGCTCGAGCTCTGCCACGAGCGCCTCCATCGACGAAAAGCGCATCTCGCGATCGTTCGAGAGCGCCCGGAGGACGATCTCCGCGGCCCGACGCGAGACTCCGGGCACGAGATCGCTCAAGAGCGGGATCGGGCCGAACAGCAGCGGATCCTCCTTTCGGAGGTTCTTGCCGAGCATCAGCGCATACGCCGTCAGCGCCCACGCGAACTGATCGGCCCGTGCGTCGATCGCCACGTCTGGCTCGAGCTGCTCCGGCGCCATGTACGCGGGCGTGCCAATCACGAAGCCCGTGGCAGTTTGGAACGTCGCGCGCATCCCTTCGGTCGTGGACTGCCCGACCTTCGGGAGGTCGTGTCGCGTGAGCCACTGGGCCCCTTTTTTAGCCAATCCGAAGTCGACGACCTTCGCGATCCCGTCCTTCGACACCATCACGTTCGCCGGCTTCATGTCGCGATGCAGGAGGCCGCGTGCATGCGCCGCGCCGAGCCCCTTCGCGACGTCGACGAGCCAGTACATCCGGCGCTCCGCCGGGATGTACGGGTCGCCGAGGTACGTCGTCAGCGGCTTGCCGTCGACGTACTCCATCGCGATGAACGGATGCCCGGCGAGCTCGCCGAGGTCGTAGACGTGAACCGTATTCGGATGCGTGAGCTGCGCCGCGATCCGCGCCTCGCGGAAGAATCGCGCGACGACCTCCTGCTTCTCCTGCAGGCCAGGAAGGAGGATCTTCAGCGCCACCTTGCGATGGAGCACTCCGTCGGTCGCGAGAAGCACTCTGCCCATCCCGCCGCGCCCGAGCTCGGAGTCGATCGTGTAGCGCCCAAATGTGGCCCCGGGATGGATGTCCATTCGTTCTACGAGCGCGCGCGTCAGCGGTTCATCACGAAGCTTCGGAGGAAGCTCCTCGGATGACGCGCGAAGTGCCGAACCCACTGTGCCGTGTCGACGACGGCAGGCATGCGATCGTCGGGGTCGCGCACGGCGTCGGTCGCGGTGCTCCGATGCATCGCGTACCACGACCGCCAGCGCCGGACCTCGTCGCGCGTCATTTGCCCCGACAGGCCCTGCAGACCGAGCACGAGATCGAGCATCGTCTTGTGGCAGTAGACCGCGAGGCCGTTCGACTGCCAGGCGCGTGCGCGCTCGAGCTCGTCGTTCACGGCCCGTTCATCGCCGCGCGCGGAGTGCCACACGAGCATCGGCAGCGATAGTCCGCGCGCGATGTCGAATCCCATCTGGCTGTAGAAGCGGGGATTGAAGTCGATGAGCAGGCGCTTGTCCCCGTCGACGATGAATTCCGCCTCGAAGGCGCCGTGGTAGCCGACCTTCTTGCAGAGCGCGGCGAGCTTCTCGACGAGCGCCTCTTCGACAGCACGGCTCTCGAAGCACAGGCCGATGCCGACCTTGCGCGGACGCTGCAGCACTTTGATCGCGCCGCGCGCGACGATGCTTCCATCCGCGCTCACGAACCCGGAGACGCTCGCGATGTTCGTCTCCGCCGCGGTCAGGTACTCCTGGAGCATCGGCTCGGCGATGTCCGGATGGCGATCGGCGAGCACGCGGTCGAACGCGACGAGCTCGCGGAAGCGTTTCAGCTCCGCGTCGAGCTCGGCCCGGTCGTGCGCGATGAATCCCTTGATGCCGCCCGTCAGGTACACCTGCGTGCGCGGCTTGAGGAGGACCGGAAACGGTACCGAGCGCCCGCCTTCCACCTCGCCGACCGAGAGCGTGAGCGGGACGTCGATGCCGACCTCGCCGCACGCCTCGTGGAGCCGCTTCTTGTCGAGCAGCGTGAAGACGGCGTCTTCGCCCGGCGAGAACATCGCGAAGACCTTCGACAAGCGCTCACGCTCCGCCGCGAACAGCCAGGCGAGGTGATCGTTCGGCGGGTAGAGCAACGTCCCCGGGTTCTTGGTTCCCCATTCGACGAGCCACTCGACGAGCTCGTTCGGCTTCGACAGCGGCGGGTGAACGAGCTTCTCGGCGACGTGGCGCGAGTAGAGCGCGCGGGCGCGGCGGTTCTCGTCCGCCATCGTCACCTTCACCCCCGCCCTGCCGAAGGCGCGCGCTGCGGCGAGGGTGCCGTAGTAGTCCGCGCCGAGGAGGAGGACGCCCATCTTGCAGGCCGCGATTCTACGTCCGCTCTCCGGTGCGTTGGCGCTCTTTCGGACGTCCTCGTTCGTGTGACTGGACAGGCTCGATGCACCCTTCGGCGTGGTCGCGTTCATGAGCGCGAGCGCTGCAAACCTCGTCCCATCCCCTGAGTCCATGGGGCCATGGGCTGATCCTTGCGCTCATCGCGTCGCAGCTCGTTAGTCCGAGCGCAGCATCGGACGCGCGACGAACGCCCCGCAGTTCCACGAGACAGTCCACGAGATTGACAGGGTGAACATCTCTCGCGCGAAGGCGCAGTCGCAGTCGCAGCGATGAAGCCCTTTCGAGAAGAAGATTAACAGGGAGACATGGGACAGGGAGCCGAGAGGGAGAGGCCTTGCTTCGGTTTCGACCTGGACCCTCGTCGCCTCTCGCAAAACGCTTTCGCGTTTTGCTCGCAAATTTGAGCCTCCCTTTCATCCGGCGAGCTTATCCCGCACAGGCACTGGCGTCCTTGCCGGCTGCGGGACTCGGACGGAGAGCGGCCGCGTCACGCGGCAGCGTTCATTGTCGCGAGAGCGCGCGTGCGAACTGGACAGCCGTGGATGTCGGCGGCGAGCCGAGCCGCTCTCTCCTCCTCCCGAAGGTCTCGGGACAAAGCTTGGAGAGCGCACCGTTTGCGGAACGAGGATCCAGCTCGGAACCGAGATCTTCCTTTCCGAACGAAACGTGAAGTGCTCGCGAAGCGAGCGCTTCACGTTTCGTGAGGGTCCGACGAGGGTCCAGGTGAAGAAAGAGAGGAAGCCCCTCCCTCTGATCTCCCTGTCGCCCTGTCTCCCTGTGAATCTCTCCTCGAGACATCACGGCCAGCAGCCAGAGAACAGCTCTCGCCCTGTCACCCTCCGAATCTCGCCGGGGACGACCTCCCGCACCAGGAGATCAGACCGATCGTCAGGCCATGGGGCCATCGGGCTCCGCGATCAGTCGTGGAACTTGCCCTTCAACTTCAGGAACGGGCTCTCGAAGAACTTGAAGCTGAGAGAGGCGAACGCCCAGATCAGCGTGATGCCGCCCACGATGAAGCCCGTGGAGATCAGCATCTGCACGACCGTCGACTGCCCCTCTTGCCACTTCAGCAGGTACGGCACGCCGAGGACGACGAGCGGCCAGTGGAAGATGTACATGCCGTAGCTGACCTTCCCGCACGACACGAGCAGTCGCGACGAGAGGAAGCGGCGTGAGCGGTTGCCGATGACGTGGTCGGCGCAGAGCGACACGGCGCTCGCGAAGAAGAGCGCAAGCGTCACATAGCCCACACCGATGACACGCCGGTCGTAGTCGTTGAGGCCCGTCGCGAGGACGTACAGGCCGACGAGCGCGAGCGCCGTTCCGATGAAGATCGGCATCCGGAGGCGACGCCACACCTGCGAGATCGGATGACGGACCTCGCGCTGCGTGACGGCGACGAACGCTCCTAGGAGCAGGCCGTCGGCGCGCGTGAAGGTCGCGCGGTAGACGAACTTGGCGATGCCGTGCTGGATGCCGCCCGGCTCGGTCGCGAACCAGTGCTGGAACAGGCCGATGCTCTCGCCCTTGAACGTGAGGCCCGCGCGGAGGCCGACGACGAGCGCGATGAGGACGAGGATCGTCGGGATGAGGCGGCGCCGCGAGACCGTGAGCGCGACGAGCGGCCAGACGAAGTAGAACTGCTCTTCGATCGCGAGCGACCAGAAGTGCGCCGTCCAGCGCATCACCTCGTGGTCGAACGCGAGCGTGTAGTTCTGCATGTACAGCCAGTACGGCAGCCCCGGAACCCACTGCACGCCCAAGGCGAGCGTCACGATCGTGCCGACGATGACAACCGCGTAGTAGAGCGGGAAGATGCGGAGGACGCGGCGCATCCAGAAGCTCTTCATCCGCGTCCCGAGCGGCTTCTTCGAGTCGGTGACGAGACCGCGCGTGATCAGGTAACCGGAGAGGACGAAGAAGAGATCGACGCCGATCCATCCGGACCACGACAGCGCGTGGAGCTGGACCGCGAGCTTGTCGACGAGCCCGTGCGCCTGCGAGGGATCGTCGCCGGGGAACGTCCACGCGAAGTGGAAGACGAGGACGGCGAGGACCGCGAGGCCGCGCATACCGTCGAGCGTCGGGATCGCGCGTGCGTTCGCGCCGAGGAGCGCCTGGTTCTGGCCGTCGTCGAGCTCGGCAGGCTCGGCCGGCGCCTCGGGCGACAGCTCCGCGTACGACTCGCCGTCCTTGCGGATCTTGCGGAGCGCGCCGACGGCGACGAGACCGAACGCGAGGACGACGACGAAGTCCGTCACGCCGAAGCTCGCTGGAAGCGTCTTTCCGAGCTCGCCGAGCGTCGCGGCGAGGACCGCGCCAGAGGCCATCTCCTTGCCGATGAGATCG
Organism: Pseudomonadota bacterium; assembly: GCA_023402175.1. Lineage (GTDB taxonomy): Bacteria > Myxococcota_A > Polyangia > Polyangiales > Polyangiaceae > Labilithrix. The sequence goes on along the minus strand of JAEXCN010000447.1, from coordinate 17,738 downwards.
CGCCGCGCGACGTTCGCGTCGTGGCGGAGGCGCATGCCGTTCTCGAGCTCCTCGAAGCCGAGGCTCTTCATGTACTGGTCGTCGGCCTCGTTCACGTCGACGGCCTCGACGACGAGCTGCGCGTTGCGCTCGCCGAGGCTGTAGCTGTAGTCCCACTTGTCGTGGCCCGGCGAGAACACGCCGCGCGGAGCGAGCTTCGCGATGTGGCGATCGTTCTTGCCGAGGAGGTCCTCGGTGGGACGCTGCGCGAAGTACGGCGTCGCGCCGGCGGCCGCGACGGCGAGCCGGAAGTCGGGCGCGGTGCTCTCGCGGATGAGCAGACCGAGGCGCGTGTAGCGAGCCTCGTCCTGGTACTGCGCCGCGTTCTGCGCCGCCCATCGTCCGAGCGGGAGCAGGTGCGACGGGAGCCAGACGATCGCGGTCAGGATGAGCGCCGCCTTTGCGACGGTCTTCTGGCTCCCGAGCCGCCGATCGAGCCACGCGAGGCCTTCGACGATCCCGCGTCGTGCGTCCTTCATCCGGAGCAAGAGCCCGCCCAAGATCATCGCGCCGCCGGCCGCGAACGGCGTCTTGCTGAAGACGATCGTGGCCGCGATACCCTGCTCGGGGAACTTCTTCGCGTAGAGATTGAGCCCGACGAGCACGAGGCCGCTCGCGATGAGCCCGAACGAGAGGCGCTTCGCGAAGACCGCTTTGGCTTCGTCCGAGCTCGCGACCGCGCGCTGCATCAGCACCGCGACGAGGACGATGAGCGCCGGCATGCCGACACACATGTAGCGATTCGCGTAGAGCATCCACTCCCACGCATCGCCGCCGACGTACGTGGCGTAGCCGACCTGCGCGGTGAACAGCGTTCCGAGGAGGACGAGGCGGCGCGAGGTGCGATCGCTCCAGATCTCCTTCGCCCACGCAACACTCGGCCGGACGCCGGGCAAGCTCGCAACGACGATCGAGATCGGCACCGCGAGATGCAGCGCGAGGACCTCGAGCGCCACGAACGCGCCGCGCTTGATGCGCGCGAGCGGCGAGATCTTGTAGAGCTTGAGGAAGTACGTGTTCGGCAAGGACTCGTGGAAGTACGCCTTGCGGAACACGGTCTGCGCGCCGACCGCACCGCCAGCGAACGCGCCGATGATCGTCGCGAACAGCCAGCGGCGCGAGCACGTGAGGAAGCCGTAGAGCGAGATGAGGCCCACCGGCACGACCGAATCGCTCCGGATGAGGAGCGCCATGCTCGTGAGGACGCCCATCGCGAGCGTGCGCCCGACGCTGAACTCCTCCTCGTTCTCGAGCGCGAGCCAGAGCAGCGTGTAGACGCACAGCGTGAGCGCGCCGACTTCCATCCCGCGGAGCGTCCAGAACACGAGCGGGTAGTCGAAGAGCGTCGCAGCGAGGACGGCGACAGGCACCCACGCCGAGGTCGAGACCTTGCGTGCGATCTTCGAAGCGACGAGGCCGGTCGCTAGGAGGATCGCGACGCCGCTCAGCATGATGAAGAGCGAGATCTTCGACTCGGAGAGGCCGAACGTGTGCGCCACGCTCATCCAGAGCACCCAGAGCAGGTTCGTGAACCCTTCGATGGGCTGCTCACCGATGTTCCAGACGAGGCCGTGTCCGTCGGCGAGGTGACGCGCGTAGCGCATCGAGATCATCGCGTCTTCGAAGAGGACGAAGTAGCGCGTGCCGGCGACGGTGAAGCTCGTTCTGAGGACGAAGACCGCGTAGAACGTGAGGGCAAGAGCCGCGATCCAGGTGCGGACGCGATGGCTCGTCACCCTGTCTCTGACCGTTGGACGTGCACCTCGGTAAGGGATCGTCCCGCCGATGCCCGGCGTCGTGCTCTTGTTCGCCGGTCCGATGTCGTCCAGTCCACCCATTCCATCCGCGCTCATCACTGGCCCTCCGAAGCAAGCTTCGCGAGGTCATCCAGCATGTCTTGGGCCTTCGCGTAGCGCTCCGCGGGCCTGCGTCGCAGCGACCGATTGACCATCCGCTCGAAGCCGAGCGCCAGGGGATCCGCCCGGCCTGTCACGAGGGGGCGGCACTCCTGTTGGAGCTTCTCGCGCAGGCTCTCGCGCGTGTCGAACGGCAAGACGCCGGAGACCGCGCGATAGAGGATCGTCCCGACGGAATAGACGTCCGACGCCTCGGTCACGCGACGCGCGTCGAGCAGCTGCTCCGGGGACATGTACGGGACCGTCCCGATCGCCGCGTGCATCGACGTGAGGCTGCTCGACTTGCCTTTCGCGTCTTTGATGCGGGACAGATTGAAGTCGAAGATGACCGCGTGCCAGCCGCTGTCGTTCGGCCGGAGGATCACGTTCTCCGGCTTGATGTCACGGTGAATGATGCCCATCGATTGCATTTCCGCCACGCCGGCAAGGATGCCGATTCCGAGCCCCATGGCGTCTTCGACCGAGAAACGAGCACGTTTCAAGACGTCCGACAGGAGCTCGCCTTCGATGTATTCCATGACCAGTGCCATCTCGACGGGTGGCCCGATCAACAGTTCATGCATCCTGGCGATGTGCGGAGACTGGAGGCGCGACAGCGCCCATGCTTCGCGGCGGAAACGTTCGACGCTCTCCCGTGAGACGGCGGCCTCGGGGTGCAGGACCTTGATCGCGACGCGCTCGCCGGTGTCCGTCCGGTGTGCAAGCCAGACCACCCCGAAAGCTCCCGACCCCAGTAGCGACTCGAGTACGTAGACCCCGATCTGAGAACCGGGAGCGAGCTGCACGAGTCCATCGTACGCGGGCTTCCCACCTCAGGGCGACCCATAAAAGAGAACAGCCGTGGCAGCACGCCCCGCCGCCACACGGCCGCCTCGATCGCCCTCCGCGCGCGCGGGGCGCTTGCGCGTTCCCCATCACCGGAGCGGCCTGGCTCGCTCCCCGTCGAATGGATGGGCGAGTAGACGCGCCCCCGGCTCTGCTCGAGGTCTATCCGGAGGGGTTCGTCCCCGCGCTTCCGGATCGGGTCGCAGGTGATGGCCGGGCGCGCTCGCTTCCGGAACGGGTCTAGTGTGAAGCCTGGCGCGGTACTAGCGTAGAGGAGCGACCATGCCGAAGGACTCACCGGCGGTGAGCGAGCACGTAGCTGCTGTCCTGGAGCAGCCGCAGGATCCACACGTCGCCGTCGTCGAGCACGCCGGTCCGCATCACGAGGCGCCCGGCCTTCCTCATCGCGGCGAAGGCGCAACGGCGCTCCGGAACGGTATCAAGCTCGCCGCGTCGCTCGTCCTCACGTGGGGCGTCGCGCTCATCGTCACGTTCAAGCTCCCGAAGTACCTCGAGCCGCTCTTCTGGGGTTACTACAAGTACGGCTTCGAATTCGCCGCGATGCTGGCCGTATTCGTCGGCTTCGGCGTCGATACGTACATCTCGCGTGAGGTCGCGGTGCGGCCCAAGCACGCGAGCGACTTCTTCGGCGGAGTCGTCGCCGTCCGCACGCTCGCTCTCGTCCCCCTCTTCCTCTACGGCTGGTTCCAACTCGGTCACAAGCTGCCCGAAGAGCGCCTCGCGGCGGCCCTCTTCGGCGTCACGCAGGTGTTCATCGTGATGAACCAGACCTTCCAGCAGACGCTGCAAGCAGCGTCGCGCGTCGGAGGTCTGGCCGTCGCGAACGTCGTCTCGAAGATCCTCTGGGGCGGCGGCGTCTTCGCCGCCGTCACGTTCGGCGCTCCGTTCTGGGTGCTGCCGCTGCCGATGCTCGCCTCCGAGGTGCTCAAGGCGGGCTTCCTCTACTGGGCCACGCGCGATGCGGTGGGCCTCGAGATCAAGCTCGACCTCGCCGCGACGAAGACCGTCCTCAAGGTCTCGTTCCCGTTCTTCATCGCGAACGCTGCCGTCACCCTCGGCTCGACGATCGACGTCGTCGTCCTCCGCGAGCTCGTCCCCGCAGGTTCGCAGGAGGTCGGCTGGTACAGCGCCGCGCGCGAGATCGCCCGGCTGTCCGCGCTGATGTCGCCCGTGCTCTCCGGCGTGCTCGTACCGATGATGAGCCGCGCCAAACACCGGAGCGAAGAGGAGTTCTTTTCGATCCTCCGCCGCGGCCTCGAGGGCGTGAGCGTCGTCTCCATCCCGCTCACGCTCATGCTCGCCCTCGGAGCCGACTTCGTCATCGGCATCGCGCTCAAGGACAAGTTCCTCCCTGCCGCGGCGAGCCTGCAGTGGCTCGCGCCGACGTTCGTCCTCGCCTACTTCAACGTGCTCCTCTGGATCGCGCTGATGATCCTCGACCGGTCGTGGACGATCACGATCATCTCCTTCGTCGGCCTCGCGCTCCTTCCTGCCTTCATCCTCGTCGTCGTGCCGCTGACGCGCGCGCTCGGCCCCGGATCCACCGGCATGGGCGTCGCGATGGCGCTCTCGGCGCGCGAGCTCGTCATCGCGATCGTCTTCTTCGCGTTCCTCGGCAAGCGCGCGATCGATCACCGGAGCATGCTGTCGATCACGAAATCGCTCGGCATCTGCGGCGCCGTCGTCGCGGTGCATGTCACGCTCGCGGGGATCGGCCCGCTCCGTCTCCTCGCCGACATGGCCGTGTACGGCGTGCTCATGCTCGTCACGGGCGTCGTCCGGCCGAAGGACGTGAAGGACCTCCTCCGCATGGTGAAGGACCGGAAGAAGATCCAGGCGGAAGCAGCAGGCTGAGCGCGGCTCGGGTCGTGCGCCGGTGCGACGGTCAGAACCGCGCCGGCAGCGGATTCCACGAGAGGCCGCCGTACAGCGTGAACTGCGTGAGCTCGTTGAAGCGGACGGCGTTGTTGAAGTTCTGGTAACCCGCGCGCGCTCCGAGGTCGGCGGAGAACGTCGGCGTGATCCGGTACTGGATGCCGCCGTCCGCGAGCACGATCTGGTACTCCGCGACCGAACGCGGCGTCGCGAGGACGCGCGCTTGCGAGACGTTCCCGCGGAACGTGACGCGATCGACCGAGTAGTTCGCCGCGACGGACACGACCGCGCGCTGCTCGAGATCGCCGGAGAAGAGATCGACCCACGGCGCCATCTTCGCGACTGCGCCGATCTGCAGGTGATTGCCTCGGCCCTCGCCGACCCCGTACGGAGGCGCGCCCGGGGGGATCTTCGCCTGTCCCCACGAGTCCCAGAGCAGCGCGGCGTGGCCGGTCGAGAACATCGTGAACCCGTTGATCCGATCGCCACCGACGGAGGCGCCGGCCATGAGCTCGCTCGAGAGGTTGTTGCCGTACCAATGGCGCCAGCTCTGCGTCGCCTCGGCGCGAAGGATGACGACGCCCTCGCGCTCGTCCTGGAACGTCGTGTCGACCTGCCCGCCGCCGACCGTGGTGACGAAGCGGTCGTTCCTCGTCGCAGCGTGATCGAGCTGGAGGCTGGCGCCCGGTCCCTGTGTGAGCGCGATGACGCCGCGCGAAGTGCGATCGGCGCCGCCGAAGGCGTTGTACACGAAGCCCGGAATGAGCGCGGTTCGGGGGCTCAGCCGGATCGGCACGAACAGCTGAGTCTGGACGAAGAGCAGCCGGAAACGCGCGCCGATGACCGCCGGGATGATCGGGTTGGGATCGGGCGGCAGCGCGACGCCGTTCCATGGGGCCTGGACGAGCAGCGCCGTCGTCGAGATCGGCCCGTACGCGCCGAATTGATAGAGCGACAGGCGCCAGCGTGGCCGGACCATCTCGTATCCGACGCCGCCGCTGTGGAGCGCCGAGAACGGCGTCTTGTTCGGGTCCGCGAGGTTGAGCGTCTGCGGGTTGATCAGGTTCGGGTCGGGCAGCGTCCGGTCCCACGACGTCGTGTGGATGAAGCGCGGGTTGTAGATCGCAACGAAGTGGTTTTGACCGCCGCGCCAGATGAGGTCGTAGCGAAGGAGCGGATTGAGCTCGGTCTCGGCGACATTGATGTCGCTGCCGTACTTCAGACGTTCTTCGGCGCGGGCCGCGACGTACGCTTGCTGCGCCACGTCCATCGGCATGACAGCGGTGAACGGGAGCATCAGCGAGCCGAAGTCATGGGCGTGTGCCTGGGGCGTTCAAGCGAACGCATCGAAGGTCCTACGTATATCGGCTCAGGGCCCGCACTCACAAGACCATCGGACGACAAGATGATCGGTCACATGCACACGGCACACCGATTGCGAACCGCCCGTGTTCCCGAACCCGTTGGGAGAAGCGAAAGAGAGGACACATGGCTGCGCGACGATCTGGGAAGGTGACCACCAACCACGAAGAGATCCGGCGGTGGGTCGAGTCGAAGGGCGGCTGCCCCGCGCGCGTGAAGGGCACCGGGCGCGGCAATGATCCCGGCATTCTCCGCATCGACTACCCGGGTTTCAGCGGTGTCGAGACGCTCGAACGGATGGCTTGGGACAAGTGGTTCGACGCCTTCGACAAGAACAACCTCGCGATGGTGTACCAGCCGACATCGCGCTTCTCGAAGCTCGTCTCGCGCGAGACGGCGCAAGCGAGAACAGGCACACGTGCCACGCCCCGCCGAGCGGCCGGGGCGAAGCGCGCCACTGCCAAGCGCCCCGCAGCGAAGCGAGGCGCGAAGAAGACGACTGGCCGGCGGGCGGGTGCCGCGACTACAGGCCGCGGCACGACGGCGAAGCGCGCGACGACGGCGAAGCGCGGCGCGGCGCGAGGAACGGCGCGCGGAGCGGCGCGTCCGACGGCGCGCACGACGACCAAGAAGCGCGGAGCGACGAAGCGCGCTACTGCAAAGCGCTCGACCACGACGAAGCGCGGGAGCCGCGCCGGGCGCTGATCGCGTTCGTCGAAGCTCGGAAGGCCGGGTCGTCCGCGTGGACGATCCGGCCTTTCTCTTTTTCCGAGCCCGAGCCCGAGCCCGTGACCGCGCCCGAGACGTCGTTGAGGGTGCGCCCCCCGTCGGCCGTCGCGGAAAGATCGCCCCGATCGATAGCCTCTGAGCGACGCGAACGGAGCCTGACGTCACCTATGTACCTAGGCAGAAACGCCACCCATGTACCTGGGCAGAAACGTCACCTCTCTGCGTTGTTTGCACCAACACGGTGCCAGCAAGCAGATGCTCGTGTGCATCGTAGGAGTGCTCGTGAAGCTCGCTCGAAGCTTCGACGGGGCGCTGATTTCGGGCTCGGTCACGGGCTCGGGCTCGGGCTCGGTTGCCCTGATTGCCTCTTCCAACGGCGTTCGAGCGGGCAACACGCGCAGAAACCAAAAAGGCAGAGAGGAGGTCCTCTCTGCCTTCTTGGCTTGGTGCGCTTTGCGTCAGGAGAACGTCGCGAACACCGGAAGCCCCAGGCGGTCGCGCACGTCGCGCGGCTCGAAGAAGATCCCGGAGAACCGATCCGCGAGGGCCGCGACGGCGAGCACGGCGGCGATCGTCGAGAGCACGCCGATCGCGATCGCGATGAGTCCCACCGGACGCTTCGGGCCGGCCGGAAGCTCGGCGGGGTGCACGACCTTGTAGCGGTTCTTGAACGCCGCCTCTTCGAGCTGCAGGCCGCTGCGTGCACCGTCGAGCTGAGTCACGAGCTCGCTGTACTTCCTCGTGACGGCATCGAACTGGACCTGCGCGTCCTGCATGCTCTTCGTCGCTCCGGCGACGGGCGCTTCGACGGCGGGCGCCGGGGTGACGACCCGCGGAGCGACCGGCTTCGGCTCGTTCGCACGCGCCTCGGCGGCGGCCTTCTGCTTCGCGGAGATCTCGTTCAGGATGTCGCGCTCCTCGGCACGGAGCTTCGCGAGCTGCGGCGGGTCCGCGCGCGTCGCGTCGATCGTCTGCTTGAGCGCGATGATCTCCGGGTGACCTTCGGCGAGCGTCTGCCGCTTCTGGATCAGCTCCTGGTTCAGCTCCGCCTCGCGACGAAGCTTCGCTTCCTGCAGCACGGCCATCTGCTGTCTCACCGTATCGAGACGCGCCTTGAGCGCCGGATCGGCGGCCTCGTCGATACGACGATCGGTCACGCCCTGCGGAAGATTCGGGATGACGATGTTCACGCGCTCGCGCGGGTTGGCGAGCTTCTGCTGACGGACGAGCTCGGCAGCCGAGACCTCGAGATCCTTGTGCGCCTGCTGCACGCCGGCTTCGAGGATCTTCACACGCTCGGGGATGACGCCGACCTCGGACTGGAACCGCGCTTCGAGGAAGTTCTTCAGCGCGGCGTCGACGATGTCGCGTGCCGCTTCCGGCTCGGACCATTCGAGCTTGACCGTGACGGTCGTGGCATCGACCCAGACCTTCAGGCGGTTCTTCACGTTGGTGACGAGCGCGTCGTACTTCTCGTCGTCCGTCGGCGGTGCCTTGCCGAGCTTGCGGTTGATCTTGTCGATCAGCCGGCGATGCGGCTGCCGCATGTCGTCCCATCGCTGGACGAGGTTCTTCTGGCGGACGATGGCGATGACGTTGTCGTGCGCCATCACCTGCTCCTCGTACTCCTTGGCGATGTTGCGCATCTCCTCGGCGGAGAGCTGCTGCGCCTGACCGCCGGTGATCGCCTGCGTCCGCTGCACGAGGACGCGCGCTTCGACCTCGTAGTTGCGCGGAGCGAAGATCGCTCCGAGCACCGTGAGGGCTCCGCAGATCATCACGACGACGAACGAGAGGCCCTTTCGCCGCTTGGCCGAACGTGCGGCTTCGGCGATCCGCTCCTTGACGGCGATGTTCGGCCCATCGTCGTCGTCGTCGCGTCCGCCCCCACGGCCACCGCCGCCGCCGCCGCCGCCGCCCCCGCTCCGGGAAGCTCCGGGGTATTGGAGCTTCGGATCGGGACGGAAGAGTGTTGCTTCTTCGATTCGAGCCATCGCTATCGAGCCTTGTCTGAGCAGATTAGCCGGAGTTTCGGGCCATCGGGGACGAGTCCGCCTCGCGGGGCGGGCTCTATTCAGGAGTGCCGAAAGGATCCGGCGGTACGGTCGGCGGCGCTTGATCCTCCGCCGGTCGCGTGTTCGTGGTGGTGGTGGTTTGAGGTCGCGACGGCGGCGCCGGAGTGGCGATCCTCGACGTCCCCATGATGGGAGGCTGAGCTGCAGGACCCGTGCGCAGCGAGGGCGGAGTCGTGACGGACGCCTTGATCGGCGACTCCATCGAGGCGGACGCGTCCTTCAGGAGCTCTTTCGGGTCGATGTGCGGGGTCGGGATCGGCGTCGGGATCGGCGTCGGCACCGGAGCCGTGGCCGGAGCGCTGATCGGCGCTGTGGCAGACGTGAGCGGGGCCTGTGCGGTCGTGGCGCTCTGCTCGTCGACGGGGTTCGAACGATTGACGGCGAAGAACCCGATGCCCGAGATGGCTGCAACAGCGAGCAGACAGCCCGCGATCCACACGCCCGCGCCGGACCGTCGGCGTCCGACCTGGGACATGAGCAGGTCGTTCTCGTGCACCTTCACGGTGCTCCCGACAGCCGGATAGCTGCCGTCCGCGTGGCCGTCGGTGTCGATCGATGGGCGTGCTGCATGCGGCGGCGGAGCGGAGACGGCGGCGACCTCGTCGGGGTCCGACGAGCTCCGCCGGGCAGCGCGGGCGACGGGGATGAGCGGCTCCGTCCCCGTGCCTGCACCCTGATCGCCAAGGTTGCCGATACCGATGAACGTTCCGCCCGGGCCTTCCGACCGCCGCTTGCTCGGCACCGGCGGCGGCTTCGTCGATGTGCGGACGATGACGCTGCCTCCCCGCTCGCCGGTGTCGACTTGCGTGGAGTCGAGATCGGCGTCGTCGAGCCATCCCGGCGGCGGCACGCTCTGCGGCTTGCCGAGACCGAGCTCGCGACGCGCTTCGCGAAGCGCACGACGGAAGGCATCGACGCTCTGCCAGCGGTCTTCCTTCTGGAACCGCAGCGCCGTGTCGATCGCAGCGGCGATCGGAGCAGGCAGGTCGTGCTTCACCATCGTGATCGACCGCGCCTTGACGGTCGCCGCGGCGAGGAGCTTTGCCTGGACGTGCGGTCCGAGATGAACGGTCTGCCCGGTGATGGCCGTGAAGACCGTCGCGCCGAGCGACCAGATGTCGGATCGATGATCGACCTTGTCTCGCGAGCCGAGCGCCTGCTCCGGCGACATGAACGAGGGCGTACCGAGCACGAGCCCGAACACCGACAGCTTGCTCTGCGCGCTGCCGTCGAACACGCGGGCAACGCCGAAGTCGAGCAGCTTCACCGTGCCGTCGTCGCAGATGAAGACGTTCTGAGGTTTGAGGTCCCGATGGATGATCCCGCTCTGGTGGACGGCGTGAAGGACATCCATGAGCTTGTCGGCGATGTCGAGGATCTCGACGAGCTCGATCTGACCGCCGCGCTCCTGGCGAAGCGCCTCGAGCGTCCTTCCCTCGAGCAGGTCCATGACGAGGAAGACGCAACCGTCGTCGGTCACGCCGTCGTCGAGCACGCGGACGATGCCCGGATGCTTCACCGAGTTGGTGAGATAGCCTTCGCCGAGAAAGCGCTCGCACACGCCTTCGTCGACACACAGCGTGGGATGCAGAATCTTGAGCGCCGCGCGTGCACCGTTGCGGTGCGTCACGGCGTAGACCGCAGCCATCGATCCGGAGCCGAGGAGCGAGTCCACGCGCCACTTTCCGGCGATCACACTTCCAATACGCCGTTCGGCCCGGTCACTCATAGCCTAGCGTCCACGTTAGCACGACTGATGCCGAGGGCCTGGAGGCGACCGAGCGTCAGTGGGCCGGCGCACAAGCGTTGGATCATTCCCGCGATCAGGCAAGAGGGCCGCCGCCCTCAGCAGCACCGTGCGGTCCGACAAACCGCTACGGACGAGCCTCGGGTGAGGCGGACGAGCGCGCATGACGGTCGCGCATCGCGGCGCCCTGTGGTCCGGCCTTCGGCTGGCACGTCCAGGTACGCGGAACCTCGCGAGTGCCGGCTGCCGCATCGTTTTCTCGCGGCGAACCGTGGTTGCGAGAGGCCGCACACGCGGGGAGCGACGCCTCACGGAGCCGAGAGCGACGCGTCACGCCGCGCGCACGGCGAGACGAGACGCCACGGCGAAGCAGACACCGAACGTGACGAGCGTCATGTAGCTGCTGAGGCCCTGGTCGCCCCAGATCTGGACGACGCACACGGCGGTGCATCCGAGCGACGCGAGTGCGGCGCTGCGCTCGAGCGCCGTGTCTGCGGCACGATAGCCGCGCAGCGCGAGGGTCCCTGCGAGCGGGTACACGAGCCAGATCAGCGTGAATCCGATCACACCGGCGATCGACCACAGCCACAGCACACCGTTGTGCGCGATCAGCCGGTAGTTCTTGAAGACCTCGCTGATGTCGACGGGCGGGTTGTTCGGAGACGCGAGGTACTCGTGACCGAACCCGCGCATGACCACGGGGCTCGCCCGGAGCGTGTAGATCAGGTTCTCGTTCTCGATGTCGCGCGAGATCGACGAGGTGTCCTTTTGATCGAGGACGGAGACGATGCTCTTCGCCGGTTTGAGGAGCGCGGACTCGGACGTCGACTCGGACCCGACGAGGACATAGCCGACGAGGAGCGGCACCGTGATCGCGAGCGCCATCGTGACGCGACGCTTGCGCTTGCTCGGATCGAGCGCGAGATAGATGACGAGCGGCGCGATCCCGAGGCTGACGAACGCCAGGCGTCGGTTGTTGAGCACGATGCCGAGGAAGATGACGGCCCCGAGCGCGAGGCCCTGGAAGATCGTGCGCTTGTTCCGCTGCTCGAGAGCATGGGCGAAGAGGATGACGAGCGCGCTCACGAAGAGCACCGTGTCCGAGTGCGTCGTGCACCACTCCGGCTTTCCGGGGAGCTGCGTGATGCCGTTGGGGATGCAGACGGCAACGTAGACGTAGATGACGATCAGGCTGCGCGCGATCGCCGTGAGCACGAACGCCGTGCCGATCGCCGCGAGATCGTGCGGCACGCGCAGGGCGTACAAGAAGAGCAGCGCGACGAGCGGCAGCTGCAAGAGGTGGATCGTCTGGCGGAAGGTCCAGTCGATCTGCCCGCCGCGCGCGAGACCTACGACCGAGAGCGCCACGACCGTGCCGAGGAAAGCGAGGAGGATGTTCCTCGCGAAGCGTGGCGGAGCGACCCAGTCCGCCGACTTCTTCCCCCAAACGGCGCGCCCGAGAAGGCCGACGGTGACGAAGAAGAAGACGGGAAGCGACGCGCCCGGCACGCCGGAGAGCTCCTTGATCGTCCCGTAGAACGCGACCGCAGCGGGCCAGAGGACCGAGTCCCAATAGCCGCCCTCGCCCTTCTGGCGGAACATCGTCTCGCTGAAGGCCTCGATGAAGAGTGCGAGCACGAGGTACGTGCGCAGGCTCCGCCACAGCTTCTGGCGCGCCATCGCCCACGCGAGCAGCGGGCCCCAGACGACGATGAAGATGGTGTCGAGGCGGAACGAGTTCGCCCACTCGCCTGGGCCGTTGAAGGTCGGATGCGACGCGAACGCGAGAAAGAGCGAAGCGGCGAACACACCAGCGATGAGCCACGCCGACGACTTCCAGCCGTTGTCCGTGAGGACGCGATCCTCGTCGACGTCGTCGCTCTTCGCGCGGACGCCGAACGCGCCGTACTTGCGGTTCACCCGCTCCTGCAGCTCCTCGAGGCTCTGAGGGGTCCCGAGGTGGGGTGGCAATTCCGGTCGCGCGGACCCCTCCGAGATGTCGGGGGCCTCGCTGTCCCTCGGCCTCCCCAATCCACCGCTCGGCAGCACCGCGGTGCCTGCTCCGTTGACCAGCTGCTCGTCCTCGGTATCCGCGTCGATCATCAGCGTGCTCGGTGTGAGAGCTCGATGACGAGTGCGGGGCAAAACGTCCCGCGATCGCCATCAGCTCTACTTCACCAGCACGTTTTGGACCGCACCGCTCCGACGAGCTGCTTCGCCATGATGCGATGCACTTCGAGGTTCGGGTGGTAGTCGCAACCGAGCCCGTAGCGGAAGCCCTGCTCGACGAGGTCCATCTGATAGACCTTCTTGTCTCCCTTCGCCTCGCGCTCGTGGACGATCCGCAAGAGCGCATTGCGAAGGTTGTCGCGCGCGTTGTCGAGCGGGAACTGGTTCGTGACCATCGGCGGCGTCGCGAGGAAGATGTGCGCGTCGGGCCGGTGCTCGCGAACCTTCTCCACGAGCGCGAGATAAGCCTGGAAGAACTTCTCCCGTTCGGCGGGATCGTTCAACAGGCCGTCGGGGACGTTGTTTCCTTCGAGCTGGCCCGGATCGGAGGCCGCCTCCTGCGTGTCGCGTGAGAAGTCGTTCGTTCCGAGGCTGATGAAGACGACCTGCGGCATCTCCTCGGGCTTCTCCGTGGCGAAGTCCCACTTGAAGCCTTTCTCGTCGTTCGCGACGGTGCGCGTCTCCCAGAGATCCGGGACCGTGACGGTCGACTCGGGATCGACCACGCGATTGCCCGCGGCGTCGCGAACGAACTGGCCGTTCTCGACGAGGTAACGCTCCTTGTAGTTCTTGTAGACGCCCTTGACCGACCAGCAGACCGTGACCGCGTCGGCATCGAGCTCGCGCGCGGCGATCGACGAGAACGCGAGATACTGGTTCTCCGTGAGGGGCACGGAGACGGCGACGGGCTGGCCGCTCTTCTCGTCGACGAGCGGCTTGCCGGTCGCGTCCCTCACCTCGCGGACCTTCACCTCGAAGGGACACGTGGCGTTCTTCCCCTCATTGCCGTAACCGCAGACGATCGAGTCGCCGATGAACTCGATCCGGCGCGGACGGCGCGTCGGCGGAAGCAGCGTTCCGCCATTGAGGTCGAAGCCCTTGAAGATGACCGCGCCCTTCTGCGCCTCGGTGTTCTTGTGGATCGTCACCTCGTGGGGCTTATTCGGATCGAGGCCAACGATGTCGTAGCTCTCTTCCGGTTCGAGCGTCGGGTTGCCCGCCGCATCCCTCTTCACCGTGATCTGGCGCGTCGCAGGCGGAAGGTCGTCGACGACGAACGTGAAGAGCTGGTCCTGCGGCACGTCTCCCGGGAGCCGCAGCTTCGCCGTGATCTTGCTCGTGCCCTGGAACCGCACTGTGATGTAGTTCCCTGACCAGTCGAACAGCGCCTCGCCGGGTGTCTCGGGCGGGAACGCGTAACGTCCGACGAGCTTCGGTTCGGCCTCTCCGCCCGGTGCACCGCCCGGGAGGATCTGGATCGCATTGCAGTTCGCCGACTCGCCGGTGACGCCGCCGTTCGGCGCGGGCGAGTTGCGATCCGACAGACGCACCACACATGCGGGCAGCGTGAGCAGCGCGACGCAGGCGATCGTTCGAAAGCGAAAGAGCGAAGACATCGATCGAGGAGCCTTCAGCGATGAGAGGCGGCTTCGGCGAAGGTGCACGCCGGCGGCAGCGCGCGAGCCGAGATTATTCCTCTTCTAGCACGCGCCGCGCCTCGTCGGCTCATCCCGCCTTCCGGAGGGCCCAGCCGTACGGCACGCGGCTTGTTTGCGGCAAGGTACATGCGCAGGCCTGGTGCTGTCGTCCGATGGATCTTCCAGAGGCTCGATCGCGCGCCCGCCGTTCACGGCTGGGGCATCGGTCCCCAACGTGCACTCTTGCGACTGTGCCGTACCTGGCCTTCGCGCACCGAGCTTTCTGCCCATGTCTCTCCGGCGGCAACTCTGCCGTCGGCGAGCGTCCCCACGCGCCCGAGCCTCTCGGCGAGGACGCTGGGGAAGTAGACCCGCGAATGAATCGAGCTTTTCGGAGGTAGGTTTTGGATATACTGGATCGCACCGACACTCGCCGAGGAACCGTGCCGCAAGACGACGGCGCCGAGCCTCGCGAGAAGACAAAGAACAAACGGTCGAGCGAGCAACCTGCCCCCATGTCACAAGGAACGAATCCGCTCGCGGGATTTGACGGCGGGGGGATGACCTCGATGATGAGCGGGTCCAACACGATGGACCCGGTCTGGCAGCGGCTCTGGCTGCGATGCCAGCAGCACGACTGGCAGTCGCTCGCCTTCATCGGATCGAGCAAGCGCGATCCGGACGGCGTCCTCGAGATCGCGCACGGCATGGCGCGCCTCGCGAGCGAGCTCGGTCAGGAGCTCACCGTCTTCGATGCGCGCAATCTCGGGCTCAAGGACATGGGGCGCATGCTCGCCCAGATCCAGAGCATCACGAGCCGCGGCAAGCGCTGCATCGTCGTCCTGAAGCTCGTGACCGAGAACGCGACGACCGTCCCGATGGCGCAGAACGTCGATGCCGCTCTCCTCGGTGTCTTCATCGGCGAGACGAGCGTCATCGCGGCTACCCGCACCGTCGAAGAGGTGGGCCGTCCGAAGTTCCTCGGCTCGGTCGTCCTGAACGCCTCACTCGCAAGGTAGCGTGGGCGCGAAGCGCCCCGCGGGGAAGGCGAGCATCTGCGCGGCGAGCCTGTTCGTGCTCGCAGCCGCCTGCGAGCGCGATCGACGTCCTCCAGCCGCGCCGATCGCGCCGGCGACCGCACCCGAAAGCGCCGGGACATCGGCGACCGTCGGTCCGAGCCCGGCCGATCTCGCTTCCGCGAGCGCACCGCCGAGCGGTGAAGGCCTCATCACCGGCTGGCTCGAGGTGAAGGGAAATCGCATTCGCCTTCCGAACGGAAAACCGTTCCGCGGGCGCGGAGCGAACGTGCACGACACGCGTGCGTGCGACAGCTGCGCGTGGGAGCCGCCGCAGGTCGACGAAGTCGTCCGCCGGATCGACACGCTCACCGACGAGTGGAACGCCACGTTCCTCCGGCTCCTGCTCGAGAGCTACCCGGACGACGGCCGCGCGAAGAACGGCGGGAACGCGCGCGTCCACTGGCGCAACGTGCTCGAGGACGAGAGCTACTTCACCGACGTGATGCGGATCATCGGGCACATCGGCAAGAAGAAGGGCGTCTACGTCCTCGTCTCGCTCTGGCAGGACCCGACGTTCTCTTCGCTCGGATGGCCGACGGCGCGCACCGCTCTCGTGTGGAAGAAGCTCGCCTCGGCGCTGCGGGACATGCCCTTCGTCATGTTCGGCCTCGTGAACGAGCCCCAAGGGAACGAGGACGGCAAGCGCGACGCCGAGGTGTGGCAGGCGATGAACGACACAGTTGCGGCGATTCGGAGCGTCGAGCGCCCCGGCCGTCACCACGTCATCACCGTGCAGGGCACGCGCGAGTGGGGCCGCTCGCTCGACTACTACATCGATCATCCGATCACCGCAGGCGGAGGCGTGAACGTCGCGTACGAGACGCACGTCTACAATCGGCCCGCACGCTTCGACGAGCTCGTCGTCCGCCCGGCGAAGAAGCTGCCCGTCATCATCGGCGAGCTCGGTCCGCAGCAGGACAAGGACGTCACGATGTTCCCCGAGGACTGTCACAAGCTGCTCGATACGGCGGAGAGCCTCGACGTTCCGTGGCTCGCGTGGACGTTCCACAACAACTGCCCGCCGAACCTGGTCGTCGCGCGCAAGGACGCGTGCATCGCCGGCGCACCCCTCGAGCCCACGCCGTGGGGCCGGATGGTGAAGACGCGCCTCGCGCGTCCGTGGTGATGGGTCGGCGATGCGACGTGGGGCGTTCTTGTCGGGCTTGCCGACGCGCGATTCCCTAGTCATGACGGTATGTGACCCGACGGCGCGTGGCTTGCTAAACTGAGAGCGCCCCGATGCAGAAGGCCCTGCTCATCAGCATCCTGTTCGCGACCGTCCTCATCCCGCTCGTCGCTGCACGCGGACGCTCGGTGAAGAGCGCGGTCCGCCGCAGCGCGATCGCGACAGGGGTCTTCTGCGTCCTCTACTGGCTAGGCCTGCTCTTCGTCTATCCCGCGCTCACGGCGGGGAAGCCGAAGGTGCAGAACCAGTGGCAAGCGCAGTAGCGCCATCGTCACTGGCGCGCTTCGCGATCCCCCACGCGCTCGAGAAGGAGCTCCCACACGGCGCGTACGCGAGGGACATTGCGCAGCGCGCGGTGCGTCACCAGGAACAGCTCGTCGACGGGCCACTCGTCCGCCGCCGGACGGAGCGCCGGGCGGATCGACACCGGAACGAGCCCATGATGAGCCGCGGTTTGCGTGGGAACCAGCACGACGCCCGCGCCGGCGAGCGCAGCCGCGAGCTGCACCGTCACGTTGTCCGATCGCACGACAGGCTCTGTGGCGACGTGTTTGGCGAGCCATCGTGCCGGTCCGATCTCGGCGAAGCGCTCGCCCCACCCGATCCAGGGCGCGTCCGTCCACGCGCGTAGCTTTCCGAGCTTTCGGGCGAGCTTCGGCGCAGCAACGAGGACCCATCGCGCCGTCGCCAGCCGGGTCACCACGAGATCGCCCCGTGCAGGGCGGACGGTGCGGAGCGCGAGATCCGCCTCGCGCCTCGCGAGGTCGACGACGGCCTCTCCGGCATCCACCTGGAGCCGAAGGGCCGGATGCTTCGCGAGGAGCTCGCCCAGGAGCGGCACGACGAGGACGCTGGCCACGTCTGGAGGGCACGCGATCCGGACGAGCCCCGAGGCTTCGCGCTCGAGCCCTTCCGCCGCGTTCGCGAAGCGCATCATGTGCTGCTCGATCTCTTCGGCCACCGGCATCAGGTCCTCGGCGGCCTTCGTCGCGGTGATGCCGTCGCGCGTTCGATCGAAGAGCGTCGCCGCGACCACCTCCTCGAGCGAGACCAGCCTTCGCGAGACCGTGGAGGCGTCTACGCCGAGCGCCGCGGCAGCACCGCCGACCGTGCGCGCTCGGCAGAGAGCGAGGAAGAGCCTCACGTCGTCCCAGCGGAGATCCTCGGCCCGGATGGCAGATCGTTGCATGGATGCAACGATACCTTGAGATTTCGCGCCTAGCGATGCGTCCATGCA
>JAEXCN010000417.1 GCA_023402175.1 Pseudomonadota bacterium | reverse complement strand
GAATCGGGGTCGCCCAGGCGAGCTCGCCAAAGGCGGACGCGCCGGCGAGACTTCCAGCGACACCTCGGCTGCCCTCGATGCGAGCGCCGATACCGACGGCGTCGGGCACGAGCGAACCGCGCGACGCTTCGTCCGAGGAGGAAGTGACCGGCGGCGGTGGAGGCGGCGGTCTACGCGGCGGTGTCGTTGTCTCGTGCGCGCCAGGCGCGCGCTCGCCGCGTGCGGCTGGAGGAGAGCCCGGACGCGAAGCGCTCGATCGCGGATCCAGCGCGAGAGCCACGGCGAGGGAGAGACCGAGCGCGACGTCCTCGCAGTCGGGACCGCGAATCTCGCTGCCCGCAGAAACCTCGCCGCTCGGGGAATGAAGGTCGAGTCGCCCGACGTATTGCGCGTCCCGATGCTCGATTCGAAGGACGAAGCGTCGCGCGACGGCGCCAGCCTCTGCGAGCTGCCAGTTGTCGGCATGGCGCTCGACCTCGGCGAGGATCCATTCCCGCGCCGGACAGCGTTCTTCGGCAACGTAGTCGATATGGACGGATTCTCTGTCCGCCTCGGCGGCACGAACCGTCGCGGAGGTGCCCAGCGTCGCGAGCACGCAAGCCCCGATGGCCACCGACGAGTTCGACTGCACTCTCGGCGCGCATCTCACCACAAGCCGTGACGGGCGACCAGCGCGTCGCGAAGAACGGATGAGCTGGGCCCCGCGAGGCGACGAGCTTCGCCGACTCCGACCCTGTGAGCCACTGCAGCCGCGGAGTGAGCTACGGCCCTGCGTCGGGAGCCTCATTGTCGGGGAGACCGAGGACGGGGACGGGCGTGCGGCGGTCGATGTTGGTCCCGTCGCCGACCTGGTAGTAGCTGTTGTTTCCCCAGCAAAGAACCTCTCCGGACGTTCGCAGCGCGCAACGGCTACTCCCGTTGAACGAGAGCTCGGCGATGTCCGTCGGTTCGTCGACCGCGGTTGGCGTCAGAACGCTGCCCGTATAAGAGTCGACCGCGCCGCCAAGCCCAATTCCCCAGCAGAATGCGGCACCCGAGCTTTGCGTTGCGCACGTGTAGTAGTTGCCCGCGAAGAGCCTAGCGGCGCCGGACATCAGGGCGGGGGCAGGCGTCGCTCGGGATGTCCTCGTCCCATCGCCGAGCGTGCCGTACGTGTTCTGTCCCCAGCAAAGCACCTCTCCGGATGCCCGCCTCGCGCACGCATGCACGGCGCCTACAGCGATCTCGACAGCGTCCGTCACACTGGTCACCGGCACGGGGCTCGTGCGCGTCGTCTTCGTCCCATCCCCCAGCTGACCTTGATCGTTATGTCCCCAGCACACGACCTGGCCCGAGGCACGCCTCGCACAACTCGCGTTTCCGCCAGCGGCGATCTCGACGGCGTCGGTCAGGCCGCTCACTGGTGTCGGGATCGGGCGATCGACCTTGGTGTCGTCACCAATCTGCCCGACACCGTTACTTCCCCAGCACACGACTTGCCCCGAGACACGCCTTGCGCAGATGTGCCCTGAGCCTGCCGCGAGCTCGACTGCGTCTTCCAGCTCGAAGACCTCGGTGGGCCTCAAACGCCTGGTCGTCGTTCCGTCCCCGATTTTCCCCGCGCGTCCCCAGCAGGCAACGCGCCCCGAGGTGCGCCGCGCGCAAGCGTAATCCTGTCCCAGCGCGATCTCGACAGCATCCGTCAGAGCGACGACCGGCTGCGGGGTCGGCTCGAAGGCGTAAGTCCCTTCATCGATGCCGAGCTGTCCTTCATTGTTCTGTCCCCAGCAATACACGCTGCCGGAGGCCGTTCTCGCACAGTTGAAGAAGCCCCCGAAGGCGGCCGTCGTGATCTGAACGATCGTGTTGTCGACCGGCCCATCGCCTGAATCCGGCCCAGCATCCAGCACCGTGTCCGCGTCCGGCCCGGCGTCCTCGACATCGTCTGCATCCTGCACGTCCGCGTCGCTGCCGCTTTTGGAGGCGTCACGGTCTTCGCGCACCGAGCCGTCCTCGTGCGCAACGACGTCGTGCGCTCCGTCGCGCACCGTGGTCGATGCGTCGGCGCGCGGATCGTCCTCGACGTCGACGCCCGACGCGCTACACGCCCACGTAGAAGCCAAGCCGGCGGCGACAGCGAAGACGAGTCCGACGCTTCTCCGGCTCGCATATCTCGATTTAGTGAGCATTGACCAATCTCCAAAATGACCGGTGCCAGCCGAAACCCAAAGAGCGACTTCTCGAACGAGCCCACGCTTGCAAGCGGAGATTTACGAGACTCTACGGCCCTGCATCGAGAGCGTTGTTGCCAGGAAGACCGATGACCGGGACGGGCGTGAATCGCTTCTCGTTGGTCCCGTCACCGACCTGATAAAAGCTGTTGTCTCCCCAGCAAAGTACCTGCCCGGACTTTCGCAGCGCGCAGCGGGTAGGACCGTTGAACGAGAGATCTGCGATGTCCGTCAGACCCTCGACCTGGGTCGGCGTCAGGACGTGCGGTTCCACGGCGGATTGGAGGCTCGCTCCCCAGCAGAACGCGGATCCGGAGCTCTGGGTCGCGCACGTGTAGTCGTTGCCCGCGAAGAGCGCGACAGCGCCGGAGATCGACGCGGGGCCAGGCGTGGTGCGGGAGGTCGTGGTCCCATCGCCGAGCTGACCGCTGCTGTTGCGCCCCCAGCAAAGGACTTCTCCTGAAGCTCGCCTCGCGCACGAGTGGATGGTGCCCACGGAGATCTCTGCGACGTCCGTCAGATCCGTCACCGGCGTGGGCATCGTCCGCTTCGTCGTCGTCCCGTCGCCGAGCTGGCCTCGATTGTTCGAGCCCCAGCACACGACCTGCTCCGAAGCGCGACGTGCACAGGTGGACGCACCACCCGCTGCGATCTCGACGGCGTCGATCAGCCCGCTCACCGCCGTCGGAGTCAAGCGATCCGTCGTGGTCTCGTCACCGATCTGTCCGACACTGTTGGAGCCCCAACAGACGACCTGCCCCGATACCCGCCGCGCGCACGTGTGTGCCTGACCCGATGCGATCTCGACGGCGTCGTCCAGGCCGACGACCTCCGTGGGCGTGAGACGCATCATCGTCGTCCCGTCGCCGATACCGAATTCGCTGTATCCCCAGCAGACGACGCGCCCCGAGCTGCGTCGGGCGCAGGCGTGCCTGTCCCCCAGCGCGAGCGCGACAGCGTCGGTCAGGTCGACGACGGGCGCTGGAGTCGCCTCGGACGAGCTCTGGGATCCTCTGCCGAGGGAGCCCTGGTCGTTCCTCCCCCAGCAGTACACGCTCCCGCCCCCGGTCCTGGCGCAAGTGAAGAAGGTGCCCGTGGCGATCTGCACGATCGAATTGTCCACGCCCCCGTCGCCGGAGTCCGCCCCGGCGTCGAGTGGGCTGTCCGCGTCGGGCCCAGCGTCGTCGACCCCCGCTTCCGCCGCGTCGGGCCCAGCGTCGTCGATCCCGGCTTCCGCCGCATCCGCGCCCTGCGAGGCGTCGCGTTCTTCGGGCACCGCGCCGTCCTCCTGCGTGACGACACGCCCCCCGTCCACGTGCTCTGCACGTGAGGCATCACCGCCAGGGTCGGGCTCGACGCCGACGTTCGACGAGCTGCATGCCCACGTAGAGGCCAAACTGGCTGCAATACCAAAGACAGCAACGCCGACACACCTCGGCCGGTGTTTCCTGTTCATGAGCATCGGTCGAATCTCCTAGAAACCTCTGTGGCAGAGGCTTGAACCGCCGCGGACGGCGGTCACAAACGCTGTGGTGAGCCCTGAGCTCACGGGGCGTCCTGGGCCGCGTCGTCGAGGGCGTCGGCTGGAACGCCGAGCCTTCGGAGAAAACGATGCACGTCGGCGAAGTGCCTCTCGACACAATCGCGGAGACGCGCCGAGGAGCAAACGGTCACGATGTCTCCCTTGCGGGGGAGCATCGCCGTGGCCATCAGGCCTGCGTGCATGCCATCAATGCAGCTCGCCGAGCGTTTGTATCAATCTTTTTAGAACCGATAGGCGACGCCGGCGCTGCCGAGGAGACGCGTCCGCACGGGTGATGACCGCGGAACGCTCGACGCGGATGCGACGTCCGCGTGAGGGTGGTGACTCTTCGCGCGGAAGCGGAGGTCCGCTGGCGATCCACCCATGGCCGAGATCGCGCGCTTTCCGCGCACATTTGTATGTAGGTTGGTGTGGCACGACGTCTGCTTGAGCCCGAGCATGAAGCTCTCTCTGGGGCCGGTTCTCCTCATGGCCGCGGCCGCGTCGGTCGTCGTCGGTTGCAGCGCATCACCGACCGATGACGAGGCAAGCGAGGACGGATCGGAGATCCGTGAGACGGGCACGCCCAAGCTGTGCGCTGCCGTCCGAGGCAATGGCCACTACATCGTGACGCACTTCACGTCGCTGGCGCGCATCGTCGAGCACTACGGCGTGGTCGACGGCATCGCGGGAGGAAGCTCCGGGAGCCTGACGACGTTCGTCTACGACAGCGTGCTTCGCAATCCCGTCGTCTCGCGATGCGGGACGCGGCGATGCTCCGAGGCCAAGCGCGCCGCGCGCGTGTCACTCGCGCTGAAGAGCATCGAGGGCTACGGGCTCACCGTCGCGAGCTCCGAGGAAGGCGTCGCGATCGGTAACCTCGTCGGCGTCGCCGCGAAGCTGAAGAAGGAAGTGGACGAGCGGGGTATCGCCGCGCTCGCGTCGACGGACGCCGCGCGCGCCGCCGAGGAGCTGAAAGACGTGCTCGCGATCCCGGAGGTGCGCGGGCTCGTGAACCCCGAGGTCCGCGCGATGCTCTCCGACGCCGAGCACCTCGAATACAACGTGAAGGAGATCCAGACGTCGATCGCGACGCTCGGCGCGTTCTCCGTCGACGACAACCGCCTCTTCTTCCGTCCGGGCATCCTCGACTGGCGCTCGCTCGCGCTCCTGTTCGGTCGCGTCGCCGACTTCTACGCAGGGTACGGTGCGGCCGACACGAAGGCGCAAGCCGCATGGCTCGACGCCTGCGCGGAGGCGTCCGTAGGAAAGCCGTGGGAGGAAGCCGGCGCGCTGCCGTTCCCGGCCGGAGGGACGTGCGGCGAAGCGTTTGGAAAGCTCGCGTCGGAGTACCGCGCGAAGGTGCGCGCGACGAGCGCCGAGCCGCAACGTCTGACTGAGAGGATCGGCGCCCCCGGGCCGGTGAAGAAGCTCGTGTCGACGAGCGTGCTCGAGGGAGCTGCGGTCCCGGCTTACCGTCAGGCACGCGATGCCTATCTCTCGGGCGACCACAGGGCAGGGAGCATCCCGTTCGACGTCTCCTTCGACGACATCAAGTTCGGTTACTGGGGCGCCGATGCGGATCTCGCGGCGCTCGCCTCGAACGGACGGAGATTCGGCGATCTCAAGACGACGAAGATGACGTCGCTCGGTGACGCGACATGGAAGGAGATCCTGACCGCGTCGCCCGCCGAGCCCGGACTATCGCGGTTCGTCGAGCTGAACGACGGACGCATCTCCGCCGGCGGATGGAGCGATCTCGCTCCGACGCTCGTTCTCGAGAACATCGGCTGCGAGCGCGTGATCTACGTGACGCGCGAAGGTGACGAATCGGAGTTCGCGGTGAAGATCGCGAAGAACCTCGGGATGAGCGAGGACCAGTGGCACGAGCTCTATGACCTCGGCGCTGCGGCGAGCAGCTACAACGTCTCGCTCGAGAAAGCCCACGCGGTATGGTGCACGAGCTGGAACGCGTTCGGAGATCTCCAGCAGCGCGAGATGGCGGCCGACGCCTGGTCCGCCCCGCTCGAAGCGCGCCCCGCGTTCACGGGCGTGCACACGCTCGCTCCTTACGCGAACGTCACCGATCGCACCGGAAAGCCGGGCTGCACGCCAGGGATCTCTGGCGGCGCGACGTATCCACGATGAGCGTGGTCTCGCGTCAGGGCTTCGTCTCGAGCAGCACGTTGTCGAACAGGTTCACGATCGGCCCGTCGGCGTTGTACGCGTACGTTCCGACGACGAGGCGCGCCCCCGTGGCCTTGTCCGACAGCGTCTGGATCCCATCCTTCGCGAGCACGGTCACGCCGTCGATCTTCAGCTCGATCGATCCGTTCGAGGTGGCGAGCACGGCGTCGAACACGATCTTGGTCCACGTCCCCAACGGGATGGGCGTGCCGGACGCGTAGGGGAAGGACTTGGAGGCCCCCGCGGTATCCCAGACTTCGTCGAGCACGATGACCTCCGTGCCCTTGACCTGGAGCTGGAGAGCGGACGACGTATAGCCAGGCGCCGCCTCCTCGTGGGCCGTCGGCAGCTCGAGCTTGAAGAGCTCCTGGACCTCGGCGCTCGACGCGCCGGCGAAGAGGACATCGAGCTCGAGGTGGACCTTGGAGGGGACGGAGGGCAGATCGTGATGCAGCCGGGCGGAGCGATCGCCGCTGCCCTTCGTGATCGACGTCTGGAGCACGGGGCCGCTCGGACCCGTCATGGCGAGGTCGAGCGCGCCGTTCGCGACGTCCCTCCTCGTCCAGCCCTCCTCCGGGGCGCTGCCACTGAAGTCGGCGCAGAACGTCGCGGCGTGCTGAGCGCAGAACCCGAGGAGCCCGCCATCATCGCCGGACGGTGAGAGCGCCGCTCCATCGGACGTGGGGCTCGGCGCTGGTCCTGCTTCCGCGCGCGCGCCGGCGTCCGGCGACGACGAAGCGAGATCGCCCGTCGACACGAGCAAACTGCACGCGCCGAGGAACGAGCACGTGAGCATCAGCGCAAGCAACCGCACTCGAGCATCATACCTGGAGCGCAGCACGCGGCGAAGGTCACGAGCGAGAAGACAAAACGAAGACGCCGGCCGCTCGTCCGAGCAGACCGGCGCTTCGAGGCTGCAGAGTGCGAGCCCTCAGGCGATCACTGCTGGCTGCCGCCGCCCGCGTCCGGCTGCTGGGAATTCGGGTCGCACGGATCGTCCTGCGGGACCGTCGGCTGTACGGCCTTGGTCGGCTTTCCGACCTGCTTCGCCGTGAAGCCGATGCCGACGGAGATGCCGTCGCACTCCTTGCTCGGATCCTGCGAACCGTCCGCGAGCATGTCGCTCGCCTGGCGGATCGAGGCCTTGATGCCGTCGACCGTCGAGCCGTTGCAGAGGTCCTTGCTGAAGCGTCCGGCAACAGCGGCGATGCCGTCGACGAACTCGGCCGTGTTGATGACGCCCGCGATGGTGCCCTCGTCGAGCGCCTTCCCGCTGGGGTTGTGCTTGAACGAGATGATGGCCTTGTTGATCGTGAGGTTCAGCGACTGGCCGCTGATCGACAGGCTCAGCTTCACCTGCGCGCCGCCCTTGCCGTTCACGAACATGCCCTTGTTGATGTAGGCGCCCGAAATCGGGACCTGCGGGTCCTGCACGTACGGCCAATCGTCGGCCGTCGTGAACGTCGGCGTCGCCGACTTGTCCTCGCTGAACGCGCCGCCGACGAGCAGCGTGCCCGAGAGGCCCGTGTTCGTCTGCTCAGCCTCCTCGGTGAGCCCGACGACCTTCAGCATGATCGTGAAGTCGCCCGCGCGGATCGCGTCCGTGAGCGACTTCGACGGCGTCGCCGTGAAGGGCTCGAGCAGCTTGAGGATCTGACTGCCGAACGCGTTGTCGATGCCCTCGTCGCCGTCCTGGTGGACCTTCGAGTCAGCGCCCGGCGCGCGCTTGCAGACACGCGCGAGGTCCGGCGACTGCGACCCGGTCACGTTCGTGATGAGGCCGTCGAGGTTGTAGCCGTACTTCTTCCACGCATCCTTGTTCTTCACCCCGCCGCGGTCAGCCTCGCCGAGCGAGATCGTGTCGAGCGCGAACACGCGCTCGTCGCTCGACGTCGTCGGGCTGCCCTCCTCGGGGGGAACGATCTTGCCGGTCTGCGTGCCGGTACCGGCGCTGTCCGAATCGCTGCTGCATCCCTGCATCGCGACGAACGTGGCGATCCCCGCGCCGAGACCAATCAGGGTTACCGCTGCTCCAAGCCTCATAGGTAATGCTCCTCTCCACCTCAAGGATGCGCGGGACCATCACGTCTCCACGCCTCGCCCCACCGCTCGCGAGCGGCGGCGCATGCTACGCAGAACGGCTGAGCTCACGCAAGCCATCACGGGGCGGCATGATGGCAGAAAATGCAAGCCCTCCCAGGAGGGTCGAGCGATCTCGACTCGATCGAGACGACTTCGAGATGGTGCTCGCGCGGGGCTCACGGATGACGCACCTCGACGCGCCGCGCCGCGCGTCTATGCTCGCGCGCCGTGGCAGCTCTGAAGGCGAAGGTCACGCTACGGCTGGAGCGCGGCGACGGCGACGGCCGCGTGTTCTGGGAGATCGCGCGCGACAAGGCGACGATCATGACGCGCTTCGGTCGGCACCTCAGCGCAGGACGGACCGTCGTGAAGGAACACGAGTCGCCGGCAACTGCGGCACGAGCGTTCGACAAGGCCGTCGAGGAGAAGCGGAGGGACGGTTACGGCGAGCCATTCACCCGAGCCGAAGCCGGCGCCGCGAGCCGCAAAGGAGTCTCGGCGCGCAACCCCGAGCTCGAGGCGCTCATCGACGAGGCGCCCGACGATCCCGAGGGCTACCTCGTCTACGCCGACTGGCTGCAGCAGCAGGGCGATCCGCGCGGGGAGCTGATCGTCACCCAGCACCGGATCGCGACGAGCAAGAATCGGCGCGAACAGAGCCTCTTCGAGCGCGACCAGGCGGCGCTCTTCAAGAAGTTCGAAGCTGAGCTCCTCGGCCCGCTCGCTCCCTACGTCTTCCTCCGCAGCTCCGTCCGATCCTTCCGGACGTTCTCGTGGCGCTGCGGGTTCATTCGGGCGGCGCGCCTGAGCCGACTCTACTACCGCCCGCGGGTAGAAGGTCTGTCGACCGTGCTCGACCAGCTGTTCCGGCATCCGTCCGGACGCTTCCTCGAACGTCTCTTCATCGGCCACTACGACGCGGACGACTCGGCGTGGCTGTTCGAGCAGATCGGGAAGGACGGACCGCCGACGCTCGTCTCGCTCGTGGTCGGTGACGGCGGGGGCGCCCACGACCCGCCGTACATCGAGCCCGTGTGGTCCTTGGTTCCACGTCTGCGCGCCCTCGAGCTCGCGGGGCGGGTCGAGGACTTCGGAGGCGTCCGTGGCGACAACCTGCAGCTGCTCCGCGTCGGTTGGGCAGGGCACGACATCCTGCGTTCGGTCTCGAGGTCTCTGTTCCGGTCGCTCAGGGCCGTCCACTTCACGCTGCCCTTGCGCGATTCCGAGCCGTACATCGCAGACCTGCTCCGCGGCGATGCGGCGCCGGCCCTCGAGCGGCTGACGGTCCGGCGATGGGTCGGGACCGAGCATGCAGATGGCTCCTACGCGCTCGTGCCGCAAGTCGTGCTCGCGAGCGAAGTCGCCCGCGCAGCGGCGGGACGCAAGCTCGCGCGCCTCGATCTGGAGATGCCCATCGGTCACGAAGGCGCGGTGACGCTTCTCGCGCACGCTCCCGAGATCCGAGACATCGGCGAGCTTCGGATCCCGCGCGAGGGCGTTCCTGAAGAACGTCGCGCCGCGCTCTCGAGCGCGCTGCCGAACCTCGTGTGGACGGAGCCGCCGGAAGAAGAAGAGCTCGACCTCGAGGAGATCGACGCGAACCCGGCGCCCTGGAACGCACGCCGCGCGGAGTCGGCCGCGCCTCTTTCATCACGAGCCGAACCGCGGTAACCGAAGGGACCCTGGCGGGATCTCCGAGCATGACCGAGTTCGTCCACCTCCACGTCCACTCCCAGTACTCGATGCTGGACGGCGCGCTGAAGGTGAAGAACCTCGTCAAGCTCGTCCAGAAGCAGGGCATGAACGCCGTGGCGCTGACCGACCACGGCAACATGTTCGGCGCGATCTCCTTCTACAAGGCGGCCAAGGACGTCGGCGTGAAGGCGATCCTCGGCGCCGAGCTCGAGGTCGTCACGAACGGCCACGGGCATCACCTCCCGCTGATCGCGACGTCGGAGGACGGCTACAAGAACCTCGTCGCGCTCGTCTCGCGCGGGTACGTCGATCCGGATCCGGCGGGCACGCCCGGCGTTCCCTGCGTTCCGCTCTCCGCGCTCGACGGAAAGACGAAGGGCCTCGTCGCGCTCACCGGATGCATGGGCGGCGTCCTCTCGCAGAGCATCCTCGAGCAGGGCCCGGAAGCCGGCGCGAAGACGCTCTCGACGCTGAAAGATCTCTTCGAGCCGGGCGCGGTCTACGTCGAGCTCCAGGACCACGGCCTGCCCGAGCAGCCGATTCTCAAAGGGATCCTGAAGGATCTCGCGAAGCGCTTCGACCTGCCGCTCGTCGCGACGAACGACGTCCACTACGGCACGAAAGACGACGCCGAGGCCGCCCTCTATCTCTCGTGCATCAAGAACGGCCGCTCGTACGAGGAGGCGAAGAACCGCCACCACGGCTCGTTCGAGATGTACTTGAAGACCGCCGAGGAGATGGCGGCGACCTTCGCCGACACGCCCGAGGCGCTGAAGTCGACCCTCGAGATCAACGAGCGCTGTCAGCTGAAGCTGAAGCTCGGCAACCCGATGCTCCCGAGCTTCGGTGTCCCCGAGGGGATGGACGAGCCGACCTACTTCCGTCAGGTCGCGAAGGACGGACTCGAATCACGCTTCGTGGAGCTCGAGGCCGCCGGGAAGAAGATCGATCGCGAGGCGTACAGGAAGCGCCTCGAGATGGAGATGGACGTCATCTGCAAGATGAAGTTCCCCGGCTACTTCCTGATCGTCTGGGACTTCATCCGCTACGGAAAAGAGAACGGCGTCCCCGTCGGACCGGGTCGTGGATCGGGCGCAGGCTCGATCGTCGCGTACGCGATGCGGATCACGGACCTCGATCCGATCCCGTTCAACCTGCTCTTCGAGCGCTTCCTCAATCCGGAGCGCGTGAGCATGCCCGACTTCGACGTCGACTTCTGCATGGACAAGCGCGAACGCGTCATCCAGTACGTGCAGAAGAAGTACGGCGAGACGAGCGTCGGTCAGATCGCAACGTTCGCCGAGCTCAAGGCGAAGAGCGTCATCAAGGACGTCGCGCGCGCGCTCGCGATGCCGCCGTTCGAGGCGCAGCAGATCGCGAGTCTCATCCCGAACAAGACGCCCGCCGAGACGTACACGATCTCGGAGAGCCTCACGATCGAGCCGAAGCTCAAGGCGCGTTACGACACCGAGCCGCGCGTGAAGGAGCTCCTCACGCAGGCGATGAAGCTCGAAGGGCTGACGCGCCACGCAGGCAAACATGCCGCCGGCATCGTCATCAGCGAGGGCCCGCTCTGGGATCACGTCCCGGTGTTCAAGGACGGCAAGTCCGAGGGCTACATCACGCAGTACTACTAGGACGACGTCGAGCAGGCAGGCCTCGTCAAGTTCGACTTCCTCGGCCTCAAGACGCTCACCGTCGTCGACATCGCGCAGCACCTGATCCACGGGCGCCCCGATGAGAAGGACAAGGCGGGGAACGAGCGCTTCGACATCTCGAAGATCCCCCTCGACGACAGGCCGAGCTACCAGCTCATGGCGACGGGCGAGACGAAGGGCGTCTTCCAGCTCGAGTCGTCGGGCATGCAGCAGCTCTTCAAGGACCTGCAGCCCACCAACTTCGAAGACATCGTCGCGGCGGTGGCGCTCTACCGGCCGGGCCCGCTCGGCACGGGCATGGTGAAGGACTTCGTCGACTGCAAGCACGGTCGGAAGCCCATCGCCAAGATGCACGACAAGGTCGACCACATCCTGGTGCCGACGTACGGCGTCATCGTCTACCAGGAGCAGGTCATGCAGATCGCGCAGGCGCTGGCGGGCTACTCGCTCGGCGGCGCAGACCTGCTCCGACGCGCGATGGGCAAGAAGAAGCCCGAGGAGATGGCCAAGCAGAAGGGCATCTTCGTCGAGGGCGCGAAGAACAACGGCGTGCTCGAGGAAGACGCGGACCGCATCTTCGGACTCCTCGAGTTCTTCGCGGGCTACGGCTTCAACAAGAGCCATTCGGCCGCGTACGCGCTCATCACGTATCAGACGGCGTTCCTGAAGGCGCATTACCCCGTGGAGCTCCTCTGCGGGATCATGACGAGCGACAAGGACCGCATCGACAAGGTGGTCCGCACGATCGCCGATGCCCGCGCGATGGGCGTCACGGTGCTCCCGCCCGACGTCAACGAGAGCGACATCGACTTCAAGGTCGTCTACACGCACCCGAACGGGGACAAGAAGATTCCGCGGAGCGCTCGCTCGGCGGTCGCGCGCGATCGGTGCGGACCGCAGATCCGCTTCGGCCTCGGCGCGGTCCGCGGGCTCGGCGGTGCGGCGCTCGAGGCGTTGCTCGAGGCGCGCAAGGAAGGCGGCCCGTTCCACGACCTGTTCGACTTCGCTTCGCGCGTCGACGCGAAGCGCATCAACAAAGGTGTGTTCGAGGCGCTCGTCCAGTGCGGGGCGTTCGACACGACGCTTGCGGCGCGCGGGATCACGCGCGCTGACGCGTTCGCGTCGATCGAGGTCGCTCTCGAACGCTCACGTGCGGCGAGCCGCGATCGCGAGCGCGGGCAGACGAATCTGTTCGGCCTCTTCGATGCCGCTCCTGCTCCTCCGAAACCAGGCGCGAACGGAAGCGCCTCGAATGGCGGACCGGCCGCCGGCGGCTACGTCCGCGCCGAGCCGTGGGACCGCAAGGAGATGCTCGTTCGCGAGCAGAAGGCGCTCGGCTTCTTCGTCTCCGGCCATCCGCTCGAGCGCTACGTCCGTGGAACGGGGGGCCTCGCGAAGCTCGATGCGGTGCCGATCGCGTCGCTCGCGAACGCCTCCGACTGGGCGGTCGTGAAGGTGGTCGGTACCGTCGAAGGCTACCGCGAGCGCATCTTCAAGGACGGCGGCGGCAAGGTCGCGTTCCTCGATCTCGAGGACCTCACCGGACGCGTGACCTGCAAGGTGCGCGGCAACCAGATCGACGGCCTCGCGCCCGTCCTCACGAGCGGCGATCCCGTGCTCCTCACGGCAAAGGTGAGCTTCCCGTTCCGCGACAACGACGGCGAGCAGGAAGAAGAAGGGCCGCGCGAGCCGACGCTCTTCGTGAACGAGGCGATGCGCCTGGCCGACTCGGTCCGCGACGGCACGAAGCTCGTGAACATCCGCCTAGTCGCCGAGAAGACGACGACGTTGCAGCTCGACAGGATGGGCGAGGTGCTCACCAAGTCGGCAGGAAGGTGTCCGGTGAGCCTCGTCTTCGCGATGAAGGACGGCGCGGAGGCGTTCCTTCAGCTCGGCAACCAGTACCGCGTCGAGGTGAGCGACGAGGTGCTCTCCGGTCTCGAGAAGATCTTCGGCGAGCAGGTCGCCGAGCTGCGCTGACGCGCTCGCGCGGAAATCACCGCGCCCTCATGCGGGACTTGTGGTTTGCCGCATGTGCGAGCGAGGGCGCCGTCTGTCGTACTCGGTGCTCGTCGACGTACGTGCGTCATCGCGTGGCTGCGGCGAGAAGACGGACAAAGCTTCGGACCCTGTTATGCTTGAGCCGGAGCCGCGAGTTGCGTGATGAAAGGTCTCGAGGGATGAGCTCGACGTCGCGATCTCCGGACGAAAAGTCCGAGTCGAGCGAGGAACCCGAGAACAAGCGAGCGGGCTCTCCGGGCCGTTACTCCATCGCTGATTCCGGCGACGAGGTGCCGCCCACGCGCATCGACTCGATGACGCGGATGCCGGCGGTCCGACCGGACGTTGCTCCGAAGAGCTCCGGGGCGGTCGCGAAGCCCCCGACGAGCAGCGCGGCCATCGCGGCGTCGCGCGCAGCGATCGCCGCCGTTCCGAACGAGACCGAGCCCACGAAGAAGAAGGCGCCGGTCGCGCTGCCGATGCGCAACACCTCGCAGCCGATCCGCGCGACGCAGCGGTCGATGCCTGCGCCTGTCGCTCGTGGCGCTGCGCCTGCCGCTCGTGGCGGTTCGCCTGCCGCTCGTGGCGCTGCGCCTGCCGCTGCTCCGTCTCCTCGCCCGTCGTCGAGCAGTGGGCCGAGCGTTCCGCCCACGATCCGGCCGGCGGGCTCGGTCCGCCCGCCGCTCACGAGCAAGCCGCCGTCCGTCACGCCCCCCGCGCTCGGGCTCGACAGCCTCGACGAGGGCTCGATCGCGTTCGCGTTCGACGCGCTCGTCTCGGAGGACCGGCCGTCACTTCCAGGAACCCACGAGTTCGATCTCGCTCCCGTGCGCGAGCTCTTCGCCGAGCTCGCGGCGAATCACATGCAGCACGTCCGCGACTTCATGATCGACGTGAAGTGGGGCGAGGTCACGCGCGATTGGATCCACATCTGCGTGCCGCCGGTGCGCACCCTCCGCCGCGGTGCCGAGCGTCTCGATCTGCTCGAGCTCACGGCGGCGCTCGATGTCCTCGGCAAGGAGCTCGATGCATCGAATGCGGTCGGCGGGCAGATGCTCGGCGCGCAGGAGAAGCAGCGTCTGCTGGATGCGTACGGCGAGCTCGTGAAGATCCTCCCGCAAGCCTTCGCGCTCGAGCGGGACACGACGCAGCGCGAGGCGGTGATCGTCCAGGCGCTGCTCCTGCAGGTACCCGACGTCCGCAAGGTGACGATCGACAAGCTGCATGCGGCCGGTCTGACGAGCCTCACTGTCCTGTTCGAGGCGAACGCGCACGACATCGCGCAGGTCGCGGACATCCCTGACGCGCTCGCGACGCGCATCGTCGACCGCGTGCAGGCGTATCGCGCCGAGCTGAAGGCGTCGTCACCGCACGATGCTCGCGCGGCCGAGCGCGAGAAGCTCGCCGGTCTCAACGGACAGCTCAAGCAGCACCACGACGGCTACGAAGAAGCGGCGAGCGGGTGGGGGCCGGACGCGAAGGCGAAGAAGCGCGACTGCTTCCGCGCACGCGAAGAGACGTGGCTCGAGATCAGCGTCCTCCTCGCGCGGTTCGGTGAGGTCGATCGCCTGCAGGGGATCGAGAAAGTGCCGTTCGCGCAGCGGATCGCGCAGCTCTCGGAGTACATCGAAGAGGCCCGCGACAAGTATCGAAGCCCAGAAACGTGACCAGAGACGTGACCAGAAGCGTGACCAGAGACGTGACCAGAGACGTCAACGGCGCGTGAACGGCACGCGAGCGGCACGTGAACGACGAGGTGACCTGTTCGCGTTGCGGTGTCCGCACACGTGCATGGTGCACACGATGCGAAGATGCGAGCAGGCGCACGCGACACGTCGTACCGGCGCGCACTGGATGACGTTGCCGCTGTGACTTGGGTGTCGACAAAGCGGGAGAAACCGTGTGTAGTTTTCGTCCTCTCACGCGCAAGCTCGCGACGCGGGGCGTGTGACTCGAACGAACACTCGAAGGGCATCGACACATGGCCGAGCTCACCGCGGATGCCGTCGTCAGCAAAGTCAAACGTGGCGAGAAGATCGACCGCGCGGATCTGTCCGGGATCAATCTCGCGAACGCCATGCTCGAAGGCGCGAGCTTCCGCCGTTGCGACATGGTCGGCGCGAACCTCGAAGGCGCGAAGCTTCGCAATGCGAACCTGAAGAGCGCGAACCTCTGCGAAGCGTTCCTCTCGGGTGCGGATCTCCGCGACGCGAACCTCGACAACGCGGATCTCGAAGGCGCGAACTTGCAGCGCACGCTCCTCTCGGGTGCGAACCTCTCGCGTGCGAACCTCGAAGGCGCAAACCTGCAGGGAGCAACTCTCTCCGGTGCGCGCCTCACGCACGCGCAGCTCGATCTCGCGAACCTCGGCGGTGCGGACATCGCCGGGGCCGTCCTCACGCATGCCGATCTCGGCGAGTGCTACCTCGGCGCCGTCAAGATGATGAAGGCGGAGCTGACCAACGCGAACCTCAACGACTCGAACCTCGAGGACGGAGACTTCACGGGCGCCACGCTCGCCGACGCGCAGATGCGCGGGATCAAGGCGCGCGGCGTGAAGCTGGTCGGCGCGGTCCTGTCGAAGGCGGACCTCGGGAAGGCGAACCTCGCGAACGCCGATCTCACGAACGCGGACCTCCGGAACGCAACGCTCACCGACGCGAAGCTCGAAGGCGCGAACCTCACCGGTGCAAAGGTCCACGGCCTCACCGCGAAGGGCGCGCAGCTGACCGGCATCAAGGCCGACTGGCTCGACAACAGCCCGAACGGCGACGGCTCCGTGCGTGTCCAGGCGGCTCAGGTGCAGGCGGTGCTCGCCGGTGAAGCCGTCGCGCCTCCAGCGCGCGAGTCGTCACGTTCGGCGAACCACCGCTACTTCGGTCGCGGCGACGTCCTCCGCAACGCGTCGCTGCAGTTCGACGAGGGGGCCACGGTCGAGATCGAGAGCCTCTTCGAGTCGTGCACGATCGCGCTCGGCAGGGGCACCGAGCTGCTCATCGGCCCGAACGGCGTCCTCACTGGATGTCAGATCACGGGCGCGGGCAACATCACCGTCAACGGCAAGTTCTTCGAGGCCACCGGCGCGAGGAAGAACGGTCCCGCGATCGTCGGCGCTCACCAGCTGGTCGTCTCGTCGACGGGCGCGATGATCGGTGCGGTGCAGCAGCCCGAGGAGCTGACGCGATTCGCGTTCGAGCCGGGGTGCCAGCTTCGGCTGAAGATCACGACGAGCAAAGACGGTTCGAGCAACGGCAATGGCGCAAAGGGCGGGAAGAAGTAGGGAGGAGCGAGGGCTATGAGCGATCTGAGAAACCCCATCGGCTCGGCGACGGAAAAACGCACGCTCGTAGAAGAAGGGACCACCTTCAAGGGATCCCTTTCGTCCACGTGCCCCATCTTCGTGAAAGGTGGAGTCGAAGGTGACATCCAGGCACCGTCGCTGACCGTCGCCGCGAGCGGCACCGTCTCGGGCAAGGTGAAGGCCGGCGAGCTCAAGAGCGAAGGCGCGATCGCCGGTGACTTCGACGTCGAGAAGGTGCAGCTCTCCGGGTCGGTGAAGGACAACACGGTCATTCGCGCGAAGTCCCTCGAGGTGAAGCTGACGACGACGAGCTCGAAGATGCAGGTCGTCTTCGGCGAGTGCGAGCTCGAAGTCGGCGAGCAACCCGTGCGCGAGAAGCTGGTCGACAAGTCGCAAGAGAACGGCAAGAGCGTCCCGCCGCCCGCCGAAAGCTGAGTCGCCCCCACTCCACGCGCCGCGTCCTTTGCGCGGCGGCGCTGCACACGCTCCTTTGGTCTGACTTCTAGTCTCTATCGACTGCTGTCACTGCTTCTCGAGGAGAGATTTACAGGGAGACAGGGCGACAGGGAGATCAGAGGGAGGGGGGCCCTGCTTCGGTTCCGACCTGGACCCTCGTCGGCGCTCACAAAACGCTGCACGTTTTGCTCGCAAAATTTGAGCCTCTGATGCGACCTGGCAGGTCGTTGTTCAAGGCACTCGCGTCCTTGCCGGCTGCACGACTCGGACGGAGAGAGCGGCCCGCATGGCGTCGCAGGCGCGTACCGACGCTTGCAGGAGCGCGCCGAATCGGCGTGTCGATGCCGCCGTCGTATCGATAGGGCTCGTCCAGCCACTCGCCTCCTCCCGAAGGTCTCGGGACGAAGCTTGGAGAGCGCACCGTTTGCGGAACGATGATGCCGCTCGGAACTGAGATCTTCCTTTCCGAACGAAACGTGAACCGCTCGCGAAGCGAGCGGTTCACGTTTTTCGTGAGGGCCCGACGAGGGGTCAGGTCGAAATCGAACGAAGGACCTCTCCCTCTCGGCTCCCCGTTCCCCCTGTCTCCCTGTAAATCTCTTCTCAAAGCGCGCAGTCAGCAACTCCCGAGCAGATATGCCCATGTCCTGTCCGCGCCAGGCCATCCCGCTCCCTTTCCCCCTCTCGGCGCTCGCATCTCCTCGGCAGTGACCGACCATGCCGGCAAGGTGACGGTGTCTGTTCGGCCAAGCGACGGAAGGTGAGCGAGGGAGTTAGCGGGCGAGGTTTGCGGCGAGGACCTTCTCGCGATCCTCTTCGTGCTTGAGGAGAGCGCCTAGCGTCGAGCCGACGAGCTCCTTGTCGAGCGCGCTCGCGCCGAGCGCGAGGAGGGCACGCGCCCAGTCGATCGTCTCGGAGATCGACGGGTGCTTGCGTAGCGCGAGCTTGCGGACGGCGTGAACGAAGGCGACCAGCGCCTCGGAGAGGTCTTTTGCGATGCCCGGGACGCGAAGCTCGAGGATCGCAAGCTCGCGCGAGGGCGGCGGGTAATCGAGGAACGAGTGGAGACAGCGGCGGCGCAAGGCGTCCGTCATGTCGCGCGTCGCGTTCGTCGTGAGGAGTACGAGGGGCGGGTGGTTTGCGCGGATCGTCCCGAGCTCGGGGATCGTCACCTGGTTCTCGGCCAGGATCTCGAGGAGGAAGGCTTCGAACTCGGGGTCGGCGCGGTCGACCTCGTCGATGAGCAAGACGACGGGCCGCTCGCTCTCGAGCGCGGTCAAGAGGGGACGGGAGATCAGGAAGCGCTTCCCGAAGAAGGCTGCCTCGGCGCCTGCGAGGCGCTCGACCGCTTCGGCGATCGGCGTGCCAGCCATCGCGTCGCGCGAGACCGTGTCGCGGAGAAGCTGCGTGTAGAGCATCTGCTTCGCGTAGTCCCACTCGTAGAGCGCCTTGGCCTCATCGAGGCCCTCGTAACACTGCAGACGCACGAGCGAACGGCCGAGCGTCTCGGCGAGCGCGCGGGCGAGGTCGGTCTTGCCGACGCCAGCCGGTCCCTCGAGAAGAAGGGGACGGCCGAGCGTCAGCGCGAGCCAGGCAGCGAGCGCAGTCCGGCGGTCGGCGATGTAGGTGCGGGCGAGCGCCTTTTCGAGCGCTTCGGGCGAGCTCGGCACCGAACCTTCGCTGTGCTCCAGGGGGGATGGCTTGGGTGCCGTCGTCGGCGACATCGAGCCCCTTTCTAGGCGCCATCTGCGAGAACCGCAAACTGCCCAAGCCCGCGAACCCTCTGGTAGGTTAGTGGACGATGTCCGATCGCGACGACTTGCTTCGCGTCGACGGAACCGGGACCGTGCACCCGGTCGGTCGTTCTGCGAGCCAGTTCTTGCGACCGCGTGCAGGCGAGTGGCGCCTGATCCCGAGCCCGAAAGAGCTCATCATCGCGCGCAGCGTGACCGGCGGTGATGCCGTGCTCAAGCTCGCGGGCGAGATTCGCACGCCCGGCGCGCTCTCGGACATCGTCGCGCTGGCCGCGCAATCGCAATGGACCGGCGAGCTCATCGTCCTCGGCGAAGCCGGCACGCGATCGATCTCCTTCGATCACGGGATGATCATCCACGCGTCTACGACCGTCGCCGACGAGCGGCTCGGCGAGACGCTGTACCGCTTTGGCGTCATCACGCGCGAGGAGCTCGAGAAGATCGTCAAGGTGAGCACCGAGAGCGGCAAACGCCTCGGCGAGACCGCGATCGATCTCGGGATCGTCCCGGCCGACAAGCTGTACGCGATGATGGCGCGGCAGGTCGAAGAGGTCTTCTACGCCGTCATTCACGTCGGCGAGGGATCGTTTTACTTCTTCGATCGCTACGACGAGAGGAACATCATCCGCCGGCACAACATCAACGCGGGAGGCCTCCTCATCGAGGCAGCGCGCCGGATGGACGAGATGCGCTTCTTCCGCGAGAAGATCCCGAACGACAACTTCATCCCGGTGCTGGTGCCGGGAAAGAAGCCGCCCGACGATCTCGTCGAGATGTTCTCGAAGATCGACGGGACGCGAAGCATCGCCGACATCGGTCGGCTGATGGGGCAGCTCGAGTTCGAGGTGACGCGTAGCGCGTTCCAGCTCGTCTCGAGCGGCTGTGTGTTCGTCGTCGCCCCTCGGCCACGCGGGCCGGAGGCGATCGTCGAGACGTTCAACCCTGCACTCGCTGCGATCCACGAGCGATGTGACGGGGCAGGAAGAGGGGGAGAGTTGAGAGACGGTCTTTCCAGGTTTGCAACGGGAGGGGGAATCTATGACCCGCTATTCATGGGAGCCGGTCCGCTCGCGGACGGGACACTCAAACCAAATCGCATCGCCAGCAACATCGCGGCGCTCGCCGGCGAAGACCCAGATGCCTGGCTGGTGGGTCTCATGAACGACTACGTCGGATTCGCGCTGTTCCAGGCCGAGTCCCTTCTCTCGCGCGATCAGCAATCGAGCTTGATGGCGCAGGTGATGGACGTTTTGAAGCCGGTCCGGCCGCTTCTCGAAGCGCCCTTCTCGAGGGGCGTCGCGTGACCGCCGGGGGGGAGGAAACGCCGCAGCAACGAGCTCCGGTTCTTCGGAAGCGGAAGAGGCTCCGCAAAGAAGAGATCGTGGCCGAAGCGACGCGGCTGTTTGCCGAACGTGGCTACGAAGGGACGAGCATGGGCGATCTCGCGGAGCGCGTCGGGCTCCGCAAGGCGTCCTTGTTCCATCACTTCGAGTCGAAGGACGTTCTGTACACGACCGTCCTCTCGCAGCTGCTCGAGGGAGTCGAGGCAGCGATCCGGAGCGCCGCGAAGGCCGAAGGATCGCTCGTCGAACGCCTCGACGCGCTGACCGACGCGATCACGGGCATGCTCGGCGGGCATCCGCACGCCGCGCGTCTGCTGATGCGTGAGGCCATGGACTGGGGGCCGGTCATGCGCGACCAGCTCGCGACGACGATCCGGGGTGTGCTCGATGCATCCGTCGAGTTCACTCGAGCGGGGCAGCGAGAAGGCATCTTCAAGAGCGAGCTCGATCCCCAGCATCTCGTGATCAGCCTGCTGGGTCTGTATTTCATCCCGTTCGTCATCGATCGCACGGTCGAGGGCTTCGTCGGCAAGCCGCCGTTCGATGGTCCCTTCATCGACGAGCGCCGGCGCGCGGTTCGCGATCAGATCCGCACGCTGCTGCTCGCGGCGAAGACGTAGCGCGTCTTCAGCCGAAGCTTCCGTGGCGACCCTTGCCCGCGGTGAACGCCGTTGCTCCACGCACGGCCTCACCGCTGGCGAGGGACTCCATTCCGATGGCGAACTCGTTCGCGAGCGCCGCGTCGAGGCTCATGCCCATCGACGCGTACGCGCTCTTGCGATCGCCCCGCATCGTCATTTGAGGGAACTGCGCGATCGTTGCCGCGAGCTCCTCGGCCGTCCTGCGCGCTTCGCCGGTCGGCACCACACGGTTCGCCAGGCCCATCTCGAGCGCCTCGCGCGCCGCGACCGGACGACCCGTGAGGATCATGTCGAGCGCGCGAGAGAGGCCGATCAGGCGAGGCAGGCGCACGGTCCCGCCGTCGATGAGCGGTACGCCGAAGCGCCGGCAGAAGACGCCGAACACGGCCGTCTCGTCGGCGACGCGTAGATCGCAGAGCAGCGCCAGCTCGAGACCGCCGGCGACGGCGTGTCCTTCGACTGCCGCGATCATCGGCTTCGAAAGGAGCATCCGCGACGGTCCGAGCGGAGCATCGCCGTCGGGCGCGAGCCGATTGCCTTCACCGCGCGAGAACGCGGCGAGATCGGCCCCGGCGCAGAAGGTCCCGCCTTCGCCGTAGAGCACACCGACGCTCGTAGCGGGGTCAGCGTCGAGCTCACGAAACGCCGCCGACAGCGCATCGGCGGTCGTTCGATCGACGGCGTTCTTCACCGCGGGGCGCGCCAGGACGATCGTCGTGACTGGACCGCTTCTCTCGATTCGCACGCTCATGGCGCGCGAGCATACAACGTCGCGCGCCATGGTCCGCGTGACCAGCGCCTGACCGGCAGCGCGCTCGTTACTCCTTCGCCGGCTTCTTGCGCCGCATCCGGAGCGCGAAGAGACCGGCAAGGCCGACCACGAACGGGGCAACCGTGCTCGACGATGCGACGCCCGGTGCCGCGCTGCATCCTGTCGACGATGACGTCGTCGTTTCCGGCGTCGGCGACGCGGCGGGCTCTCCTCCGGTCGCCGGGTCTTCGTCGCCGACCGGCGGCTCCGCAGGCGACGGCTCCTCGGCCGACGGCGGCTCGTCGGCGCCGGATTTACCTGGCTGCGGCGGGGTCGACGGCTCCGTCGGGTCGAGCAAGTCGAGCGCCTGCTTCTGGAGCTCGCTCCACGGCTGCGTCGCGTTCGGGATGTCGAGCGGACCGGGAATGTACCGATGCGCCTCGCTCTCTCGATACAGGTTGTACAGGCGGTAACAGAGCGCGTGGTGCGGGTCTTCGAGCGTACCGAGCGGAACATGCACGTCGCGCCCACCCTGTTTGAAGCCGTTCGCGAGGAGGGCTTCGCATTCGGCCGAGGAGAGTGAGTTGTTCGCCTCCTCGAATGCTTCGGGCTGACTGACCTTCTCCACGTACCGCATCAGATCCGTGTAGCTTGCAAACACGTCCTTTACGTCGAGTCCGACACGCAGTGCCAGCTCCATCGAGATGTCGTCGGCCTCTTGCTCGCTGGTGTAGAGGCCGATCTGATTCTGCTCGAGTCGCTGGAGGAACGCGGGACCCTCGGCGTCCACCGCCTTCGCCCTCGTCGTGAGCGCCTCGACGAGCCCTTTCAACGTCGGGGCAGAGAGGTCCGTGTCCCCGAGCGATTGGCGGAGCGGCGAGGCGATGCGGTCGACGAACCACTGGCGGGAGACTTCGTTGGTCGCCCACTTGTCCGTCGTCGCTGCGGCATCCGTCAGCCGGAGGGTATCGATGCAGTGTGCAGCATTCACCTCGAGCTCGAGATAGGCGCGCCGCGCCGCTCCGCT
Source organism: Pseudomonadota bacterium (assembly GCA_023402175.1). GTDB lineage: Bacteria > Myxococcota_A > Polyangia > Polyangiales > Polyangiaceae > Labilithrix. The sequence goes on along the minus strand of JAEXCN010000417.1, from coordinate 9,862 downwards.
CAGATCGCGCGAGGCGGTCTCCATCGAAAGCTCGGCCTTCAGCCCGGCGGGCCAGCTCGCGACGAGCTTCTGCACGGGCTCACAGGCGTGACCCGGCCAGGTCTTGATGTCCTTCGCCCAGGCGACGAGCGTCGAGCCCAATCGCGGATGGTGGTTCTGTCCCGGGACGAGGAAGCGCGGGAGTTTGAGCTGCTCGTACTGGAAGCGGTAGGCCGCCTGGTTGGCGACCGGCTCCGGGCGTTCGGGCAGGTGACGATCGCGGTCGTACCAGAAGTCGTAGCGATGCGCGGACGCCGTCGCCGAGTGGCTCCGGTAGTAGTGGCCGAGCTCGTGCGCCAAGACGACCGCGGCCGATTTCTCGGAGAGCTCGGCGACGAGTCCGGCGTTGACGTTCACGAGCGAGATGCTCGCGATGCTTGCGATCCCTGCAGCGCGGAGCCCGTTCTGATCGTCGTAGCCGACGACGATCGCGTCGTTGTTCTGGCGGATCGGTAGCCCGCCGACGCGATTCAGCCAATCGATGGGCGCCGGCGCGGCCGGCCATCCAATGGGCTCGACGCAGAAGCCGTCCGGGCTCACCGTGAGGTCCTGCGGCGCCAAGAACACGAGCAGCGGATACGTTCCGGGAGCTGGTGCGGGCGCCTTCGCAACGCAGACCGGCAGGCCCATGACGTACGCGTTGACCGTGGGATCGGCGACGAGGCGAACGTTCGGCTTCGGCGCGACGAGCACCTGGCCCGTCCTCTCGCGAACGAGCTTGCGAACTACGCCGTCGAAGCGATCGACCCACGCCTGCAGGCGCACTGTAACGGGATGGCTCGGCGGCGCCGTCCTCTCGCCGAGCGCCGGATCGATCTCGGACTGCGTGATCTCCTGCCAAGCGTACGGATCGTTGCTCCATATCAGTTCCCCTTCGGTGTGCGCCGCCTCGGAGGATTGAACAGCCTCCTGAGAGACGCCGCACGCGATGAGGGAAAGAGCGAGGAGACCAAGCGAAGATGAGCGCATGGCCCCGCTTCAGCAGCAGCGGTGCCAGCCTCGATCGGGGTCTCCGAGGACGAGAAACGGAGCCAACTGCGCGAAATCCGTCGATCTGGGGACGTTCCGACCGGTGCGCTCGCAATCCAGCTTTGGTGTGTGTGCGTCCCACTCAGGCGCACATGGCCACGCAGACCGGCGGGGTCTCGCGCTCAGGGCTTCGCGGGAGGCCGGCGCCGAAGGAGCTCGTAGAGCGCGATGCCGCCCGCGACCGACGCGTTCAGCGAATCGAGCACGCCCGTCATCGGCAGGCGCGCGAGCTCGGTGCACGCGCGCTTCACGGGCTTGCGGAGACCTTTTCCTTCCGCACCGATCACGAGCACGAACGGACCATCGGCGCTGACTTCACGAAGGTCCTTCTCGGCGTTCGCATCGAGGCCGACGACGGTCGCGCCCGCCTCACGCAGGCGATCGAGCGCAGACGGCAGCGCGCTCACGCGACAGAGGCGCGCATGTTCGACGGCTCCCGCGGACGCGCGAAACGTCGCGGGCGAGAGCGGCGCGGCGTGATGCTCGGGCCAGACGATGGCGGCTGCTCCGAGAGCGACGGCGGAACGGATGACCGCGCCGAAGTTCTGCGGATCTTCGATCTCGTCGAGCGCGACGATGACGGCCTCGGGCGACAGATCCTTCGCGAGCTCGTCGATCGAGACGAGCGCGAGGTCGGGCGCGTACGCGATCGCGCCTTGGTGGCGTGCGCCCTTCGATGCACGATCGAGCTCGCCGCGCGAGACGCGAACCACGGTTGCGCCGCGATCGGTCGCGAAGCGCGCGACGGCCTCGATCTGCGGGCCACCTCGCTCCTCGACGAGCACGCGCTCGAGGCGCTCTCCGTGGACCCGGATGGCTTCGCGTACGGGCTGGAGGCCTGTGACGAGCCGGCTCACGGAGTGCCCACTGCTTTGGCCGACAGCGCCTCGGCGGTGATTGCCTGCGCAGCGGCGAGCCTGTCGGCAGCATCGCGGATCGGTCGACCGACGACCAGCCAGTCGGCGCCGTCGCGGATCGCCTGCGCCGGCGTCGCAATGCGCTTTTGATCGCCGGCCGCCGCCGTCGACGGACGGACGCCAGGAGTCACGAGGATGGCCTCGGGACCGAGCTGTCGGCGGAGCGGCGCGACCTCAGCGGGAGAGCAGACGAACCAGCGCACGCCCTCCTCGAACGCGAGCTTCGCGAGGCTCTCGGCGGCGAGGCTCGTTCGCGATCGTTCGACAGGGGCAGGGGAGGGATCACCCGGCATGCGGAACGGCGGCAGGCGCCGCGTGACTGCGATGCCGACGTCGTCGAGATCCGTGTCGTCGAGGGACGTGAGGATCGTCACGGCGCAGATGGCGAGCGACCCGCCTTCGGTCTCGGCGCGACGAACCGCGCGCTTGAGCATCGCCCTGCCGCCGCTCGCGTGGACGGTGATCAAGCGAGCGCCGAGATGGGACGCTTGCGCGACGGCGCGCTCGACGGTCTCGGGAATGTCGTGGAGCTTGAGATCGAGGAAGACCGGAAGGCCGACGTCTCGTCCGAGCGCCACGACGGCGGGGCCCGCGTGGACGAAGAGCTCGAGCCCGACCTTGATCATGCCGACGGCGGGAGCGACCTCCACAGCAGCCGCGCGAGCCTCGTCGACGCTCGGGAAATCGAGCGCGAAAACGACGGGAGATGTCATGAGCGTGTCACCCTAGGCGCACGGGCACGCGGTCTCAAGTGCCGTCGCATGCCGCGCTGCGAGGCTTCGGGCTCTAGGCATCACGCTCGAGCAGAGAAGAGAGCCACGCATGGCCTCTTCTCCGATGCATGCGCCCGCACGCCCGAAGCTCGTCGCTTGCTGTTGTCTTCCTGAAGCCTGAAGCTCGAAGCCCGATCACAGACACGAGCAGAGCGGATCGCCTGCCTGGCAGGTGCACGCCGGACGCGGCGTACCACCGGAGGCCGGCTTCGACCCACCACCACCGCCGCCGGCCTTCACCGCGGCGATGTTCGCCTGCGTCTTGCGCTGCTGCTCCTGCGCGGCAGCGAGCTTCGCCTGCGCGGACGCGCGATCGGCGTCGCTCTTCGCGCTCGCGAGCTCCGTCTGCGCAGCGGCCATCGCATCCTGCTGCGCCTTGAGATCGCCCATCAACTTGTCGAGCTGCGCCTGCTTCTCGGCGATCTCGCGGTCCTTCAGGGCCTGGATGCGCGCCTGCTCCTGCGAGCTCGAATAGAAGGCCCAGCCGCCGCCGATGCCGCCGAAGACGAGGATCGCGCCGATGCCGACGACGAGCCACGTGAGCTGCTTCTTCTTCTTGTCCTGCGACAGCACGGCGAGCTGACGCTCGTGATCCTGCTGCTGCTGCATCGCACGCAGGCGGGCCTGGTTCTCGGCGTCGTGCCGCGCGCGCTCGACTTCCGCCTGACGGATCGCGTCGAGACGCGCCTGCTCTTCACGCTGACGCTGCTCTTCCTGACGACGACGCTCTTCCTCCGCGCGGAGACGGGCCTCTTCGGCCTCGCGTGCGCGGTGCTCGGCGTCGAGACGCGCCTGCGCCTCCGCCTGCTCCCTCTTCCTCTTCTCGTCATCCTCTTGTCGGATGCGGTCCTCCTCGAGGCTCATGAGCTCTTTGAGCGAGAAGAGAACGGAGGACTCTTTCTGTTCGGCCATGTCGTCTGTTCCTTGGGTCGTCGGGGCTCCCGAGGGCCTTGGGAAACGTACCCGGGTGAGCCCAGCTTCGCAAACGATATCGCTCACGAACCTCTCGTGAACACTCCTATCTGCGGCAGGGCTCGTCGTCTGCTCGTCCCGATGCCTTCCGATGTGCGCTTCGGGCGAGCGGGCGGAGATCCGGCGAAGGTTCGACACCGCGCGCGCGAGCGGGCTTGGCTTCGGCCCGCGCGTAATCGCGTGCTCCGAGAAGCTACGCGCCCTCGGAAAACGTTGCGCCTCGCCGCCCGCCCGTCGGACGATGCCCGCATGGCGACGAACGTGAACGCGCACATCACGGGGACGGTCTGGAAGATCGAGGTGAAGGAAGGTGACACCGTCACCGAGGGCCAGACCTGCGTCATCCTCGAGTCGATGAAGATGGAGATGCCGGTCGAAGCTCCCCAGGGCGGAAAGGTCGAGAAGATCGCGTGCTCCGAGGGGCAAGCTGTCAACGAAGGAGACGTGCTCCTCACGATCGCCTAGCCGAGCCGTGCGGCGCGCGCGCTTTGTCCCGAGATCGCGTAAAATAGCTCCACCTTGAAGCGCCCTCGCTGGCTTCGTCTCGTGACCGGAGCGTCGCGTGCCCTCGCCGCGGGGCTGACGGCGACGCTGTCGCTGCTCGTGCTTGCATCCGCATGCGCCTCGACGTCGAGCGCCGTCGGTCCCGGAGGCGAGTGTTTCCTCGCGACGGACTGCGCGCCCGGCCTCATCTGTATCGAGCAGCCGAACAAGACGCGCATCTGCAGCGACGATCTCTCGCGCGTCGCCGGCCGTCCGCCCCCTGAAGGCGGCGCCGAAGAAGGCGATGCGGGAGAAGGCGGCGTTCCCGAAGGCTCGACGAACGACGTCGTCACGCCTCCGCCGGACACCGGTACGCCGGACACGAACCAGCCCGACACCGGCGCCCCTTCGCAAGACGCGGGCGCCGACTGAGCTCATCTAGCCTCGTCGCTCTGCGCGTCGCCGGTGTCTGCACTTCGCGCGCTGTCTGCACTTCGCGCGCGATCGGCGCCTCGCTTCGCTTCGGTGCCTGCGCCTCGCTTCGCTGTCTGCACTTCACGCGCGATCGGCGCCTCGCTTCGCTTCGGTGCCTGCGAGATTAACAGGGTGACAGGGGGACAGGGAGCCGAGAGGGAGAGGTCCTGTCTCTCTCGTCATCTGGACCCTCGTGGTGCCCTCCGGGAAATGCTTCGCATTTCCCTACGGAAATCTGAGTCTCCGATCCGGCTGTCAGGTGGATCCACACGGTGCTCACCTCCTTGCCGACTGCGATCTCGGACGGAGCTGCTGTCCTCGTCGTGTTCGCCCCGCCGCGTCGCTGCCGCCCCAACTCCGCTGCCGCGTGAGTCGGCGTCTGCGGGCGACGCGGTGGCGTGGCCGGCTCATCTCTCCTTGCAGGGACTGCTGCCGGCAAGGAGGTGAGCACCGTGTGGATCGCGCTCCGCAGGTCGCAAGTGAGACTCAATTTTGCGAGCAAAACGCGCAGCGTTTTGGGAGCGCCCACGAGGCACCAGGTCGGGAGTGAAGCAAGGCCCTCTCGCTCCCTCTCGGCTCACTGTCCCCCTGTCACCCTGTTAATCTCGCCGAAGCGAGAGTCGACGTCATCCGTCGGAAGTGAGACGAAGGGCTGTACGAGCGACAACCAAGTCTCTCCGACGCGCCGAGGCGAGATCGACCCTATCCGTCGGGAAGCGAGACGAAGCCGTCACAAGAACACCGGGAGCCCACCGTACGAGGACCGAAGGACGCGGAAGACGAAGCGCACCCTCAGCAGAGTCGTCACTCGCGCCAGAGGAACTTCCAGGGATTGTGCTTCAGGTCGCGCACCATCTCCTGGACGTCGTCGTAGATCGCTTCGTCCATCACGAGGCCGCCGACGGTGCCGTTGCCCTTCTTGATGTGCGAGACGATCGATTGCGCGTCGGCCGCCGTTGCATTCGCGCGCGCGGCGAGTTGGGCGACGTCGTCGATCGTCTTCTTCAGCTTGGCCTGCTCTTCTTCGCCGCCGAGCACCTTCGACGCGCGGTTCAGGTTGGCGACCGCTTCGCGCGCGTCCTTGATCATCGGGCCGCTGTCGCGCTGCAGCTCGGTCGTGAGCTTGTCGATGTTGTCGATCGTGCGCGCGATCTTCGGGTTGTCGACGTAGTTCGAGCGCGCGTGCGCCGTCAGCGTGTTCGCCTCGACCGAGAGTGCCTCGAGGTTCTCGACGATGCGATTGATGCGCTCGCGATTGTCCGTGAGCACGGTGTTGAGGCCCTTCAAGAGGCCGGCCGTGTTCGTCGCGATGTCGCTTATGAGCTCGCGGTTGTTGCGGATGCCGTTGATCGTCGTGTCGAGCAGCTCGTAGGCCTTCGCGAGGAAGAGGTCGAGGCGCGGCGGGTCGATGCCCTTCACGATCGTGTTGTCCGCGAGCACGGGCTTCTGCGGAGAGCCCGGATCGATCGCGAGGAACTGCTCGCCGAGCACGCCCTGCGTCGTGACGTAGAAGTCGGCGTCCTCGTGGATCGAGTCCTTCACGCGCTGCTCGATGGAGACCTTCGCGCGGACGAGCGTGCGGCGGTTCGTCTTTGGATCGACCTTGCCGCCCATGAACTGCAGCTCGCTGACCTTGCCGCATTTCACACCGGCGACGCGGACGGGCGCGCCGGACTGGAGACCGCCCGGATTGTCGAAGTCGACGTACACCGTGTACGTCTTCTCGAACGAGAGCCCGCCCATGATGAGGACGAACGCGGCGAGGATCCCGAGGGAGACGAGGATGAGGACCCCGACCTTGACCTCGATCGATTTCTCCTGGGCCATGTAAGCGATGTCTCCTGGCGGAGGGCGCGAAAGCCTCTTCCGACCGTGAGGTTACGGCATCCTGGCCCTCGAAGAAACGGCTCTCGCTCGTTCCCGATGAGTTCACCGCCGACGATCCGAGACAAGGGAGTCCCGAGCTCGTCGGGCGGGTCTACGGACCGTCTTCGCGCGCGTAGACCTTCATGCGGTTGACGACGACGTCGAAGAGTCGGTCCTTCTGGTCCGGCGATGCCGGCGTGGCGAATGCCCAGCTGTAGTCGGCCGGGAAGCCCTTCCGCACCTGCTGCCTACCGGAGGAGGGGAACTTCTTGTCGTCCGTGAGCACGCTGTTGAGCGCGCTGACGTCGCCGGCGTGCTGGTGGCAGCCGATGCAGTTCGTCTGCGCGTTGTGGTCACCCTTCTCGATGAAGCTGTTCGAGCACCACGTGTTCTTGCCGTGCACTGCCGCGAGCGCGTCGCCGAGCGAGCCCTCGAAGCCGCCGCGCGGATCGGGATCCTTCTCCTCGAAGTCCGTCACGACGCACATCTTGTAGTTGCTCCACGGAGCGCCGAGCGCCTTGATCTCCTCGGGGCGGTCCTGGCCGAAGTCCTCGTCGGGGTTGGCCGACCACCAGACCGTCACCCAGACCCAGTGACGGAGCTCTTTCGTCATCACGTGGAGGCCGACGAGCGAGTAGCCGGTCTCGTCCGAGAGCGTGACCGAGTACGCGTCCTCGGGGCCGGCCTTCTTCAGCGGGAGGCCTTTGAGGTTCCAGCCTCCGCCGTCGAGCTCGCCGGAGAGCCGCTTCGAGAGCGCCGCCGCGCTCGTGTCGACGACGGGCAGACCCCCGGCGACCATCGCGTCGTTGCGCCGCCACGACGCCTTCATCACGGCAGCATCGGCATCGAACTCGCGCGAGAAGCAGTTCGTGAAGTTCTTCTCCTCCGACTTCGGGGGCGTGTCAGTCGTCAGCTCGTCGACCTTGCAGTCCGCGATCGTCGGGTAGTCCGTGAGGTACTGCTTCACGTAGCCGGGGCTGTACGCGACGCGACCGTTGCCGCCGAGCCCGTCGACGCCTTGCTGGTTCGTGATCTGCGCGAGCCGCGCGAAGTACTCGGTCTCGCTGCTCGGACCGAGGGACTTCGCGTTCCAGTCGAAGAGCGCATTGACCTCGCTCTCCGTCGGGATGTCGCGTGCGACGCGGCGATCTTTTCCGAGATCGCCGTACATCTTGGCGAACATCCGATCGATCTCGTCACCGCCGAACCATGTGCGGAAGAGCGGGATCGTGCGCTCTTTGATGACGGGCTTCTTCGCCGCCGGTTTCGCGCTCGTCTCGGGCTGCGCCGCGATCTTCACCGGCTGCAGCGCCTTCGCGAGGACGTGCCATCCGAGCTCGCGGCGAGCCTTCTTCGAGCGCGCGTACTTCTCCGCGTCGGCGTCGGTATAGCGCTCCGCGGGGTACGCCTTCGCCGGGCCGACCGCGCGCCGTTCGAGCTCGCGGATCTCCGACTCGCCCTCGGTCGCGTCATCTTCGGTCTCGTTGAGGGCGCATCCCGCGGCGACGCCGAGGACGCCGAGAAGGAATGCTGCTGCCGGACCGATCTTCATCTTCGTACCGCTCCCTCTTCCTCTTCGAACAGCGATGCGTGCTGGGCCTCGGCTCTCCTTACGAAGCCCAGCATTCGTCAGTTTATCCGACCACAATCAGGGCGTCGGGCTCGCTTCCGCCGAGCGGACCGCCCAGTCGGACGCCACCGTGTAGTACTTGCCCGAGTTGTGGTCGACGACGAGGAAGTAGAGCCACCCGTCGGACCGGAAGTGCGGGTAGAGGGCGAACTGGCCCGGGCCCATCTTCGTGACCTTCTGCTTCTTGCCGGTCACGAAGTCGATGACGAACACGTCCGACGAGCCCTTCTCGCGGTACGCCGGATCGTCGGCGCCGCCGAAGTCCTCGGGCTCGTTGTAGTGGTGCGTCGAGAGGAAGCGCTCGTCGAAGGAGAAGTTCGCCTTGTTGCCCTGGAGGCAGACGTTGCCGAGGGGCTTCAGATCGAAGCGGTACTTGCCGTTGACCACGGTGCGCTCGAGCTTCTCGATCGCGTAGCCCCACGGCGTCTTGCCGTCCTCGCCCTGGCCGTACGCCCAGCGGCTGCCGATGAGCGTGCCGGAGCGGCCCATCATCGTGTCGCCGCGGTACGGCGTCGCCACGTTCACCGCGTCGCCGGCGGTCTGGTAGCCCTCTTCGACGTCGTTGCCCTGAGCGATGAGCGTGTAGATGTTGATCGCCGAGTCCTCGCCGCCGCGCGGGGGCGTGTCACGAGCCGACGCGCTGTACTGGCCGGAGTCGCCCGCCCAGATGCTGAAGAGCATGAAGCGGTCGCTGATCGAGTTGTCGCCGACGACCTGGCCGACGGTCTGGTAGAGGCCCGAGATGCTGTTGAGGTGCGAGCACTCCGGCTCACCGAACGTGACGAGCTTCGTGCTCGCCTTCTCGAGCAGGCTCTGCGCGCAGAACTTCGCGCCGCTCTGGAACATGAAGGCCTTGTTGTCCGGATAGAAGTCCGGGTCGTAGCTGGCCTGGAGACCGATGTCGCGCGACTGGCCGTCGAGCGTGGCCTGGAGGTCGATCGCCTGCGCGCCGCCTTCGCGGCCTCCGCCCGTCGCGACGAAGCGACCATCGGCCGAGGTGCGGACCCAGAACGAGTTCGGGGCAGAGAACTCGCGGAGGATGCGGATGTTCGAGCCGTTCTGCGGCCACGTGCGGGAGAACTCCTGATCGACCGCCTTCGGGAAGATGTCCTTCCCGTCATGCTGCTGCGTGAAGCAGTTCGTCGGGCTGACCGGGTTCTCCGGGTTGGGCGCCGGACACGCGAACATCGGCACGCGGTTCGAGAAGTTCTTCGCCGCCCACGTCTGGTTCTTCACCTCGCTCGTGCGCGCCCGGAGCTGCTCGAAGTCGTCGACGCACTTGGTCGGGCGGTTCTCGCGGATGATGTCGGTGACGTGCGGAAGGCCCTTCTGGAACCAGGTGAGGACCGTCTCGTACTGCGACGCGGTGAGGCGCGGATAGTCCGCGACGACCGGCATCAGCATCTCGCGACGGAACTCGGCGTAGAGCTCCTCCTTCCCGCGGAAGATCGAGGCGAGCTTCTTCCCCTGCTTGTACGTCTCGGGATGGCGCGCCTCGCTGACGTTCGCGCCGAGCGCGAGGTGCGCGCCTGCGGAGAGGATACCGATGCGCTCCGGCGTGAAGCCCGTACGAGGATCGTTCGGGTTCTGGCGGAAGTAGTTGATCTTCTCCTCGTTCGGACGGTCGCTGTCGAGGACGTCCATCGCGGCCTTGTACTGGTCCTGCCAGCCCTTCAGCG
>JAEXCN010000399.1 GCA_023402175.1 Pseudomonadota bacterium | reverse complement strand
GCTCCGAAGGAGGCCGGGGCTCCTGCGCCGACCGCGTCCGTCGTCATGCCCGAGCGGCCGATCCCGAAGCCGCAGACGATGGTCAGCGCGAGCGCGCCCGAGGAGACGCAGATGAAGGCCATCGGCTACATGGTCGCGATGCGCGCGCCGCGTCCCGACGATCCGTCGGCGGACGAGGCCTACGCGACGGAGCTCGTCGACAAGCTGAAGCCGGTCGCGCTCGCGATGGACAAGGGCCCCGACAAGGCGAAGTGGAACCGCGTCGAGATGGTCGCGAAAGGGCGCCAGATCGACATCCTCATGTCGAACGGCTGCGATGCGAAGGCGCCGTTCAATGCGGTCGTGCAGCGGCTGAACACGCCGCTCTCGACGCTGCTCTCGCACGGCATCCTCGTCGTCCGCTGCAACGACACGAAGCAGCAGTGCCTCCAGAGCGCCCGCGATCCGGACGACGTCCTCTGCACGACCGCTCCGCGTCACAAGTGACGTCGATCGCGCCTCACAGGCCGGAGTAATCGAGCACTCCGGTGTGCATCGTCATCTTCCACTCACCGGTCGCCAGCTGCAGGGTCAGGGCAGGGTCACGACCACAGGAGAGCGGCGGCGGACGCACGCGAGGCGCGTGCCGTCGTCGTTGATCGTGCAGCGGCGGACATCGGCATAGGGCTCGAGATCGGACGAGCGGATCATCGACCAGCGGTCGGGACTCGGACGGCCGCGGACGAGGACGCCCTTCGGCATCGCGAGCGCCATCGTCTTCGTGCCATGCGAGCGCGGAGAGCCCGGCGGCGGGGTCTCGTCGGTGAACGCGCCGAGCAGCGACGCTTGCGGCGGGTCCGTCTTGATGAGGAGCGGCTGCCCGGCGACGATCGCTTCGAGGCCGCGCGAGCCCCACGCGATCGGCACCGCCGTCGCCGGCTCCCCTCGCCCGCCGCTGCACGTCTTCCCGAGCCGCGGCGGCACCGGCAGGACGACGTCGACCATCTCGCCGTCACCGGTCGGTGCGAACGTGGCGCGAAGAGCGACGCCTTCGCATGCGTGATACGCCTCGAGCCAGCGGCTCTTGCCGTCGGGAGAGAGCACCTCGTCCTTCCACCCCACCATGTCGGCGGGCTCGCCTTCCCCCGTGTCGGGATCGACGCGCATCACGCCCTTGCCGTGCCGGACGAGGAGCTTGCCGGTGTACTCGAACGCGAGCGGACCCCACTCGGGAGATCCGTCGTGCGGCGCATCGACGGGAATCGAGAGCACGCGGACGCCCCTCGCCTCCGTCGACGGCGCGACGTCTGCGAGCATCTTCTGCAGCTCGGTCGTCTTCGCGGCCGTCTTCGTCGCGGGCGCGAGCTGTGCCTGCTCGGCCGCGGCGAACGCGCGCAGCGCATCACCTTGCGTCACCCACGAGCGGACCTCAGCGACGCCGGCCTCCTCGAGCGGCTTGCTCGATCCGCAGGAGACGGCGCTTCCACCGTGGATCTTCGTGATCCGCGGAGCGCCGCCTTCGGCGCACATCGCGCGGTAGAGCGCACGCATCTGCTGGACGAGCGGAGCGACCGACGGTGCATCCTTCGTCTTCACGGCGCGCGCGGTCGCCTGCGCAGCGATCGCGCGGAGCGAAGCATCCGGCTCGTCCGGATCCCGGCTCGGTCCGGCGGGACGATCGAAGAACGCGAGCTTCGCGCCGAGGCGCGGAGCGGTCTCCGAGCCCGCTCCACCACCCTCGATGCCGACGCGAAGGACCACGTCGTCGAGCCCGTCCTTGTCGCGATCGGCGGCGTCGACGTCGATCGTCAGCTTCGGCGCCTCGCGCGGATCGTTGACGATCGCATCGAAGGCGACGGCCGGTATGGGCGGCGAGAGACGAACGACGATGATCGCGCGCGACCCGACACCCTTCGGACACGAGCTGCCGATCTCGGCGAACGCCGAGCGCGGACCGATCTTCTCGAGGCGCGCGGTCGGGACGCACGACGTCTGCACACCGAGCGCCGGCCCCGCGGCAATGGCACCGGGCGGTCCGCCCTCGGCGCCGCCACGGAAGAAGACGAGCTCACCCGTGGACGAGCCGGGCTTCCGCTCTGCCGTCGGCGGGCGGACGATCGCAAGCGCGTCCTTCTTACCGTCGCCGTCGAAGTCACCGACGAGCGCGAGCACGATCTCGCGACCGCCGGCCTCGAGCGTCATGCCGTTCGTCTGCCACGACGTCGACGCGGGCGGCGCGACCAGCGCCGGCTCGACGAGCGTCGTTGCGCCTCCCTCCACAGTCGCGTTCGCGACCACGGGCGATCCTGCATCGACCGCAGCCGCCGCCGGTACGTCGACCGCAGGCGGGACGTACGGATGGTCGTTCGCGCACGCGCGACAGCCGCCCGTCAGCCCGGAGACGACGAGCACCAGGCCCAGCCTGGCGAGCGAGAGAGCTGAAGGAAGACGAGAGAACCGGAGCACGGCGCGTTCGGGCTTACCATGGACAACGCTCTTCCGGCGTGGTTGCTTTCCGGCGTGCGGACGCCCCGCAAAAACAGGAGCTTCCTGCGCCTCCCGCCTCCCGGATGCCGGAAGACCGAGAGCCCGCGGCGGGTGCTCCTCGCCGTCCTCTTCGCGATCGCGTCGCTGTCGTTCGTCCTCGCATCGGCGGCGCCTGCCAGGGCCGCCGATGATCCCGACGCGCGTGCGCACGCAGCGCGCGTCCTCGAGCGGGCAGAGCGTGACGATGCCGACCTCGCGCTCGGCAAGGCGCTCGCGGGATACGAAGAGGCGCTCCGGCTCAATCCGTCGATGGCGAGGGCGATGCGCGCAGAGCAGCGCGGAGCAACCCTGCGCGCTCGATCGGAGGGCGACTTCGAGCCGCTCGCGAAGCTCGAACGCGTGCGGCGCGATCCGAAGCTCGCATCGGATCCCCAGGCGATCGACGACCTCGTGCGCGCCGCCGAGAGCTTCCCGCCCGGGCTCGTGCGCGTCGAGACCTGGATGCTCGCGTCCGAGGCCTATGCCGGCCGCCTCGATCGACCGCTCGACGCCGTGCCGTTGTGGAGCCGGATCGCCGTCGACCCGCACGCCGAGAGGGCCGTCGCCGACGCGGCCGCGCGCTCGCTCGCGACGTTCCATCTCTCGCGCGGCGACTTCTCCGGCGCCGAAGCCGCGCTCGCGCTCGCGGGGCCGAAGCTGGACCCGACGATCGCGCGTGACGTGGAGCGCGCGCTTCGCCGCCACCATCTCCATCTCGGCGCGCTCGGGATCATCGGCCTCGCCTTCGGGCTCGCGACGATCGCCATCGGCAAGGCCGCGCGCGCCGGGCGACTCGAGGTCGTCCTCGGCCGCGCGCGTGCGTCGAGCAAGCTAATCGTCGCGTACGCCGCTTACGTCGCCGTGACGGGCGCGGCGCTCGCCTCCGGCTACGAAGAGGGCACCGCGCGCCCGTTCCTCGTCTTCGGCGCGGTGCTGCTCCCGCTTCTGTTCGTCGCGCGTGCGTGGGGAGCCGCCGGCTCGCAGGCGCCGCGTGCACGCGGGCTTCGCACGGCGGTCTGTGCGGCGAGCGCGATCGGCGCGGCGTTCCTCGTTCTCGAGCACGTCGACGCCGGATACCTCGAGGGAATGGGCCTATGAGCGAGACCGAACGCGACAGCCGCGAACAGAACGACGGCGCGGAGAATCACGCGATTCGTCCGGAGCATGTCCTCTCTGTCCGCCTCGGTCACGGCGCGAACTGCTCGAGCGTCGGCAGCGTCATCGACACGCTGTTCGTCGGCGCAGCCGTCGGCGGCGCGATCTTCGCCGCGATCTGCGCGGCGATGCGCGAAGAGCCCGTGCGGGTCGTCGAGGTGGCACCCGACGCCGCCGACTCCGCCGACTCCGCCGACTCCGGGGACGACGCCGTTCACGACGACGCGAAGGAGCGCGCGACGTGATCGTCCGCTACGAGCCGTGGGGTGCGTGGGTGAAGCTCGAACGAGAGGCGGCGCTCGTCGCGATCGACCGCGACGGCGCGCGCGCGCTCGGACTCGATGCCGGGCCGCTCTGGGACGACGCGCCTTCGAATCGCGACGGCGCACGAGACGAACATCCCTCCGCGACGTCGAGCTCGGCGAAGGCCGCCGCGCCGAGCCGGCCGCTCGAGGTCCACCTCGCCGTGACGTCGCGGTGCGCCGCGGGATGTGAAGGTTGCTATCTCGACGCGCGACCGGACGGGATCGAGCCTCCGCGCGCCGAGATCGAGCGGCGCTTCGACGCGCTCGCGAAGGCAGGCGCGTTCACCGTCGCGTTCGGAGGCGGAGAGCCGACGTTGCGCGACGACCTCGGCGATCTCGCCGACGCCGCGAGCGCGCGAGGGATCACCCCCGTCGTGACGACGAGCGGGCTCGGCGTGGGCGATCGCAAGGTCCGTCACCTGCAGCGTTTTGCGCAGGTGAACGTCAGCTACGACGGCCCGGGGGACGCGTACGCGAGCGTGCGCGGCTACGACGGGGCGTCCGCGGCAGAGGCGACGATCGCGAAGCTCGTCCGTGCGGGGGTGAAGGTCGGAGTGAACGTCGTCCTCACGCGCGCGACGTTCCCCGAGCTCGCGGCCACGCTCCGACGCGCGTTCGAGCTCGGCGCACGCGAGGCCCAGCTCCTTCGCTACAAGCCCGCCGGGCGCGCGAAGAACCTGGACTACCTCGCACGAAGGCTCGCGCCCGAACAGGCGCGGAGCCTCGGGCCGATCCTGCGCTCGATCGCGCGCGAGCTCCCGGACCTCCGCGTCCGCATCGACTGCGCGCTCGTCCCGTTCCTCTCGGCGGATCCGGACCTCGCAGCGCGGCCCGGCGAGCTTGCGCGATGGGGCGTCCTCGGATGTGAAGCCGGCGCTGCGCTCGCGGCGACGCGCGTCGACGGCACCGTGCTCCCGTGCAGCTTCGCAGGCGCGACGGCGATCGACGTCGCCGAGCTCGCCGGCTCGGGCTGGGACCGCGATCCCGTGCTCGAGGCGTTCCGCGCGTTTCCGGCGCGTCCGCCGGAGCCATGTGCATCATGCACGCTTCGAACGGTTTGCCGCGGAGGATGCAAGGTGGTCGCGGAGTTCGTCGACGGAGCGATCGGACCGGACCCGGAGTGTCCGCGGGTGCGGGCGCACCGGGCAGGAAACAAGGCTCGGACGGCCCCATGAAGGGCGAGCGCTCTACCGTCCAGGACGCAGCGATGGATCGCACTCGCACTCGCACTCGCACTCGCACTCGCACGAGTACGAGTACGAGTACGAGCACGAGCACGAGGGTTGGGCTGGCGATCGTTGCGGCTTGCACGATGGCCGTTAGCGGGTACGCCGTGCTTCGCGTCGTTCAGAAGGTCCTCTTCCCCGAGCCCGATCCTGCGCTCGTCATCTGGAGCGAGCACGCCGGATACTTCTGGCGCGCGTGGACGGCGGGCTACGTCGGAGGGATGGCGGGGTTTTTGGCGTACTTCGCCGGCGGGCGGGATCCGGCGCGGACGGCGCGCGTCCTCTCCGTCTGCCTCGTCGTGGCCGCGATCCTGGTCACGGCGCAGGGACTCTTCGTTCCCTGATCGATCAGAGCCGCACGCCGACGAACACCGGTTCGTTCTCGAGCGTCACACCGAACCGCGTCCGGACGCCGTCGCGGATCCGGCGCGCGAGCGCCACGAGCTCCTCGGTCGTGGCGCCGCCCCGGTTGACGAGCGCGAGGGCGTGTTTGGTCGACACCGCAACGCGCTCGCCGTCGCCGACGAAGCCCTTCGGGAAGCCGGCGCGCTCGATCAGCCATGCCGCGCTCACCTTGAAGCGCCCATCGGCATCCGGAAAGACCGGGACCGTTCCCTCGCCGTGCGCGCGATCGCGAAGCGCCGAGAGCGCTTCGGCGGAGAGGATCGGGTTGGTGAAGAAGGAGCCGGCGCTCGTCGTGTCGAGATCCGATGGATCGAGCACCATGCCCTTCTTCCGGCGCAGCTCGACGACCGTCGAGCGAACGGTCGCGAGCGTCGCCCTGTCGCCTTCGGCCACGTCGAGGGCACGCGCGAGCTCCGCGTACTTGATCGGCCGACTCTCGCGCGTGCGTTCGAGCGCGAACGTCACGTCGAGGATCACGTGTCGGTCCTTGCCGCGGAACATGCTCGACCGATAGCCGAAGCCGCAGGCCTGGCGGTCGATCTCGACGACGCTGCGGAGCTGACGGTCGTAGGCGCGGAGGCGCACGATCGTCTCGCTCACATCCTGTCCGTACGCGCCCACGTTCTGCATCGGCACCGCGCCGACGAGCCCGGGGATCCCGGCGAGACACTCGACGCCGGCGAGTCCCTCGTCCACGACCGACTCGACGAAGAGGTCCCAGCGCTCGCCAGCCTGGACGGTGACGTGCACACGATCGTCTTCGATCGACATGCTTCGCCCGTGGGTGCCCATCCGAAGGACCGTCCCGTCGAAGCCCGCGTCCGACACGACGATGTTGCTCCCGCCGCCGAGGACGAGGAGCGGCTCGCCGCGCGAATCGATCTCCCGCACGACCTCGACGACCGCCACCTCGCGCTCGGCGGTCACGAGTCTCGCTGCGTTCCCGCCGAGGCGAAGGGTCGTGAGCGGAGCGAGCGGGGCGTTGTCGGCGACGCGCAAGGTGATCCCCTTTTACCGAGGATCGCGCTCGCGGCGCCAGCGCGAGCGCTACTCGGGCAGCCGCGGTATGCTCGAGGTCGATGCCCTGACTGTCCGGAGCGGCCCTGCCATCCGGACCGCCGCCGTCCGGACGTCGGCCGGTCGTCCGCTGGGAACGACCTCGCGATCCGCAAGCTGTGATACCGAACCCGCGGTGAAGCTCTCTCCTCTCCCGATCGACGAGGTCCTTCCCGATCTCGTCCGCGCCCTGTCGAGGCCAGGCGGAAGCGTCGTGCTCGAAGCTCCCCCCGGCGCGGGCAAGACGACGCGCGCCCCGCGAGCGCTCCTCGACGCGGGGCTCGACGGCGAGATCATCGTCCTCGAGCCGAGGCGACTGGCGGCGCGGCTGGCAGCACGCCGCGTCGCTGAGGAGCTCGGAGAGCGCGTCGGCGAGACGGTCGGCTACACGGTCCGCTTCGAGGACGTCTCGAGCAGCCGCACGCGCGTCCGCTTCGTCACCGAAGGCGTGCTCACGCGCCGCCTCGTCGCCGATCCGACCCTCACGGGCGTCTCGGTGGTCCTGCTCGACGAGATCCACGAGCGCCATCTGCAAGGTGATGTCGCGCTCGCGCTCCTCCGGCGCCTCCAGCAGACGCGCCGACCCGATCTCCGGCTCGTGGCGATGTCGGCGACGCTCGACGCCGGTCCGATCGCGAGCTTCCTCGGCTGCGACGTGCTCCGCTCAGAAGGCAAACGCTTCGATGTCGCGATCGAGCACCTTTCGGCTCCCGACGATCGGCGGCTCGAGCTCCAGGTCGCGTCGGCAGTGCGCTCGCTCGTCACCTCCGGCATCGACGGACACGTTCTCGTCTTCCTGCCAGGTGCGGCCGACATCCGACGCGCGCTCGAGAGCTGCGCGAAGCTCGCGAGCGAGCACGACCTCGCGCTCCTTCCGCTGCACGGCGATCTCCCGCCGGCAGAGCAGGACCGAGCCGTCGGACCATCGAGCAAGCGCAAGGTGATCCTGTCAACGAACGTCGCCGAGTCGAGCGTCACGATCGAAGGCGTCGTCGCCGTGGTCGACAGCGGGCTCGTGCGCGTCGCACGACACGCGCCGTGGTCGGGGCTGCCCACGACCGCCATCGAGAAGACGAGCCGCGCGTCGGCGACGCAGCGCGCGGGCCGTGCGGGACGTACGCGGCCTGGGCGCGCGATCCGGCTCTACACGAAGGCCGATCACGATACGCGCCCCGAGCACGACACGCCCGAGATCCTGCGGGTGGATCTCGCGCAGACGTTCCTCGAGCTCCACGCATCCGGCGCGCGCGATCTCGCGTGGCTCAGTGCGCCGAAACCCGAGGCGGTCTCCGCGGCCGAAGCTCTCCTCGAGCGCCTCGGCGCGATCGACGCGAGCGGATCCATCACGGAGATCGGCAGGCGAATGCTCACCTTCCCGCTGCATCCCCGGCAGGCACGCGTCCTCGTCGAAGCTGCGAGGCGAGGCGTCGCCGACGAGGGATGCATCCTCGCGGCGCTCGTCGGCGAACGCGACATCCGAACGTCCGCGAAGACGCGCTTCGAGGGCGCCCGCGGAGCGATGGGGACAGGACCGCGCACCTCGCAGGCCGCCGACGTCGCGACCGATCGGAGCGATCTCCTCGCCCTGCTCGATCTGTTCCACGAGGCCGAAGGCAGCAGCTTCGCCGCGCACACGCTCCGTGCGATCGGCCTCGATCCCGGCGGCGCGCACGCGACACAGCGGGCCGCGAAGCAGCTCCAGCGCGCGCTCGGACGTGTCGCTGCGCCGCGTCCGGAAGGGCCGAAGGCCGTCGACGACGCGCTCCTCCTCTCCGTTCTCGCCGGCTTCCCCGATCGCGTCGCGCGCAGGCGAAAGCCCGGCTCACGCGATCTCGCGCTCGCGCAGGGCGGGACCGCCGAGCTGTCGGAGACGAGCGCGGTCCGCGACGCTCCGTGGATGGTCGCCGTCGATGCAGAGCTCCAGCGCGGGCGCACGATCGTTCGCGTCGCGAGCGAGATCGAGCCCGAGTGGCTCATCGATCTGTTCGAAGACCGCATCCGCGAGACCGCCGAGCTCTCGTTCGACGAGACGAAGGGCCTCGTCACGGGCGGCTCGAAGATGGTCTACGACGCGCTCGCGATCGCCGAGAGCCCCGGCTTCGACGCGAACGATCCTGCCGTCGGGGACCTCCTCTTCGACCGTGCGCGGGCAAAGGGCGCGCGCGCCTTCGCCCCCGAAGGCGCGCTCGATCGCTGGCTCGCGCGCGTCAGGTTCGCAGCGACGCAGGACCCGAAGATCCATGCGCCCACCGACGAAGAGGTCCTCGCCACGCTCCGCGAGCTCTGCGTGGGGAAGAAGAGCTTCCGCGAGCTCGAGGACGCAAACCTGCTCGAAGTCCTTCGCGCGCAGACCGGCAGTCATGGGCGCATCGACGAGCTCGCGCCGGAGCGGATCACGCTCGCGAGCACGCGCTCGACGCGCATCGAGTACGAGGAAGGCAAGCCGCCGTGGGTCGCGTCCTATCTCCAGGACTTCCTCGGTACGAAGGCGAGCCCGCATGCAGGGCGCGTCCCGATCGTCTTGCACCTGCTCGCGCCGAACAAACGCGCCGTGCAGGTGACGACCGATCTGCCCGGCTTCTGGCAGCGCCACTATCCGGCGATCCGCAAGGAGCTGATGCGCAAGTACCCGCGGCATCCGTGGCCCGAGGACACGAGCGTCCCCGTCCCGCCGCGCCTCCCGCGCCGTTCCTCGTGACGAGCGCGCGCACGGCGCGCTCGATTCGCTTCCGTCGTCGCGTGGGGGCGACGGATTCGCTCAGGACGCGCGGAGGATGCGAGCCGCGTTGCGCGCGGCCTCGGGCATGCGCCGGACGCGATCGCCAAGCGCTGCGAGATACATCTTCCTCTCACCGACCGCGAGCGGGCACGAGACGACGTCCGTTCCGATCGTGAGCCGCTCGCAGGCACCGTCGAATTCTCCGATCGCGGCACGTGCGGCGACGGCGCCGAGGACGACGAGCTCGCGCTCGGGCCCCGACCCTGCGACGACGAGCCCACGGCCGTCGATGATCGCGATCGACGAGATGTTGCTCCGCTCGCGTACGGCCTCGAGCAGAAGGTAGAGCGCTTCGTCCTTGCGTCCACTTCGTCGCCGGCGGCGTTCCTTCATCCCGCGCACCTCCCTCTGGCCCCGGAGTAGCCCTGCAGGCAGATCGCGGCCAAGAAAGCGGCGCGGCGCGCCGGTCCGTCGGCGAGCGTCAGCGCGAGCAACTCCTCACGGAGCGAGCTGCGGGGGCTGCGCCGTGGTCGCCGGCGGGCGACGCGGCGCCTTCTTCACCGATGCCGCCGGCGGTGCGGACGGGAGCGAGCTCGGCGTCGCGCTGACCGTCGCCGTAGCCGTGGCCGAAGGCGCAAGCGTCGACGCCGAAGGCATGTCGGTCGTTGCCGACGGCATGCCCGTCGCCGTCATCGTCGATGAAGGCAACGGCGCGTTCGGCATCACCGAAGGCCGCGCGGGAGGCGGGTTGAGACCGATGTCGATCCCGAGCTGCTTGCCGTAGACGAGGAAGGCAATGCCTCCACCGACGAAGACGAGCAGCATCGCCATGAACACGAGCAGCTTCTGCTGCTTCGTCGGCCCTCGCGACCGCACGACGATCGTGGGCGTACGCGGCCGTCGCGGCGCGGGCATCGGAACGGTGCGAACGACGTCGGGACCCGGCGTCGACTGCGGTGCAGCCGTCGCCTGGAACGGCTGCGGCGTGAACGGACGCGATGGCGTCAACGGTGTCATTGGCGCCATCGGCGTCGGCGGCCGCGCAAGCGCCGATGCGGGACGCGCTGCGGGATGCGCGCCCGACGAGCCCGGTCCACCGAAGGGCGGAGCTGCCCCCAGCGGCACGGTCATCTTCTGAGGCGGCCCGCTCGGTACGGTGTCGTCCGTCTGCACGATGACCGGAGGCGCGTTGATCTCGTCGGCCTGAGGCGCGCGCGTGGGCGGGATCGTGTGCGGGCGCGCGGACGAATACGTCGCGCTCGACCTGCCTTGCGACTCGCCAACGCTGGGCGCGGACGAGGTAGGCGGCGGAGGCAGATCGCCCAGCGCAGCGTGGAGCGCATCGAAGTCGACGACATCCGGCGTCGGTGCATCGTCATCCTGGCTCACGGGTGTTTGTGCCGGCGCTGCCGCTCCTTCTAATTGTGGGCCCACCCCAGGGTCGGTGTTGCGCTTCTTCCGCGCCGAGCTCGCATCGCTCTTCTCCTGATGACTCAGGCCGCTGGGCCGCTCGGCTCCCATCTGTCCCACTAACGTATCCGATTTCTTCGGGGCCCGGGAAACGCAAGCGGCCGGCCGCGGCCTTCGACGCGCCTCGTCACGGGTCGAACGGAATTTCCTTCGTGGCCGCCGGCGCAGAAGGCCGGTGCTTCACCTCCCCTGCACTCTTCGTACTGGAATGTACCGTCGAGGGCGGAGCGGGGCCGGGCGACGGCGTGCCGCCGGGCGCCTTCGGCGTGCTCGGTGTGCCAACTGTGCTCGGCGTGCTCGGCGCAACCGATGCTGCCGCGGGAACGCTCGCCGTCGAGGGTGCCGCGGCAGGAACCATCGGTGCCGGCGCCTCGACAGCGACCGGTGCCGAGGCTGCGGCGATCACGGGCAAGCTCGTCGCCGCGTTCGCGGTCGGCGCTGCCGCTGACGCCGTCGTCGCCGAAGCTGCATTCGCGGAAACCGCGTCGCTCCTGCCTGCGTGCCACGGCTTTCGCACCGCGACGAAGGCACCTCCGACCATCGCGACCGCGAGCACGGCCGCAACGCCGACGAGGATGAACGGCCCGCGCTCCGGAGGACGCGTGTGGGCCTCTGCCGCGAGCGGCCCCGTCCCGCTCGCCGCGTGCATCGGCGGGAAGACGAGGCCCTGCCCATCGTCGCTCGGGTTCGCTCCTGCTCCGCCCGCGACCGGCGGCACGACGAGCGACACCGCCTCCCCCATCGCAGCGCGCACGGCGTCCTCGCCAAGGAGGCCCGGATCCATCTGCGTGTCGTTGGACGCGAGACGCTGCGTCGCTCCGAACGGCGCGCTCTCGCGCGTCGGCGCGTTGCGATCGACCGCACGCGGCGGCACCGGGCTGCTCGCGAACGGAGCGGCAGGCGCAGGCGTCGCTCGGATCTCGACGTTCGGCGAATGCGAGACGAGCCCCGCCGCCGCGAGCGTCGGCGCGATCGGGCTCACGGGCCCGCGCGCTTCGTCGTGCCCGAGGTATCCGGCGTGTTCGACACCTCCGAGATGCCCGACATCTTGGACACCTCCGACACCTCCGAGGTGTTCGACTCCTCCGGCGTGTCCGGCGTGTCGTCCGGCAGGTCCGACATGTTCGACGCGTCCGACTTCCTCGGCCCGTGTCGTTGCCGGGTCGGCCACGACCGAAGGCCCGGCCAGCACCACGGACGGCGGGATCATGCCCTGCACCGTCGGTCCACCCATCGTCGCCAGCGATCGAAGATCCGCCGGCCGCGCCTGCGTCGGCGGCGAAGCAGCGGACATGAGGTTCACCGCCGTCGCCGAGCGCGGCGCCGCCTCTTCGTCGCGCAGGATCCGCCGAAGCTCGCTCGCGAACGCGAAGCAGTCGCGCGGCCGCTCCTGCGGGTCCTTTGCGAGTGCGCTCGCGACGAGGTGCTCGACCTCGGGCGAGACGCGGACGAACCGCGACAGCGGCGGCGCCGGGACGTTCGCATGCGCCGCGCCGACCGCGTAGGCGTCCCCCGCGTCGTCGAAAGGGCCTCGCCCCGCGAGCATCTCGAAGAGCACGACGGCGAGCGAATAGATGTCCGTCGCAGGACCGACCTTGCGGCCCGTGATCTGCTCGGGCGATGCGTAGCGGAGCGTTCCGATGAACTTGCCGTGCGTGTGGCTCGCCTTGCGATCGAGCAAGCGGACGATGCCGAAGTCGAGCAGCTTCGTCGTCGTCGTGCCGTTCGCGTTGCGGTGGAGGAAGATGTTCTCCGGCTTCACGTCGCGATGGACGATGTTGTTCTCGTGCGCGTGCTCGAGCGCGTCGGCGACGTCGATCGCGATGCGGTACGCGTGCGGCACGTGGAGGACGCCGGTCTTGTCGAGCACGACGCGGAGGTTCTGCCCGATGAGCCGCTCCATGACGTAGAACGGCATCTTCAGCGCGTCGGATGTCACGCCAGCGGTGACGACGTCGACGATGTTCGGGTGCTGGAGCTTGGCGAGCGACTTCGCCTCGTCGCGCATCCGGAGCGCGAGGTCCTCGCGCGAGACGAGGTTCGGATGCAGCGTCTTGAGGACGTAGCGCTTCTCGACCGTGACGTCCTCGACGTCGTAGACGCTGCCCATCCCCCCGGTCGCGAGGTGCCGCACGACCCGGTAGACCGTTCCGGGCAAGACCTGACCGGGCTGGTACTGGGCGGGGTGCACGCCCAATATTTTCCTATGCGAACGACCTTGCGTCTAGGCGCTTCGCGCGCCTCCGAGAGGTTCGCCTGCTAGCGGCCTGAAGGCCTTCCGCACCTCACCGGATCGCACGTCCGCGTCTCGACACGGGTGATCGATGCCGGAACGGCGATGACGTCGACGACACACGATGCCGGCGTTGGTCCCAGGCACGAGAGCAGCCCGAGAAACCCGGTCTCTCCTTTTGCGGCAACCCATGAGATGCCGTAGCTTCCGGAACCCTCGCGCACGATGACGTGCTCGCGGCTGAAGTCGACACTCGGGTATTCGCCGGATCCCGCGTGGGAAGTTCCGTCATCGGACGACGTCACGAGACCGAGCTCCTCGTACAGACGCCGGAGCTCCGCTTCCGTGCTGATGACCTCGGTGCGTGGTGGCTTGCAGTCTCCGGGGGTAGCCGCCCGCCCCGGAAGCTCGCGCGGCGTTACAAGCGTCGCTCCGCCAAGCCCGTGCTGCTCGGGCGTGCATGCTTCGGGCTCGCATGCGGCAGCCGCACTAATGCACACCGCAGCGAGCAGCGCGCAGGTGAATGTCCCTTTCGCAACGATCGACGTCACGTCGAACAACGCCATCTCGATCAGTTCGCCAGCACGATTTCCGAGGACGGCCGGCTCACGCGCTCCTCGTTTTCGCCCCGCTCCATCGCCACGGAGCGCTGCGAGGCAACGCCATCGACTTCCGCAGCGTATTCAGGAACGACCTTCTTGAACGCGCGCTTGATCATGGCGCCGTCGGCTTCGTTGGAGAGTCGATGCAGCTCGGCGAGCCCGCGTTCCACCTCGGACAGGGCCTGCGGCCGGAAACGCCCGACGTAGATCTTCGGATGCTTCGTCTTGTCGACGTTCTCCTCGTCGACCGCGATTTCCTCGAAGAGCTTCTCGCCGGGACGTACGCCGGTGAACTTGATCTCGATGTCCTGATCAGGCTCGTACCCGGACAGCCGGATGAGATCGCGTGCGAGGTCCACGATCTTCACGGGCTCACCCATGTCGAGCACGAAGATCTCCCCGCCCCCACCCATGGCGCCCGCCTGCATGACGAGCTGGCACGCCTCCGGGATCGTCATGAAGTACCGTTGCATCTCCGGGTGCGTGACCGTGATCGGCCCGCCCCGCGCAATCTGCTCGCGGAAGAGGGGGACGACACTGCCCGCGCTTCCGAGCACGTTGCCGAAGCGCACAGTGACGAACTGGGTTCGCGAGCGCTGCGACAGAGACTGGACGTAGATCTCGGCCACCCGCTTGGAGACACCCATGACGCTCGTCGGGTTCACGGCCTTGTCCGTCGAGACCATCACGAACTTCTCGACCCCGTGACGGTCCGCGATGTCGGCCAGCTTGCGTGTCCCAAAGACGTTGTTCTTGACCGCTTCGCCTGGGTTCGCCTCCATGAGCGGCACGTGCTTGTGCGCAGCCGCGTGGAACACGACCTCCGGCTTCTCCGCGGCGAACACCGCATCGATTCGCTTCGTGTCGCAGATGTCCGCGATGCACGGGACGAGATCGACGTTGGGGAACTCCGCCCGAAGCGCGCGCTCGATGTGGAAGAGGCTGTTCTCCGCCTGCTCGATCAGGACGAGGCGCTTCGGCCCGAAGCGACACACCTGCCGGCACAGCTCGGACCCGATGCTGCCCCCGGCGCCGGTGACGACGGCGACGCGGTCGTTGAGGAACTCGGCGAGCTCCTCGGTATCGAGCACGACGGGCTCGCGACCGAGCAGGTCCTCGATGTTGACCTCGGCGAGCTGAGTGACAGTCACCCTACCGTCGATCAGATTGGCGACGCCGGGAAGGGTTCGGATCTGCGCGCCGATCGGGCGGCAGATCTCGAGGATGCGGCGCATCTCGCGGCCACGCAGCGACGGGATTGCGAGGATGATCTCGTCGATCTTCTGCGTCTCGGCGACCTCGGTGACGCGATCGATGGGACCGATGACGCGGACGCCGTGAATGTGCTCGCCGTGCTTCGAGGGGTTGTCATCGAGGAACCCGAGCGGCTCGTAGCGGCGTCCGTAGATGCGGACGATCTCGCGCATCAGCATCTCGCCCGCGTCGCCGGCTCCGATGACGAGCAGCCGCCGTCGTGGCGCACCGTTGTTGGGGAGCGTGTTCTGGATCGTCACCTCGCGGATCGTGCGGATGAGGAACCGCATGCCCCCGACGACCAGAATGCTGAATGCCCAGTCGAGAACGAAGATCGAGCGCGGGAACGTCGACGACCGCATGAACGCCCACGCTGCCGAGTACGACAGCGAGGATATGGTCGCTGCGAGGATCAGGAGGCGGAGGTCACGAGATCCCGAGTACCGCCAGAGCCCGTGGAAGAGGCCGAGTCGCCAGTGGACGATCGTTCGGATGGCGAGCGAGATGGCGAGGAGCTTCGGCAGGAAGACGCGATACGCGTTCGGAATTTCGAACTCGAACCGCAGCAGCACCGCAAAGAGGAGCGCGGTCGTCCACAGAAGGCCGTGAAAGGCCACGACCAGCGTACGCCGGTAGAGGACGATCAGCTCGCGGACGCGTTCCATGCCTGCTCCGCCGTCCCGGTAGACGAGCCGTGATGATGGCGCGCCACCTTGCGAACGACCTCGATGACGCGTGCCTGCTCGGTGGCGGTCATGTTGCTCGAGCTCGGCAGGCAGATACCGCGCGCGAAGAGATCCTCCGCAACGGATCCGCCAATCCGCTCGCATGACGCGAAGACGGGCTGAACGTGGAGCGGCTTCCAGACGGGACGCGCCTCGATCTCCTCCGCCGCGAGCGCCGCGAGGAGGTCGTCCCGCTTTGCTCCGAACGCCTCCTCGTCGATGAGGAAGACGCTGAGCCAGTTCGTGTGGCGACCGTACGATGCCTGCGGCATCAGCTCGATGCCGGGGAGATCCGCGAATGCGCTACGGTACCGAGACGCGTTCGCGCGGCGCGCTGCAACGCGCTCCTCGAGTACCTCGAGTTGCCCCCGACCGATGCCGGCGAGCACATTGCTCATCCGGTAGTTGAACCCAATCTCTTTGTGCTCGTACCAAGCGACCGGCTCGCGCGACTGGGTCGACCAAAACCGCGCCTTCTCTACCCATCCACGGTCGCGCGCGACGAGCATGCCGCCGCCGGATGTCGTGATGATCTTGTTCCCGTTGAACGAGAAGACGCTGAGCGGCGAGCGCGTCCCGACCTGTTCACCACGGTAGTGCGTACCGAGTGCCTCCGCAGCGTCCTCGAAAATAGGAACGTCGTAACGCCTGCAGGCCGTCTCGATGCGATCGAGATCCGCACTTTGCCCGTAGAGATGGACGAGAATGACCGCCTTCGGGAGTCTGCCGCGCCGCGCACGCTCCTCGAGCGTCTCCGCCAGCAGATCGGGATCCATGTTCCACGACGCGCGATCGCTATCGACGAATACCGGGCGCGCCCCTTCGTAGACGATTGGATTGGCCGAAGCGGCGAACGTGAGCGAGGAGCAGATCACGTCGTCCCCCGCGCCCACACCGAGCAGCTTCAACCCGAGATGGATGGCGGCGGTACCGCTGGAAAGAGCAAGACAAGGTAGACCGCCGACGAGCTCGGAGAACGATCGCTCGAAGGCCTCGATGTTCGGGCCCACCGTCGACACCCAGTTGGTGGCGAACGCCTCACGCACGAAGCTCTCTTCGCGTGTGCCGAGGTGCGGGGCCGAAAGATAGATGCGACTCAAACCGTCCTCTGGTCCTTTCTGATTCCGTCGTCAGCTGCGGCGGATCTCCCTAAGGAGCCGCGTCGCGATAGTTGCCTGCCTTGCTTCGTGGCGCAAGGAGGGCGCGGGATTCACGAAAGTTTCTTCGCGGTTCTGCCCCTACGTTCAGCCACGTCATCGTGCGTGCGTGACGAGCTTGAAGCGCAAGCGTTCGCAGTCGGGAATGTTGGTGCTCAAATGGATCGCAGCGTCCTCCCGAGTGGTACTAGAACTTTCCGTTCGCGCGAGCCTGGGATTGCGAGGTCGGCGTTCGGACCGTGCACTCGGCGACGTCGTCGAATACGAATAGGCCGCACACGACGTTCAACCGGCCATGACCAAGCAGAACGGTTTCCCGCTCCTCATCAAGAAGACCGTCGACCGCGCCGCCGCCATCTGTGCGCTCGCGGCGACCGCGCCGATCATCGCGGCGGCGGCCGTCGCGACCCGCATCGCCACCCGGGGCCCGGCGTTCTTCACACAGGTCCGTCCCGGCCGCCATGGCCGTCCATTCAAGATTTACAAGCTCCGAACGATGTCGGACGCGCGGGGTCCTGACGGCACGTTGCTGCCAGATGCCGAACGCCTGACGCCGGTCGGTCGATTTCTGCGGTCCACGTCCATCGACGAGTTGCCACAACTCTGGAACGTCCTCAAAGGTGAGCTCTCTCTCGTCGGGCCGAGACCGCTCTTGATGGAGTACCTCCCGCTCTACTCCGCCGAGCAAGCGCGTCGTCACGATGTTCTCCCCGGAATCACGGGATGGGCGCAGGTGCATGGCCGGAACGCCGTCGACTGGGAGCAGCGGTTCGCACTGGATGTTTGGTACGTCGATCACTGGTCACTCGCGCTCGACGCCAAGATCCTCGCGATGACCATCGGGAAGGTGCTCCACCGCGAAGGGATCTCCGCCGACGGAGCCGCGACGATGCCGAACTTCCGCGGTTCGCGCTCGATGCTGAACTGAGCGCTCAGCGCAGGCTCTGACGAATCGCCTCGGCGAAGAGACGCGAGGCCACCGACGAAGAATATCGGGCTTCGATCGTCTCCCGACCGGCACGACCGATTCGTTCCCGCAGAGCCCGTGATGAAGCGAGCTGCTCGAGAGCGTCGACCCACTCATCGACGGTTCGCGCGAGAAAGCCGTTGTTCCCGGAGCTCACCAGATCGCTGTTCATCCCCACGGGAGAAACCACTACCGGCCGCCCCGTTGCCATGAACTGCAAAGCCTTCAGGCCGCACTTGCCGCGCGTGTAGTCATCGTCCGGCAGCGGCATGATCCCGACGTGCGTCGCGCCGACTGCCTCGGCTTCGCCATGCTCCGACCACGGGACGAAGACGTTCTCGGCACCTGCGATCGGCTTCGCTGGTGGCTTGTTGCAGATCACCTTCACTACGAGCGAACGGCGCTTCGCGAGGCGTTCGAGGGCTTCGCGTGCGTGCTCGAAATGAGGCAGCGTGTGCGTCGAGCCACTCCACGCGACGACGAACGGTGAGTCGCTCGCCAGCTCGGGCTGAACTGGATAGCGGTCCAGCTCGATGCTGGTCGGCACGACGAACACGTTCGAGTTGCGTTCGCGCGCGTACCTCGCGAGGTATTCGTTGCCGACGATCACGCCGCGCGAGAGCCGGCACGTCGTCGACGTCTTTCCCCAGAAATGGAGGTTCGAGAACAGGCCGTTGGCGCTGGAGATCTGTCCCGGCCGCCAGATCGCGTCGTCGAAGTCGAAGAACATGGGCACGCCGGCGAAGCGCAGGGCGCGCTCGTAGATCGCGGGCCCGATCAGCGCCGCCTCGCGGTACACGACGACGCCGTCGTAGCGTCGAGCGCGCAGCACCTCGCGGGCCCTCCGCGCGAAGTCGTAGAGCACCCAACCCGCCTTCTCGGTGCGATGCCCCGGCTGATAGAGGAGCTCCGTCAGCCGCGGCGACTCGAATGGAACGAAGTCCATCTCGATGCCGTGGTCCGCGGCAACGCGCGGCGCCCACTGCTCGAGGCGAAACCGCTGGCCCGGCGAGAGGCCCTTCGGCTTCGGAGTGAGGACGAGCAGCCGAACGGGGCGTGCGACGCTCGCCGCAGCGCCTCTCGGCTGGTCTTTCAGAAGAGTCGCTTCGACCACGTGTCCGGAGTCTTCTCGTTGATGATCTCGAGATCGAGGTGGTACTTGAACGGCCGCGGCCCGCGCGTGCGGATGTAATCGATCATCTGCCGGAGGCCGTCCTCGAGGCTGACGCGCGGCTTGTAGTCGAGCAGCTTGCGCGCCTTGTCGGCGGAGCAGTTGGCCAGATAGACCTCCTGCGGGCGGCCGCGGGTGTAGTTGATGTCGAGCTTGAATCCGAGCAGCCTTGCGGTCACGTCGGCGAGCTCGTTGATCGTGACGAACTCGTCGTCCGGTCCGATGTTGATCACCTGGCCGACGCACTTGTCATCGATCGCCATCTGCTTGAGCGGCGCGACGTCGTCGGAGATGAAGCTGAAGCAGCGCTTCTGATTGCCGTCGCCGTAGATGTACGGCTGCCGGCCCTGGAGCATCAGGTTGATGAAGATGCTGGCGACGTTCCGATACGGGTCGTCGTACTTCTGCCGCGGGCCGACGATGTTGTGCGGGACCGCGATGACCCACTCCATTCCGTGCGTCTCGGCCAGGTTCTGGAGGAGCAGCTCCGAGGTGTACTTGCCGATCCCGTACGGGTCCTGCGGCTTCGGCGTCATGTCCTCGGTGAACGGCACCTTGTTCGTGCCGTAGCGCGCCATCGACGAGCACATGACGAAACGACGGACCTTGTTCGCGATCGCCGCGGTGATCATGCCCGTCGACGCGGTCACGATGTTCTGCGTGATCATGTGCGGCGAGAACACGGAGAGGCCCTCATAGGCCGTCGCCGCGCAGTGGTAGACGATGTCCACCCCGCGCATGTGATCTTTGAGTCGACCGAAGTCGTTGCAGTCGTATTGGTAGAACTCGACGCCCGACGGCACGTTGTCGAGGTACCCGCCGATCATGTTGTCGATGCCCACGACCTCGTAGCCGTCGGCGAGGAATGCGTCTGCCAGGTGGCTGCCGAGGAACCCGGCCACACCCGAGATGAACACACGCTGCTTCGTCATGACCGGTCTCTCCTGAACAGTTCGTGGCCTTGCGGCGCCGTCGCGTTCACGCCGCACTTCTACTCCCGGGTGCCCGAATTTACCATTGGTTGCTCGGGCCGGGCGGCACGAGGTCGCTCTAGTGTGCGATCGTCCGGTACAAGCGCTGATAGCGGGCGACGCCGACGCGTTCGAGCCCGAAGTGCTCCTCGGCCGTCCGACGGCACCGCGCGACTCGCTCGGCGAGCGGCGCCGACGCGAGCGCGAGCGCACGATCAGCGGCTCGCGCGAGCTCGTCGTCTGCGTACGAGTCGACGACGACGCAGGCGTCCCGCTCGCTCGCAAGGTCCCCCTGGTCGCCGATGTCCCCGTTGAGGACGACAGGCATCCCGCAGGCGAGATACTCGGCGACCTTCGTCGGGCTCGAGCCCTTCTTCGAGAAGCAGCTCTTGATGAACGACAAGCCCACGTCGCCCGCCGAGAGATACCGCGGCATCTCCTCGGGCCGCACGCGGAGCGCCTTCATCGTGTCGTCGTCGAAACCTTCCCGCCGAAGCAGCGCGACGAGCTCGTCGGGCTTCGCCGCGGTGAGGAGCAAGAAGCGGACGGGCGACGACGATCGCCGCCGGACGATCCCGGCGAACCGAGCGAGCTCGTCCTCGCGGTACCACGACCCGAGCGAGCCCGCATAGACGAGCACCGTCGCGTCCTCTTCCCATCCGAGCTCCCGCCGCACAGCGACGCGCGCCTCGTGACCGAACGCGAACACGTTCGTGTCGACGCAGCACGGGACCACCTCGACGTGCGTCCGCGGACCGAACCACCCGCGTTCCTCGATCCACTGGCGAAGGGCGTCCGTGAGGACGACGACGCCGTCGGCGCGGTGGAACGCGCGGGCCTCGTAGCGCTTCAGGAGCCGGTACTCGAGCCGCTCCGGGGTCCAGTACCCGGAGTCGACGTACTCGTCGCCGAGCATCCCGCGGCAGTCGAACACGAGCCGCGCACGTGGGACGACCGTGGCCACGAGATCGGCCACCGCGGTCGGCAGGTAGCTCCTTCCATGCACGATCGCGGGGCGGCGCTCGAGCGCGGCGACGAGCGCCTTCCCGACGCCGCGCGCGGACTCGCCGATCTTCGTGAGGAGTGGCGTTCGGAGCGTCCGGCGCAGCGGCTGGTAGCGGATCCCCTCGCCCGCGAGCTGCGCGCGCAGCGCCTCGACCTCGTCGTCGCTCGCGGTGGGCAGCTCGTAGCTGAGAAGATCGAACTCGATCCCTGTCCGCGCGAGCCCGCGCAGGTACGCGAGCACCTGGGATCGCCCCAGCCCTTCGAGCATCCCGTTGTGGGAGATGTAGAGGGCACGCATCGACGGCGAGCTAGATAGCACCTGCATCAACGGATCGGGCCCCTACTTGCGACCCGCTCGGCGCGACGCTACGACCAACCTCCAACATGGACCGTATCCGGGATGCAGTCGAACAGCTGGTTCGGATCTTTCGCTCGAGCCCGACGAAACACGAGGCGAACACGCGGTCTGCCCCCGTCATGGAGCAGCTCACGCGGGAGCCCGCGTTCCTCACGGCTGTGCTCGAGCGCTACGTGCAGAACCCGCAGTCGCTCAACCGTAAGAATTACCCCGTCGTCGGCATCGACATCGCGCTGAACCCCTGGTTCGGGCTCGTCGCAAACTGCTGGATCCCGCTGCCCGGCCGCGAGACGCACGTCTCGACGAAGATGATCCACCATCACGGGGACATGCTCCTGACGACGGCCACGCTGTTCGGCCCCGGGTACGAGCACTGGATGTTCACTCTCCCGGAGGCGATCGATCGCGAGAGCGGGCTCTACTCGATGAAGCTGATCGAGCAGGCCCCGCACCCGAAGGGACACGTTTCGTTCGTCGACGCGTGGACCGGCCATACCCCGCTCTATCCGAAGTCGCTGTCGATCACTCTCGCCCTCTGGTCGAAGCGCTTCCCGACGACCTGGCGCGATCATGCGAAGCGACTGCCCCTGGTGCGGGACAATGTCGGCACGCTGACGAAGGTGACGAATGCCCTCGGTCTGCGAAAGACCCTCCAGCTGAACGTCGTCGAGTCGTTCGACTATTACCCGGTCGAAGGCGCGTTCAAGGTCATGCCCGTTCGCAAGGAGTTCGACCTCGGACCGAACGAGGACCACGTTCACAGCGTGTTCAACATCCTCCAGGAGACCGGCAACGATCACCTCGCACGCGTCGTGCGCCGTCAGCTCGATCGCGGCGCGATCGTCGAGGGGCGCGCGGCCGTCGAGCGCCTCCTGCCCGACCTGGAGCGAGGCCGCCGGATCGAGGGCAGGCTCTCGAAGGGCCACTACGATCTGCCGTACGCGAATTTCACGCGGGACGATATGCTTCGCGCGCTCAGCGCGCTCGAACGAAGGGAACGAGATGGCGTCAAATTCGCTGCCGCGTAGGGTCGTCAAGACGCTCCTCGCGCCGATGCTCAACGAGAGCACCTACAGCCTGTTCCAGGCTGTAGCGATGGGCTTCGACATCAAGCGCAAGAACTGGTGGGAGCCGGAGCTCGAGCTCATCGATCGGGTCGTGCGCGAGGGCGACACGGCGATCGACATCGGGGCGAACTTCGGGCTTTGGGCCTACTACCTCTCGCGCGCCGCCGGCCGAACCGGAAAGGTCTACTCGTTCGAGCCGATCCCGTTCACGGCGCGGACCTTCCGCTTGATCGCGCGCGGGCTCGGCTTCGACGACAACGTCGAGCTCATCGCGAAGGGCTGTGGCGAGACTTCGGGCAAGGTCGTGTTCACCGTGCCCGTCATGGAGACGGGCGCGATCAGCGCGGGCCTCGTTCACATGCATGGGCGCAACGACGACCGCCCGGGGCGAGAGAAGCACGCCCGCTTTCCGAAGACGAAGGACGTCGAGTGCGACGTCGTCACCGTCGACGGCTATCTCCCCGACGTCGAGCGCGTGAGCCTGCTGAAGTGCGACGTCGAGGGGGCCGATCTCTATGCCCTGCGCGGTGCGCGCGAGACGCTGAAGAAGCACAAGCCTGTCGTGATCGTGGAGATCACGCCCTGGTTCCTCGAAGGGTTCGGTCTCGCGGTGATCGACGTGGTCTCGTTCTTCGAAGACCTTGGGTACCGCTGCTATCGGTACGATGACGGCGGACGCCTCGTCCCGACCCCAGCGGACGCAATCGTCGAGGACAACTGGGTCTTCGTCCATCCGGACAACGACTCACGCGTGCGAGCTCTGCTCACCACCGAGCCGTAGCGGGCTACTTCAGAGTCGAGTGTCCACGGCGCGAGGAGCCTGACGTCGCACGGGCGAGCGCGCCCGTATGCGGCGAAGGTGCACGCCGACCAGCGCGCACCGGCTTTGCGGGAGCCTTTTGTCCAGCTCGCACCTTCTGGCTATTCAGCGCCACGACGAGCGCGCCGTAGAACGGGAGGAACGGAACCCGATAGCGCGCGAGGCTGCCGAAGTTGAACGTCACCAGACCAACGAAGGCGCAACCGACGAAGGTAACGACGGTACACATCAGCAAGAAGGGCGACGACTTGATCTGGTCCACGAGACGCCGAACGCCTTGTCGGACGCCCGCACGGATCACCAACACCGTTATCGCCGTCATCTCGAGCGCGCTCAACAGCGCGGCAACGTTGTTCACGTCGAAGAGTTGGGGTCGAAAGAGCGCGTTCAGCAAAGCGAGCGGAACGCGGGCGAGCTGTCCTGCCAGTGACTGCGGAACGTCCCCGGCCCCCATCTCGAAGGACGATCCACCTCGGCTGAGGGTCCAATTTTGCTGCTGGGTCGTGACAGTTTCGCCGAGCCGGTCGACCCCGAACGCAGGAGCAACACGGGTGAGTGCCAGCATGGCCACCGCGAGCGCGACGAGCGCGAGACCAAAGTATGCAGGCCCGAGGATCGCCCGCTCCGCACCGCGAACTCGCTCGACGCGTTCGACGACGAAGTAGGTCACCAGCCCCAGAATGACGGGCATGAGTGCCGGCGCCCTGAACAATACGATGAGACCAAAACCGATGGGGGCGCAGACGACCACGCGAAGCAGTCGCTTGCTGTAGATTCCCCGCCACGCAGTCAGCAACGCTCCCAAGCCTGCAATGCAGAGCGCCTCCTTGTGAAGCGCCGATGTCCAGAACGCAACGGACGGAAAGAGGACCGTCGACGCGAACAGACGATTTGGCGGACACTCCGGATAGGCTTCCTGGAAGGCCTTGTAGATGCCCAGCGCTCCGAAGAACGCGAAGCTCGCCACGACGACGTACGCCGCGTAGTCCGACCCGCCGAGGAAGAACAGCAGCCATCCGGCAAGCGCGTTCATCGAGCCTGTATTGCTGCTGCCTCCCTCCACGACTTCGTCGAATGCACTCGGCCGCTGGAGCAGCAGCGACCACAATTCAGGCGCGGCCCAAGCGAAGTGCTGGTCCAAGAATCTCGCGAGCACCTTCCCAGTCTCCGCGTAGAAGAGCATGTCTCCTCCGCCAACGGAGCGCGTGAACACCACCTGTGCCACGACGCAGACGAGGTATTCGGCGAGGGCGAGCCACACCCATTGGCGCATCGCGCGCGGAAACCTCGTCGAAACGACGGCGGTGATGCCGGCTACGACGATGACGACGGTCCCGGCGATGAGGATGTCGAACACCTATCCCCCTCCAGGTCGGTGCTCTTTGGCGCTACCGACGACGGTGAGGCCCCGCGACCGAAGGCCCGAAGCGATCTCCCGCGTGATCCGTTGCGCTGCCTGCGCGTCCGGATGGACCGCGTCGAAAAGATGGACGCCCTCGGAGACGCCTAGCCGCGAGATGTCGAGGACCGAGCTCCCCGTGCGCCCCTCGATGCCGCGCAGCTGTTCGGGCACCTGATACGTCGAGTCGTTGAATTCTCGGATCTTGGGATGCTCGGGCATCCGCACGAGCACGACCTTCGACCCATGCTGCTGAAAATGCCGGACGTGCTCGTCCAAGAGCGACCAATAACGTTCCGTCAAAAGGCGAGTGAGCCGAAGCCGCTGCAGGGAGCGCTCGGCCATGCGCTCGAGGCCGGTGTTCCAGTCGTCCCGATACTCCACGTGAAGCCCGAGAAAGCCGAGCCCGTCCGTCTCGCTGCCTGTTACTCGGAACCACGACTGCATATTGAGCTGGTAAAGGGCATTGTCGAGATTGCCGCTCGAGCCCAACGTGCCGAGGAAGAGCGCGTAGTCGAAGAGGTGATACCGGCGGCCCAGCGCGAGCACGCGCTGGCTCGCCCATCGAGACAGCGTGCCCTCCACCTTCTTTTGCACCTGCCCGTCCGGTGCGCTCGCCTGCCGATAGGCTTGTTCGTTGCTCGCGATCTCACCGGCCCCAGCGGCAGCGACGCTGCTGCCCGGAACGTCCCTAGGCCTGAGGCCGAGGGGATCCGCCTGCATCACCAGCACGCCTTCCTGCTCGAAGTTCGTGCCGTTCAGCCAGCTCGAGACGTTCGCGATGATGACGTCCGGGTAGTGTTCGGTTCGCCGGAGATAGTCGAAATACGCAAGGGGGCTCTGCTCATGCGTGGCGATGTTGACGATCGTTCGATCTCGACTGTCCGCCAGCTCGGTGCTCAAGAGCTTGGGCGACACGCCCGTCATCATCAGGCAGTTCCCGAAGATGACCCATTCCTCGCCGCGTGACGCATCCGCCGCGATCGCAGGTCGGTCGATGGCGAAGTCGACCGTCGCGCTGGCTCGACCTCGGAGGAGCCGTTCCCACCCCGCAAGGAGCACGAAGAACGTCACGACCAGCGCCGCGAGGAAGCGTGCCTCAGAACTGGAAGTAAATGAACGCATCCGAGACCTCGCGGCAGACCAGCGTAACGAAGGCAAGCGCCCCGAGCGCGATGGCGCGGGGGACCGGGGAGAGCGTCGGGCGAAGGCCGCGTTCGTTGAGGTAGCCGACGAGATAGTAGGTCGCCAACGGCACGAGCCAAATGCCGTCCTTGAGTATGGTCTTGGCCGGCATCGTCAGCGTCCAGCCCGACACCCAGAACATCGATCTCAAGAGGGTCATGGCGTCGCCGAGCGACGCCGCGCGAAAGAACACCCACGCGACGAGAGTGAGAACGAACGTGAGGCCGATCTGTGCGAGCTCCACGGGCACTGCTCGCCGTGTCTCGTTCGTTCTGCCCGAAGTACCCCGTGCGCTACGCACCGCATGCTCGATGACTTGGTAGCCACCGTGGAGCGCTCCCCACGCGATGAACGTCCATGCCGCCCCATGCCAGAGCCCGCCGAGGAGCATCGTGATCATGAGATTGCGGTACGTCAGAAGACGGCCTGAGCGACTCCCTCCCAACGGGATGTACAAGTAGTCACGAAGCCAACTCGAGAGAGAGATATGCCATCTTCGCCAGAAGTCGCTGAACCCTCGAGCAAGGTACGGAAAGTTGAAGTTCGGCGTCAGGTCGAAGCCGATCAGCTTTGCGAACCCTCGCGCGATCAGCGTGTAGCCGGCAAAGTCACAGAATATCTGCGCAGAGAAGTAGAGCGTGCCAAGCCATGCCTCGGTCGTGGAGGCCATACCTGGGGCGTTGAAGACGCGGTCGACGGATGAGGACAGATTGTCGGCGACACCGATCTTGAAGAAGTAACCGACGATGATCCACTGGAGCCCAGGGATGAGGACTTCACGCGTGACTCGCCGCGGCGTTTCGAGCTGCGGGAGGAAGTCCCGTGCACGAACGATCGGTCCCGCAACGAGATGGGGGAAAAACGTGATGAACAAGAGGAGGTCGAGATACGAACGCGCGACAGTGGTCCGCTTCTTGTAGACGTCGACCGCGTAGCTGATGGCTTCGAAGGTGTAGAAGGAGATCCCGATCGGCAGCAGCAACGACAACGTGGGCGCAGAGACCTTCGCCCCCATCGCTTGGAGGAGCGCAGTGACGCTCCCCACGAAGAAGTTGAAGTACTTGAACGTCGCGAGAATGGTCAGGTTGCTGATGATGCTGATCGACAGCGCAAGCCTTCGGACTTGCACCGCCTCGCGCCTGCTGATGATCCCGACACAGACGTAGTCGATCGTGGTGCTGAGGAAGACGAGGCCGAGGTACTTCGGATGAAACCACCCGTAGAAGACGAGGCCGGCGACCAGCAGCCAGATCTTCCGAGCGCGCCAGGACCGGAGCGCGAAGTACACGGGCAGGAAGACGGCGAGGAAGGCGCAGAAGACTGCTGAGTTGAACGTCATGGCGCGAGTCGCCCGTCGAGAGCCCCGGGCCAAATATCAGTTGCGCGGCGCGAAAGACAGTTCAGTGGCAGCGGACTGGCGGTGGCTTGGCCAATGACCACCGACCAGCTCGTCCGGAGTCGAAACCGCCTCGGCACAAGTCGCCGAACTGACTGAAAAAACGGCCCCACTGGCAGGTCGCCCCCTCACCGCGTGCCACACGGGCGCCACAACGGAGGGATCGCGAACCCCCGACGCGTTGTGGTATGCGAACCCGCTCCACTCGGCTCGGGGAAGGCTCCTTCATGAATGTCCTTGGAATCTGCCACGATGTCCTGATTTGCTCCGCGGCCCTCGTTCGTGACGGGAAGGTCATCAGCGCCATCCCCGAGGAGCGTCTCGACCGCGTCAAGCAGAGCCGGGTCTTCCCTTCCCTCGCGATCCAACGCTGTCTCGAGATGGGCGGGTTGGCACTGAGTGACGTCGACGAGATCGCGATCGCCTGGAACCCGGGTATCGAGCTCGAAACGATTCCGTCCGGTTACCTCTCCGCGCGACGCTGGCGTACCGAGCACCTCTCGCAGGTCCCCGCGCGGTTCATGCAGCTGCTCGGAACGAATGCGACCGACGAGATCACGATCCATGGCTCGGCGCAGGGCTGTCCGCCGATCACGTTCGTGAACCACTACGACGCTCACGTCGGCAACGCCCTGTTCGGCAGCCCGTTCGAGCAGGCGGCGATTCTCGTGCTCGACGGCCGCGCCGAAAAGCAGACGAGCCTTCTTGCTGTCGGCCGCGGAACGAAGGTCGAGAAGCTCACCGAGGTGCGGTTCCCGCACTCACTCGGTCTCTTCTACGGCACGATCACCCAGATGCTCGGCTTCAAGCCGGACGGCGACGAGTGGAAGGTCATGGCGCTCGGCTCTTATGCGAGCGCGGACAACGAGTACTACCCGATCCTGAAGCAGCTCGTGACGGTCGCCGAGGACGGCTCGTTCGAGATGGCGCTCGATCACTTCGAGTACCACAACTTCTTCGATCGCCGGATGTACTCGGACAAGCTGGTGAAGAAGCTCGGACCGGCACGCAAGCGGACCGAGCCTCTGACCGAAAAGCACGAGAAGCTCGCCGCGGCCATGCAGCGCGTCTTCGAGGAAACCGTCACGACGATCGCCGAGCGCCTGCACGCACGCACGGGACTCGACAAGCTCGTAGTCGCGGGCGGCTGCTTCATGAACAGCGTCTACAACGGCAAGATCACGGAGCAGACGCCGTTCAAGGAGGTCTACATCGGTAGCTCGCCGGACGACTCCGGCACTGCCATCGGTGCAGCTCTCTGGCTCGACGCACAGCGCACCGGCAAGCGCTCGCCGGAGCCGATCCGCCACAACTACTACGGGCCCGAGTACACGGACGCCCAGTGCCTCGAAGTTGCGCGGCGCTTCAAGCTCTCGTCCGCCGAAGTCGTGGCCGATCCGTCGGCGCGTGCGGCGAAGGATCTGGTCGACGGAAAGATCATCGGCTGGTTCCAGGGAAAGATGGAGTTCGGGCAGCGCGCGCTCGGCAACCGCTCCATCCTCCTCGATCCGCGGCGGAAGGACGGGAAGGACGTCGTCAACGCAGCCATCAAGTTCCGCGAGGCGTTTCGTCCGTTCGCGCCGGCCATCCTGCTCGAAAAGACGCACGAGTGGTTCGAGTGCGCGCCAGGCACCAAGGTGCCCTTCATGGAGCGTGTACTGCAGTTCCGCCCGGAGAAGCGCGAGCTCGTTCCGTCGGTCGTACACGTGGACGGCTCGGGTCGCCTCCAGACCGTCGACAAGGACTCCTCTCCCCGCTACCACGCGCTCATCGAGCAATTCGAGAAGCTCACGGGCGTTCCGATCGTGCTCAACACGAGCTTCAATCTGAACGGCGAACCCATCGTCTGCTCGCCCGAGGACGCGCTCCGTACGTTCTACACGTGTGCGCTCGAGGTCCTCTACCTCGGTAACGTGCGGATCACGAAGTGACCTTCACTGCCGAGGTCGCGTCCACCGTCGAGCTTCAGCTGGACGATGGCACGCGCATCGTCGGCACTTCGTTTGGAGCCAAGCGAGCCGTCGCCGGCGAGGTCGTGTTCTCGACGGCGATGACGGGCTACGTCGAAGCCCTCACCGATCCGTCCTACCGCGGGCAGATCCTCGTACTCACCTACCCTCTCGTCGGAAGCTATGGCGTTCCCGGTCCGCGAGCATCTGGCTCGCTCGAGGGCCCTTACGAGTCCGACCGGATCCAGGTCCAAGGGCTGATCGTCCAGAAGCCCATTCTGCGCCACAGTCACCACAGCGCGAGTCGCTCCCTTCACGAATGGCTCACGGCGGAGGGCGTGCCCGGCGTTGCGGGCATCGATACACGTGCACTCACGATTCGCCTTCGGGAACGCGGAACCATCCGCGGACGAATCGTGTCGCCTGCCGTTCAGGATGACGCCCGCGTGGACGAAGTCGACATGGCCGACGTTGCGCGGCTCGTCACGCCACGGGAAATCGTCCGATACGAAGCAGGCCCACGCACGGTCCTCGTCGTGGACGCAGGCGCGAAGGACAATCTCGTTCGGTCGCTGCTCGCGCGCAGAGTCTCTGTCATTCGAGCGCCATTCACCGCCGACATCGCAAAGCTCGCCGCCGAGGTCGACGGCATCGTGCTCGGAAGCGGCCCGGGTGATCCGAAGTCACTACCGCAGCTCGTCGACACGACACGCGCGCTCCTCGCGTCGTACCCGCGACCGATTTTCGGCGTGTGCCTTGGCAGCCAGATCCTCGCGCTCGCCGCCGGAGGCGACACCGTGAAGCTGCCGTACGGGCATCGCGGTGTGAACCAGCCGGTTCAAGACCTGCTCACGCGCCGTTGCTACGTCACCAGCCAGAACCACGGCTACGCGGTCGTCGACGGATCCCTGCCCAGCGATTGGGAAGCGTGGTTCGTGAACACGAACGACGGCACGAACGAAGGCATCCGTGCGTTGACGAGGCCGCACTTCGGTGTCCAGTTCCACCCTGAGGCGCATCCCGGCCCAGCGGATGCCGGATTTCTGTTCGACGACTTCATCCGCCTCGCACACGCGATGAGGAGGCCCTGACGATGCTCGGCGCGTACCTTCCGAGGCGCCCGCGACGAGTGCTCGTGCTGGGCTCCGGCGCGCTGCAGATCGGTCAAGCCGGCGAGTTCGACTACTCCGGCTCGCAAGCGATCAAGGCGCTGAAAGAGGAAGGCATCCAGACCGTCCTCGTGAATCCGAACATCGCGACGATCCAGACGAGCGAGGGGCTCGCTGACCGCGTCTACCTCGTCGCGATCACCCCCGAGAACGTCACGCGCGTGATGGAGCGTGAGGCGGTCGATGCGCTCCTCCTCTCGTTCGGCGGACAGACGGCGCTCAACACTGGCCTCCAGCTCGAGGCCGATGGAACCCTCGCGCGGTTGGGTGTCCGGGTCCTCGGAACGCCGATCCGCGCGATTCGCGATACGGAGGATCGCGGGCTCTTCATCGAACGCCTTCGCGAGATCGACGTGAAGACGGCGGCAAGCCGTGCGTGCCGCAACATCGAAGAGGCGCGCGCGGCGGCCCACGCGCTCGGCTTTCCTGTGATGCTACGTGGCGGCTTCGCCCTGGGCGGCATGGGCAGCGGAGTCGTCGAGCGCGAAGAGGACCTCGACGCGGCGCTGCGTCGTGCGTTCGGGGGCGGTACTTCTCAGGTGCTCGTCGAGGAGTGCCTGCGCGGATGGAAGGAGATCGAATACGAGATCGTTCGGGACGCGCGCGACAACTGCATCGCGGTGTGCAGCATGGAGAACCTGGACCCCATGGGCGTCCACACGGGCGAGTCGATCGTCGTCGCGCCCACGCAGACGCTCACGGAGGCCGAGCACCAGGAGCTCCGCAGCATTGCGTTGCGAACCGTGAGGCACATCGGGATCGTCGGCGAATGCAACATCCAGTATGCGGTGAACCCCCGGACGTTCGATTACCGCGTCATCGAGATCAACGCGCGGCTCTCTCGCTCCAGCGCCCTCGCGAGCAAGGCGACCGGATACCCTCTCGCATACGTCGCCGCGAAGATTGCGCTCGGCTACACGCTGCCCGAGATCCCGAATGGCGTGACGCGCCGTACGACGTCGTTCTTCGAGCCAGCGCTCGATTACATCGTCTGCAAGATGCCGCGGTGGGACCTCGAGAAGTTCCGCGGGGCGGTCATGCGAATCGGCAGCGAAATGAAGAGCGTCGGCGAGGTCATGGCGCTGGGCCGAACGTTCGGGGAAGCACTGCAGAAGGCGATCCGCATGCTGGACATCGGCGTCGACGGTCTCGACCCCGACGCCCAAGCATTCACCGATATCGAAGACGCCCTTCGAAACCCGACGCCGCTTCGTATCTTCGCCGTCGCGCAGGCGCTCGCTCGCGGCATGTCGGTCGCACGAATCAATGAGCTGAGCGGGATTGACCCGTGGTTCCTCGGCGAGATGGAAGAGGTCCTCGCGGTCGGACGCGATCTGCGGTCTGAGCCACTCGACGATGCGCGGCTCCTCCGCGGAAAGCGCGCGGGCTTCTCCGATCGGCGGATCGCCGTGCTCGCAGGCACCACGGAACCCGAGGTTCGTGAAAGACGCCACGCGTCCCGCATGCTTCCAGGGCTCGCGCGCATCGACACGCTGGCGGCCGAGTTCCCTGCAGAAACGAACTACGTCTACGCAAGCCACAATGCATCGCTGAATGAAGTCCCGTCGTCTCCGCGGAAGCGGGTGATGATTCTCGGCTCCGGCCCGTACCGCATCGGGTCGAGCGTCGAATTCGATTGGTGCTGCGTCGCCGCTGCGAAGGCCGTCGCCGAGCTCGGCTTCGAGACGGTCATGCTCAACAACAACCCAGAGACCGTCAGCACCGACCATGACGAGTGCGACGTGCTCGTGTTCGACGAGATCTCGGTCGAGTCCGTCCTCGACCTCTGCGTACGCGAGAAGCCCGCTGGCGTGGTCGTTTCGATGGGCGGGCAGCTCCCGAACAGGCTTGCGCTCGCACTGCATCGGGCGGGCGTCCCGATCCTCGGCACCACCGCCGAGAGCATCGACATCGCGGAAGACCGAAAGAAGTTCGGCGCCCTCCTCGATGAGCTCGGGATCGATCAGCCTCGGTGGGCGCACGTGACCGACGCGGATCAGGCGGACGAAATCGTGAGTCGCCTCGGCGGCTATCCGGTGCTCGTACGCCCGAGCTACGTCCTCAGCGGTGCGGCCATGACCGTCGCGCATGCTCCAGGCGAGCTCGCCAGCATCTTGAAGCGCGCAAGCCGCGTATCCCCCGAGCATCCAGTCGTCGTCACGAAGTTCGAGACGAGGGCGCGCGAAGTGGAGCTCGATGCAGTTGCGCGCGACGGTGGGCTGCTGGTCTCCGCAGTGTCCGAGCACGTCGAGGACGCCGGCGTCCACAGCGGCGACGCAA
This sequence comes from Pseudomonadota bacterium, assembly GCA_023402175.1. Lineage (GTDB taxonomy): Bacteria > Myxococcota_A > Polyangia > Polyangiales > Polyangiaceae > Labilithrix. Next base: position 3,732 of record JAEXCN010000399.1, on the reverse strand, counting down.
CTTTCGTCCTTCCGCCGCAACGCCTCTATCTTTCAACCGTCCGTCGCGTACGCGAGATCGCCGCGCAGCTCGCTCGTGCCCTACGCATCACCGGGCCGTTCAACGTTCAGTTTCTGGCCAAGAACGACCAGGTGAAAGTCATCGAGTGCAACCTGCGCGCGTCCCGCAGCCTGCCGTTCGTCTCGAAGGCAACGGGGCGCGATTTCGTCTCGGTCGCGGTGCGCGCCATGCTCGGCGCACCGGTCGACGTCACGCCCGTAGACCTCCTCAGCCTCGACTACGTTGCGGTCAAGGCACCGAAATTCTCGTTCTCGCGGATCGCCGGCGCTGATCCAATGCTCGGCGTCGAGATGGCAAGCACGGGGGAGGTTGGATGTTTCGGCCGTGACCTCTCGGAAGCTTTGCTCGAGTCGCTCACGGCGACGGGGTTTCGGATCCCGACACGCGGCGTCCTCCTTTCCCTCGGGCCGCTTGCCGAGAAGTACTCCTTCTACGAAGAAGCGCGCGCCATCGCCGAGGAGCTCCAACTACCCATCTTCGCAACGGCGGGGACGTTCGACGCTCTGGAGGCCGTCGGGGTCGCCTGCACGCGGCTGGCGAAGCACCCCGATGAACCTGGCCCGTCGGCGATGGAAGCGATCGAACGCGGGCTCGTCGACCTCGTCATCAACATCCCGCGCGAGTTCGACGCTGCGGGTCGACCCGACGGTTACCTCATCCGTCGGGCCACGATTGATGCTCACGTTCCGCTGTTCACAGAGCTCCAGCTGGCCCGGGCCGTCATCGACGCTCTCCGTGCTCGACGGTCACGCACACCGCGCGTCGTCGCGTGGGACGAGGTCGTCCCGCGCGCGCTGCACACCTGGCCGAGCTACGGCACGAGAGACTCGTAGAAGGTCGCGAGAGCGTCCCAAACCCGTTCTGGACGGAACTCGTTCAGCATGCGCTCGCGTGCGGCGACGCCATGCGTTCTCCTGAGCTCGGCATCGAGAAGGTAACGCTCGAGACTTTCTGCAAGCCCCACGGCATCACCGACCGCCACGAGCGTGCCCGTGACCCCGTCGACGAGCGCATCCACGTTTCCGACGGCTCGCGCCGCCACGACCGGAACGCGCATCGAGGCAGCCTCGGCTACGACGTTCGGAAAGCCCTCACGATGAGAGGGAAACGCGAGAACGTCGAGAGCGCGGTAGAGCGTAGCCGTATCCTCGACGAACCCGAGCATGTGGACCTGTGAGTCCCCCTCGAGCTGCGCCCGAACGTGGTCAGGAACGGCATCACGCTCCTCGAACATGCCGCCGATGACGAGGTGCGCACGGGGAACGCGCTTCCGGATGCGCTCCCACGCGGCGGCGAGCTCGACGATTCCTTTGTCGTGGACGAGCCTTCCGACGAATCCCACCAGAGGTGCGTCTCCGACTCCGAGCCGTTCACGAAGCGCGCGCACGGCTCCGGCGGCGACCAGGTCGGGGTTGAACCGGCGATCGGCATCGACGCCGTTGCCAGAACCGGAGGCGAGCACGCGAGCTTTCGCCGGCTCGACGAGGCCACGTCGGATGGCTTCTTCGCGAAGGGATGCGCTCACGCAGAGGACGTGCGTCGCGAGGCGGCAGGAGGTCTGCTCCGTTCCGCGGAGGAGAACCTTTTGAACGCCGCGTGCCGTCACCAGAGGGAGCCCGCGCATGTGATAAATCCGAGCCGGCACACGAGCGAACGACGCCGCGATGACGCCGAGCAAACCGCCCTTCGGCGTATGGGCGTGGACGATGTCCGGACGAAGCCGGCGAAAGAGCGCAACGAGCTGGCGCAATGCCCGCTGGTCCTCGACCGGCGCGATGCGGCGCGACATCGGGACGGCATGGACGCGCGCCCCTTCGCGCGAAGCAAACGCGTCGAGCCCATCGCCTGGCGCCGTAACCGCGATGAGCTCGTGGCCCCGTTCGCGCATGAACGCGACCTGCCCGCGAAGAAACATCAGCGAGAGCGGAACCGTAAAGACGTGCACGACACGGAGCCCCCTCATGCGCAGCTCCTCGACCGGTTCACGAGAGTGGCCATTAGCGAACTTCCTGGTACGGGTCTACGGGACCGATTCACTCGCTCGCAACGACGATCCGCGAGCGTTCGGCACGACGACCGGTGCTGAGTCGATGAGCGCTCGTGCTCGACGAGAGCGATCGGTCAACGCTGGCAGGGGGAATGGACCGTCGTGGTATACGTGCCCCGTCGCATGTGTGGCATCGTCGGTCTCGTTTCGTTCGACGCTCCCCTCCCCCGCGTACGCTCGGTAGCGGCAGCGATGGTGGACCGGATCGCCCATCGCGGTCCCGATGGGAGCGGCATCGTCGTGCATCCGGACGCCACGATGGGAATGACCCGTCTTGCCATCGTCGATGTCGACCACGGGCAGCAGCCCATGGCGAACGACGACGAGTCGATCGTCATCGTTTACAACGGCGAGGTCTACAACGCCCCCGCCCTGCGACGCGAGCTCGAGCAACGCGGCGTCCGGTTCCGAACGCGCAGCGATACCGAAGTCATTCTTCGCCTGTACGAAACCGATCCCGAGCGCGTCGAAGAGCATCTCGTCGGCATGTGGGCGTTCGCGATCCACGACCGTCGCCGGCGCAAGGTCGTGCTCAGCCGCGACCGCTTCGGGATCAAGCCATTCTTCGTCGCCGACTCTGGGACTGCGCTCGCCTTTGCCTCGGAGCTTCGCTGCTTCGATCGCTCCCTCGCGCCATTCGCGCGGCTCTTCGAGGTCGATCACGACGCGGCGCACGCGATGGTGTCGTGGAGCTACATCCCGGAGAACGCAACGATCTATCGCGGGGTGCGCCGACTCGCCCCCGCTTCGCGGATGACCATCGATCTCGCAAGCGGCAAGCGAGAGACTCGTTCCTATTGGACACTCGAGCCCTCCGAAGAAGCCGCTCGGGTCCACTCGCTCGACGAGGCGTGTGAGAAGGTCGAGACGCTGTTGCGGCGCGCCGTCAAGGAGCACCTCGAGAGTGACGTCCCGGTCGCCACGTTCCTCTCAGGCGGCATCGACTCGTCGCTCGTCACTGCCTACGCACACGAGCTCTCGGCTGGCCCGATCAAGGCGTACTCGATTGGGTTCAGAGAGAGGCACTTCGACGAGTCTCCGTTTGCACGTGAGACCGCAAGGAAGATCGGCGTTCCGATCGAGGTTCGGATCCTGGACGAGGAGGCGGCGCGAGCAAAGCTGCCCGACGCGTTACTCGCCTACGACGAGCCGTTCGGTGACTCATCGAGCCTTGCGGCGTACCTCCTCTCGCATCATGTCGCTCGAGACTTCAAGGTCGCCCTCGGCGGGGACGGCGGGGACGAGGTCTTTGCCGGATACAAGAAACACTCGATCGTGCGTCTACGAAGGCCCTTCGCGCAAACACCTCGCCTGCGAGACGCGCTCGGCGGCGCGCTGGGACGAGTCCCGGCTCGCCACGACCGCACCCGAGGATGGAGTGAGCTTCTTCGGACAGTGCGACGCGTCGCTCGAGGGCTCGAAGGTTCGGACGCACACGTCTACGCGCAGCTCACCCAGGTCGCTCCCCTCGCGCGGACGGAACCGCTGATGCGTCAGCCCGCGTCCGCTGTGCGCTTCGAGGAGTTGGCGCATGGGCGCTTCGAACGCGCGCGTGGGACGGAGCTCCAGAAGACCCTCGCGTGTGACCTCGGGAGCGTTCTCTCCAACGACATGCTCGTGAAGGT
>JAEXCN010000377.1 GCA_023402175.1 Pseudomonadota bacterium | reverse complement strand
CCGATCCTCACGTCCTCGCGCCGCTCAAGCTCCACTACCTGCGATGGGTCCTGTTCGATGCTGACACGCGGTTCATGTACCAGGGCATCTTCGACACGGACTTCGACAAGTACACCGAGGACGCAGTCGTTCTCTTCCGCAAGGCCGGTATCGATACGGCGTTCGAGAACCTCGAAGGTTTTCCAATGGACTGGAAGACGAACACCCCTGCGTTCATCAAGTTCATCCGGGATCACCAGTGCCCGAGCTTCCTCGAATACGGGGAATATCCCTACGTCACGAGCGACGAGATCAAGAAGGCCCTGAAGATCAAAGCCGCCCTCGCCGAGATGCTCGAGCAGATGCAGTAAGGAGCGCGCCGTGAGCGAACCGAAGGCCAAGAGGACGTACAACCAAAACCACGTCCCGCGGAACTACGAGAAAGGTCGGCGGCGGGTCAGCGTCTACATCGCCTGGAGCTATCCGGGAGAGGCCAACCGCGACCCGAGGGAGCTCGACAACCGGTTCTCCACGATGACGGAGGTTCGGCGCGTGCTCTGGCCTGCGTACGAGACGCCACAATGGGCAGACCCGCGGCGCTTTCAGCAAGGGATCGCAGGTTCACTCGAGCTGTTCTTCTGGGCGTGGGTGAACTTCCAGGAGCTCGTCGGCGAGGTCACCGGGTACGCGGTCCCGATGTTCCAGCGCGTCGATCAGGCGGGCTTCTTCCTACCGCTCGACGAGCGCGTCCTCGGCGACGCAGACACTCTGTTCGTGTTCGGCCTCGACCACGTCGCCACCGAGCAGGTGGCCGCGCCCGAGGAGATCGAGGCGGTGCGCGCGTTTCTCGAGCGTCAGGGGACGTGCCTCGTCATCGGGCCACATCATGACGTGGGCCGATCACCGGATCCGTCGGAGCGTGACGTGGAGTATCACCATCACGGCGATCCGCTCGTGCCGCGGCAGCAACGATTCGGCGGATACACGCGTTCGCTGATGGCGGGGCTCGGGATCCCCGTCGAGAATCGTTGGGGCCTCCGGCCGGCAGTGATCAAGGGCACCGCGCCGGGTGCGCGCGACCGGATCGCGCCGCTGAACGTGACGAGAGATCTCGATACGCGCGGCTGGCTGGAGGGCGTGAGCAACTTCAACTTGCACCTGCACCTTCCGCACTATGCGGTGTCGGACGACGCCGGCGATGCAGTGCACGTGCTCGCGAAGCAGCCAATCGACATGTCGAGGCCGCATCCATTCACGAATGCAGGAAACAAGGAGTTCAACACCTTCGTCTGGATGCCTCCAGACGGGCGGAGGGCGGGCGACGTGCTCGTGGTCGACTCCACGGTGTTCAGCACGCTCTTCGGACGCGACGAGAGCCTGGAGCGTTTCTGGAAGAACCTCGCCACGGTTTAGGCCGTCAGTGCGTCGTCCGAGCAACCACCTTCTTGCGAGATCGGAGCAGCGAAATGCTGGAGCTCGAGGACATCCAGAGCGGCGTACTCCGGCCCCGGCCTGCTCCGTACGCGGCAACGTATCTCGCCTTCCGCATCGACGACCGCGCCGCCGGGCGCGAGCTCCTGGCTCGGATCGCACCCGTCATCGCGTCTGCCGCCCACCACCCGCACAGTCCCGTCGCCGATACCTGGGTCAGCGTCGCCCTGACGTATCGCGGCCTCCAAGCGCTCGCTGTCCCTCGAGATTCACTCGACAGCTTCGCGTGGGAATTCAAGCAGGGCATGGCCGCACGGGCGAAGGCGCTCGGCGATACGGGCGAGAGCGCGCCCGACCACTGGGAGAGCCCGCTCGGGACTGGAGACGTTCACGTCGTGCTCGTCGCGGTGTCGCCGGACCACGCGCAGCTCGAAATGGCCCTCGCCCGCGCTCGAGCCGTCTACGAGAAGCTTCGAGGTGTCCAAGCCATCTGGCGGCAAGACTGCGCCGCGTTGGCATCTGGAAAGGAGCATTTCGGATTCAGGGATGGAATCGGTTACCCCGCAATCGAGGGAAGTCCGCTGCCGGGCACGAACACACGCGAAATGCCGCTCGCAGCGGGCGAATTCGTCCTCGGCTATCCCGACGAGACGGCCAGCCTTCCGCCGATGCCGAGCCCTGACGTCTTGGGCCGCAATGGGACGTACGTCGCTTTCCGCAAGCTCCACCAGCGTGTCGCGGAGCTCCGGAGGTATCTGAAAGAGACGTCGCGGAGCGAGCAGGAAGAGGCGCTCCTCGCTGCGAAGATGATGGGACGATGGCGAAGCGGTGCTCCGCTGGCGCTCTGCCCGCATCACGACGATCCCGGGCTCGGCGCCGATCCACAGCGCAACAACGACTTCGTGTTTGCCGACGACCCAATTGGCTACAAGACGCCACGAGGATCGCATATTCGACGCGCGAATCCGCGCGATGCTTCCGTCGCCGGCGTCGTGCGACTCCATCGGATGCTCCGTCGAGGAACGGTCTACGGTCCTGAGCTTCCCGAGGGGATCCTCGAGGATGACGGCATCGACCGGGGATTGATGTTCGCCTTCGTCGGCGCCCATCTGGGCCGGCAATTCGAGTTCGTTCAATCGGAGTGGGTCAACGAGGGCGAGACGTTGGGATTGGGCCATGTAAAAGATCCGATCGTGGGCGCGCACGACGGGTCGGGCGAATATTCGATCCCGAGGCGACCGATCCCACAGCGCCTGCGAGGCCTCCCGCGGTTCGTCGTGACGCGCGGCGGCGAATACTGCTTCATGCCCAGTCTCCGTGCGCTGCGCTGGCTCGCCGAGCTTCGGACATGATGGTCCGTCACGCCTCGGGCGAGCCGCATGTGCGCAAGCAGCTCGCCGAAATCCACACGGCACGCGCGCTGCTTGGCTCTGGCGTGTGACTCGAGCGACCGGCGCCGCGAGCGATCACGTTGCGGATGTCCCTTTCAGTCTCCTCACCACGGGTCGCGTGCTCGGACGCGTCGGCGCGCGGTTCGGGATCGCTCCACGCCTTCGACCGGTGCGCCACCAGGGATTGCGCATCGCGCTCTCGCTCGCAGTCACGTGGATCGCGCCGATGGTGCTCGCGTCCGTTCAGCCGGAACGTCCGAGCGCGCTCTCGTTCACGGCCGATTTCGAGCCGCACGTCCGCGCGCTCGTCGCGATCCCCCTGCTCTTGTTCGCCGACGTCCAGATCGATCCGACGGTACGGCGCATCGTGCGGTCGCTCGCGAGCAGGCGACGCTGCCGCGCTCCGGACGAGCTCCGGGCCCGTGCTCGCTCGCTGCAGCATCTCGTGCGGCACCCTATCAGCGAGCTCGTCATCGTGGCGCTCGCCTTCCTCTTCGTCCCTGCCTGGATCCGGAACCACACGTCGGGACGTGAGACGTGGATCTTCCGAACCGGGAGCGGAGGGCCCGAGCTCACCGCTGCCGGGACGTGGACAGCCTGGGTGATCGCGCCGCTTTACATGTTCCTCCTACTGCGCTGGTTGTGGCGCTGGATCGTCCTCGCGCTGGTGTTCGCGACGAGCGCCCCGCTGCTCCGTCCTGTCGTATCGCATGGGGATCGTTGCGGAGGCTTCTCCTTCGTCTCGCGTGCGCCTGCACGATTCGCATGGGTCATCGCAGGGGCGTCGACCCTCGTCAGCGCGCGGATGCTCTTCGCGATCGTCCACGATCGGATCCCCGCTCGGGGCGTCGAGCATCAAGCGCTCGCAATCGTGGGGCTCGCCCTGGTGCTCGCGTTCTTTCCGTTGTTCGCTTTCGCACCCAACTTCGCCCACGCCAAGCGTCTCGGCCTCCGGCGCCATCGGACCGTCCTCGAGGGGCACGCGAGGAACATCGAGCGGAAATGGTTTGGCCGCGCCTATCCTGCCGATGTCAGCAGTGAGGAATCGAGCTCTCTCGCGGATGCGAGCTCGGTCTACGATCGCGTCTCGTCGATGCGGATCATTCCGTATCTTCCTGGCCACCTCCTCGCCGTATCGATGGCAGCGCTTCTCCCGATGCTTCCGCTCCTCTCGAAAGTCGCGTCGATCGACGCGATCGTCCGCAGGGTGTTCGCGGCGCTGCTCTGACGCAGTACTCCCTGACGTCACTCCACGCCCGCGCTCGCGAGTATGCAGTCCGAGACTTCGGCGTTCGCCTTTTGCATGCACGGTCTCATCTCGTCGCATTCCTTGTCGAGGCACGCGGCGATGGCGGCAGGGACACCGGCGAACGGCCCGTACATCGCGGCAAACCGGTCAGCGTCGCAGATGATTTCGAGCTCGAGATGACATTCGTTCTGCTTCGCCTCGCACTTGGCGACGACCGGGTCGACGTCGAAGCCCGACTCGGCGAGCCCGGCCTTGCCCGTTCGGAGAATGCACAGCTCGGGGTCGGTGCACGGAGAACCGAGCGCGCATGTCGTTCCGCCGCACGCCAGGTTCGCGGTGCACGCGCTGAACGTTGCAGCCGCGGCCGGCGTCATGAGCCGCTCGAAGCACGAGATCGTACATGTCCCGCCCGCGTCTGCTCCGCTCGCTCCGCACCTGCTGTCGAACGACTGCTGAGCCTCGCAGATGGTCGCCTCGCGAGCCTGCGGAGCGTCGACCGGAGCGGCATCGGAGCTCGTCGCAGGCGCAGCAGTCTGAGACGTCGCCGGGGCGTCGCCTCCGCACGCGGGCAGGACGATCGAGCCGACGACGCTGGAGAGAACGAGAATGCCGGACGCCACGGTCTTCATCATCCGAGGGACAGTAGGCGCTCATGAGCGTTGCGCCAGCGTATGCCCACAATCTTCAGATTCCTGAGACATGCATTCGTGAGCAGGTGGCACTTTCGGCGTCGGCCTGAAATTTCAGAGCCGAGCGCGAGAGCTCGTTCAGCGGACGAGACCGCCGACGGCGTTGAGCGTCCGGATGGCCGCTCCGCCCGGGTACGCGTAACTGGTGGCGACGTCGGTGCCCCAGACCGTGACGCCGAACGGTCCCGGGCTCGTCATCTCGTGGCGGCCGGGGCCACATCGGCTGCCCGCTTCGAGCCGAACACGCGCGAGCTCGTATCTCCCCGACGTCCCCAGCGGGGTCCATCCGTCGAGCTCCCCTGCGCAGTCCAGGGTGACGGGCTGGAAGTCCTTTCCATCGGACCGTGCGCGGACGACCACGAGATGCGAGCTCCGGTAGCTCGGGGCGACGTAGAAGACGTAGCGATCGAGAAATTGATCGCTCGGAATGACGTATGTGAACTCCGGATCTCCTTCGTCGAGCTCGGCTCGTGCGAATTCGAGCCCGGTCATGTACGCGTAGACCGTGATCGGGTGCTCCGGATCCTGGCTCCTCACCACGAACGGCTCGCTCGTCGTGAACGTCCGCGAACCTGCTGCATCGAGCGTCGCAGGCGCGTCCTGCGGCCGGGCCGGCTCGTACGTGAGCGTCGTGCCGTCAGCCGCAGCGACGATCCGATAGACGTAAGCTTCGGGCTCACCGTTCGCGCGCCGGCTGAGATACGGAGCGGCGGCGTATTCTCGTCCCCACGACTGGACGGGGAACAGCTGAAGCTGTGCCTGATCGCACCACCGCCTGCCCGTCGGCACGTTCATGCACTCGTGCCCGCCGAGCACGGCAATGGCCTTGTTCGCTTCGACGCGGCTGCCGGCCAGCGCCTCGCTCTGCGCGATCTGGAGGACCTCGCCACGTTTCAGGCGGTACGTATGCGGTGCATCCTTCGCTGCACCCTCGACGTCCGTGCCCGGTACGATGGTCACTGGGCTCTGGATCGTGACGTCCGTCTCGTCTTCGGCAGCGACGATCTGCGTGGCCGGGAAACCGACGTCGCGCTCCCACGCGTCGGTCACGATGTAACCGGTCTTCCACGCCGGCACGGGGAGGAGCAGCGTCGCGGTCGCGGCGTGGCCGCTCTTGCCGAGCTGGTAGATGCTGTACGCGCTCACGGGCGCGGTCGTCCTGATGCGGAACGATTGGCCTCGCCCGGTGCCCTTCACGCTCGTGTCGACGGTCACTGCCGGCATGATGCCGTCCGGGCAAGGCACCCAGCCGGCCCCCGTCGGCGACGGGCCCACAGGGCGCTCGGGCATGTGATTCAGGAAGAGGACCGCGACCTCGCCTGGCTGGATCTCGCCGGTGAACGGCTCGTACGTCATGCCGTCACCGGACGTGCGGACGAGGCGCGCCGAGGCGGAGAGATCGATCGGCGAGCCCGCATATTCCGCCTCGATGCGCGCGGGGATCCCCCACGTGTTCGTGAGCAATGCTCCGAAGCAAGAGCCTCGGCTCTCGTCGTAGCGGCTCGGCGCGAGCGCCGCGAACTCGCAGCCCATCGTCGCAGCGCTGCTGACCGCGGCCGAGCAGGCCGCTACACATGCTCCAGCAGCGCAGCCCTGATCGGGTCGGCACGTCTCGACGATGATCGATTCGTCGCATCCGTCGATCACGGCGCGGAGATCGCGCGAGCACCGGCGCTCGAGCCCTACGCACCCGCTCGGAGGCGCGGCGTCCGCGAGGCTCGTGTCTTCGAGGCCATGTTGGAAGCGATCGCGATCCCTGCCGCAACCGGACGGGGCGAGGACGCAGGCACCGAGGCCGACGGCGATGGCAAAGCACCCGGCACGCAGCATCATCTGTCCGCCATCATTTTCCGCCGCGCCGCGCGGCAAAGCCGAGCTCGGGGAGATCCGGGCCCTCGTACGGCAGCGACGTGCCGACGACCCAGGCATCGTCCGCGCTTCCGGCCCATACCGCGTTCACACGTCCGGGCGGCTCACCCCCGACCGCGATGGGCGTGACATCGAGCGTCGTCCCGTTCCAACGATGAACGAGGCACCCGTCGGACAGCCATGCCGCCGCGGGACCGACCGCGGAGCCGACGAGCGAGCCGCATCCGTCGAGCTTCCGGTCGAGCACGGGCGGGCCCAGACCGCCGTCGCTCGACACGGGCACGAGACGGAGCGATCGATCACCCGTCGACGGATCCATCGACTCGAGCCAGAGCTGTCTCGGCTGCGCCGGATCCCTCGTCCCGAACATGCCCGTCACGATCTGCGGATCATCGACCTTCGCGACCGACCAGCTCGCGCCGTCGTAGCGCGCGAGCAGGCTATCGCACGCGCCGAAGAAGCACGACGCGCCCATCATGTAGACATCGTCTGCGGCGAATCCCCAGAGGCCGTACCAAGCGACGAACGTCCCCTCGTCGGTCTCCCCCTGCGGCGACCATCGATCGATCTCGATGGCGCCGTCCGTGCTCTCGCGGAATCGAAGGACCGAGCTCGATCCGGACGCGAGGAACCAGAGCGCGTCCGAGCTCGGCGTGAGCCAGCCGGCCCAGAAGTCACCCTCCGCGGGCTCTTCGGTGAGCGTCTCCCGGAACACGGGCGCGCCGCCGTCGCCCGGGACGTGACGAACGACGACGAAGCGCCGATCGGGAAACGGCGTCTCGCCGAGGGCCCAGACGTCGTCGGTCTTCGAGGCGAAGACGCCGCGTAGCGAGACCGTCGTCCCGCTCGTGACCGCGTCGTGCTGGTAGACGGTCTTCCATGCGGAGCCGTCCCACCGCACGACGGCATCGCCTCCGACGGCCCACGCGTCGTTCATGCTCGTCGCCGACACGGCCACGAGCGGCGCGTGGAGCGGCAACGGCTCGTAGCAGAAGCCGCCGGAGCTGCACCGCTCCGCCACGGCATCGATCGTTGCGTCGGCGTCGACCGATACGTCCGTGTCCGACGGTGCCGCGTCCGGCAGGATCGACGCATCCGGCACGACCGGCTCGGCGCGCTCGGGCTCGGAGCCGCTGTCGGCGCACGCAAGCGGAGCCGCGATCGCGAACGGCGTCAGCACGGCGACCGATCGGATCCATGACCGAGCGATGCTCGACCGAACGCTCATGGTGTTTTCTCCTCGCGGTAGCGGAGCATCGTTCCGTCGCCGGCGATCCAGATGTCTTTCGACGAGCTGCCCCACACCGCGTGGAGCGCGGGCCGGTTGCTCTCGCCGTCGAACGGTGTCGAAAGCTTCGTCCACACCGCGCCATCCCAGTGGAGAACGGTGCTCGCTTCGCCGACGGCCCACACGTCGTCGGCGGCGAAGCCGAAGACGGCCTCGAGATCGGCGACCACCGGGCTCGTCACGACTTCGAGCTTCCCGTTCGGCACGGCGGCCCGTGTCCCCCTGCGCAGCGTGCCCGCCTCGCCGGCGAGCCATACGCCGCTCTCGTCGCCCCACGCGGCGCGCAAGACCTTGTCCGTCTGGCTGTCGTATGGCTCGAACTCCCACGTCGGCGGCGCCGGCCCGGCGACGAGGCTGCCGCGGAACACACAGCCGAAGTGGCTCACGAAGCTCTCGTCGTCGCAGCTGCCCGCGGCCCACACCTCGTCCGCACGCGTGACGGCGAGCGCCGTGACCGAGCCCATGTTCGGCGGAGCGAACGTTCGAGACGCGCTCGGACCGTCCGCGGACCATCCGTCGAACGTCTCGAGCATGCGAAACCCAGCATGCGCGATCCACACGGTGCTGCCCTTGCCACGCACGACGAGCGGCTCGAACCCGAACGGCTCGTCCGGTGTGAAGAACGACCACGCGACCGCGCTCGGACCACTCCAGCCCGACGAATGTCGGAGGATGCCGCCGCCTCCGGACTGAGTGGTCCCGTCGACGATCCAGACATCGTCCGGGCGCTCGAGCCAGACGCTCCGGAGCGTGTAGACGAGACCTCCGTTCGCCGTGGCCACGTCGGCCTTCTTCCACGCGGTGCCGTCGTAATGGAGCACGGTGCCGTGCGCGCCGACGGCCCACACGTCGTTCGCGCTCGATCCCCAGACGGAGGTCAGGTGAACGAACTCGTCGATCGGCACCTTCTCGACGCAGATCTTCGATGCGCTGCATCTCGTCCCCGCGTCCACGTCCGGCAACGTCTCCGCTCCGCCCGCGTCGGTCGGCAGCTCGGGGATCTTCGACGGCTCCGGCTCCTCGGGGCTCGCTGCTGGATCGTCCTGGCTCGCGCACGCGAACGGAAGACCGACGGCGGCGCATGCAAGCAGCCCGACGCGCATCCACCCGGTTGCCGGCGTCACTGGACCACCCCGCATTCTTTCATCGTGCACTTCCCGTCGACGCAGGCCTGTCCTTCGATGCCGTCGCAACGCACGTTGCAGCCACCGCAGTTGAGCGGATCGCTCGCGAGGTTCGTCTCGCAGCCGTTCTGATTGTCGCCGTCGCAGTCTGCCCACCGCGAGTCACATCGAAAGTCGCACACGCCTTCATCGCAGACCGGTGCGCCGTGGACCATTCGCGGATTGCCGACGCCCGGACACCGGAATCCGCAGCCGCCGCAGTTCTCGAGGTCCGTGTTGATCCGAGCCTGGAAACACGGGGCGCCGCACGGACACTCGCACTTGCCGCGTATGCAGATCTCGCCGGCCGCGCAGGCACGCCCGCACTGGCCGCAGTTGTTCCGATCGTTGTCGAGGTTCGTCTCGCAGCCGTTACCGTCGACGCTCTGCGGAAAGTCGCCGTTGCAGTCGTCCCATCCGAAGGAGCACGTCGGCGCATTGCAAAGCCCCCCGACGCATCCGTACTCCGCATGCCATTCCCGCAGGAACGGAGGGTTCGTGTTCCGCGGGCAGACGTCGCCGCACGTCCCACAGCTGCCTTCGATCGAACAGACGCACGTTCCCATGAAGCACGCGTCCGAGCCGGTACACGCCGTTCCGCATGCGCCGCAGTGCTGCTTGTCCTGCGCGAGGTTCACCTCGCACCCGTCCTCGACGAAGCCGTTGCAGTCGGCAAAGCCGCTCTTGCAGACGAGCTGGCAGGCGCCTTTCACGCAGATCGCGTCGGCGTGGAGGGCGTCTCCGTGAGCCGTCGCTTCGAGCTTCGGGCAGTGATGGCCGCACGCACCGCAGTTGTCGTCGTCGGTGGTCAAGTCGACCGCGCACGGGAACGGGTTGTTCGGGCATGTGATCCGCCCAGCCGGACACTCGCTCGTCGCGCAGAGCGCGATCGTCGCCCCGCTCCCGTCCGGTGCCGACGCCTCGGCAGCATCGGGATCGACGAAGCTCGGCGGAGCCGCGTCGACCCGCGTGGCGATGACGACGTCATGGGACGAGGGGAGCCCGCACGCGAACGCGAGGAAGGTTCCCGTCGCGATGAGGAGCGTGCCCCCGACGAGTCGAGCCGTCATCGCTCCTCCGTCGATGCAGCAAGCGAGCGGACACGAGTGTCGTAGGCGCTGCCCGAATGCTTCGCGAGGTACTCTTGCGCGAGGGCACGTGCACCCGCGCGATCGCCGCTCGCGAGCGTCGCTTCGATCCGCATCACCTTCATCTCGAGCGCGAGCTGCCCCGCAGGGAACTCCTGCTCATGTCGATCCACGGCCGCGAGACAGCCGCGTGCATCACCGCGCGAAAGCGCGGCGCGCGCCTCCGCCACGAGGTCGATCTCGCGCCGCGGCTTCGCCGAGACCACCGGCTGGGCGGAGGGGGACGGCGTCGGGAGGCTACGCGGGCGCGGACTGGCCATCACCTTCGAATCCGGCAGGTCGTCGACCGCCATCGACGGAACGGCATGGGTGATCGGCTCCGTCGGCGGCGCAATCTCCACGCGGGCGGACGACGTCGCCGCGATGGGCGGTGCCGCGGGAACCGGCTCGTGCCGAGGCCACAGGTTTGCGGTGAGCGCGCCGAGGAGCGCGATGCCTCCGGCACCGGCGATCACCGTGCGCGTCCACCTCCCACGCGTCGCCACCTTCGCCCTCGGGCGCTGCTCGAGGGTCCGATGCAAGGTCCGGAGCGCGTCCGGCGGCGGCGCCTGCCTCTTCGCGTCCGCGACGAGGCTCGCGAACAGATCGCTCTCTTCTCTCAAACGCCTGGGCCCCGTCATCGTTCGCCTCGCATCTTCGTCTGCAGCTTCTGCAATCGAACCTCGACCTTCTCCCGCGCGCGACGCAGGCGCGAAGAGGCGGTGCCGACAGGGATGTCGAGCAACGACGCGATGTCGGGGACGGAATGGTCTTCGAGCTCGTAGAGCACGAACACCGCACGAAGCTCGTCGGGCAGCCCGTGCAGCAGATGCGCGAGCAGGTCCCTCTCCTGTTTCCGGTCGAGCGATGCCTCCGGCGTCCACTCGTCGGTCGGCTCGAGTGTCTCGTCGTCCGGATCGCGCACGAGCTCCTCACGGGCGTGTCTCCTTCGGAGCTCGCGCGAGATGCGGACGGCCGTGCCGAACAGGAATGCCTTCTCGGCACCGGGCCGGATGTCATCGAGCTTGTACGCCGCGACGAGGAAGACCTCCTGCACGGCATCGTCGAGCGTCCCAGACGGCACGCCGAGCGCACGCAGGAACCGCCAAACGCCGTCGAAATGCGCGTCGGCGGCG
Organism: Pseudomonadota bacterium; assembly: GCA_023402175.1. Taxonomy (GTDB): domain Bacteria; phylum Myxococcota_A; class Polyangia; order Polyangiales; family Polyangiaceae; genus Labilithrix. The sequence goes on along the minus strand of JAEXCN010000377.1, from coordinate 2,945 downwards.
TTGTGCAGCCTCTCGTCGGCGGGGCTCCTCGACATGCGCGGCAGGGTATCTTCACCCTCGGCAAACGAGTGGGAGGTCGCCGTCATGGGCGTAAACGAAACTCGAGGCCCGGAACGATCAGAAAATCGACTCAGAACCGCCAGCCGCCACCGATCCCGGCGGAAAAGCCTACGCCCGGAGCGTGCGTGACCACCCCGTCGGGCTCGATGCGCAGACGATCCCGAATGAGAGGCAGCCAGACGGCGGCGGCGGCATCGACGAACAACCCTCGATGTACCTGCCAGCGCGCAGCGGCGACCGCGCCGTAGTCGAACCATGGGCGATGGGTGGTGTTTGCCCCGGGAACGTCGCGCGCCTCCGCCGAGAGCACGCCCACGTTCGATCCGAGACAGCCCTCGGCCGACATCTGCGACGACAACCGGAATCGACTTGGGCATGCCTCGATCTGCACTGCGCTCCAGTCGATGCTCGCCTCGGTCTCTCCCACGCGACTCGTGCGCGGGAGGCTTTTTCGGAAGCCGGCGCGAAGGACAGGCCGGACCCAGGGCAGCCGCGCGATCGGAGAGCTCCATTCCGTCTCGACGTACAGATCGACGACCGCGATGACGCCGGAGACCGCGGTGTTCATCTCGCCGCGCGCGCCGATCGCGCCGACGAGCCGCGGGACCTGCCCCGCGTCGCCCGAGCCCGGCCTCGGTGGGTGCTCCGCCCGAGCCTTCGGTTCTTCTCGTCGTGGCGCACGAGGCTCCGGCGTCGCGGACTCGTCTCGTGGCGCATCTCCCTCGGCGGGATCGGGCGCTGCTGGACCGAGCGCAGCGTGCGGATCGATCGCGATCGCGACGGCAATCGCAAGCGCGAGCACGACATCCTCGCAATCGTCGTCCTCGATGGCGCGACTGGCCGCGTCGCCGCTCGTCTCGCGCAGCTCGAGCCGGCCGAGGTAGCGCTCGTCGCGTCGATCGATTCGGACGACGAACCGGCGCGCCGCGTCGTTCGGCTCCTCGAGCGTCCAGCGCGTGGTGTACGCGGAGATCCGGCGAACGAGCTCCTCGCGATCCGGACATTCCGCCGCCGCCGAATATTGGAGGCTGATGCGCTCGGGCGCCCGCTCCGCTGCCGCGTCGTCGGTGGCGACGAGGAGCATGCCGAGCGACAGGAGCACCGCCCGCGCAGAGCGTCTTCCCGCCCGGACATCCGCGTGCGAAACCGCTGAAGGACCTCGGGGGAGCGCTAGTCCCACCAGAGCGTCCAGCGACGAGAGGCTCCAAGCGCTCGTGCGAGGCGGTCTGCGGAGGCGAAGTCCTGATCGAGCAAGGCGGGGCACACGCGAGAAAGCTCCCGCGCGATCGCGACCAAGTCGTCGTGCGCGAACGATCGGGGATCAGCAACGTCGAGAACGATCGTGTCGTACCGGTACTCGAGCACCGCTGCGCCGAAGCGATGCTCCAGCCGCCAGAGAAGCTCGACGAGAACCTCGGGCTTCGGCGTGGCGTTGTGTCGGCATTGGAAGTGCGCAGGCACCTCGAAGGAATGCGCAACGGGCACGAGCGCAACCCAAACGTGCTCGGCGTCGATCTCGAGGACCTCATCGAGCGCCAGGGAAGCCGCCGACCGTCCCGAAACGGCAGGGGGTCGAGCCGCCGCCAGCACGTCTGCGCTCGCGCGCGGAGCCGCATGGGATCGAGCCTCACGGGTGTTGGTCAGATCCGCGTCGCTTCCGATCAGCACGGGCCACCAGCTTCCGCCGCCAGCGTGCCGTGCACGCAATGATTCGATGGTGCTCCTCAGGGTGGACGCTGGACAACGGAAGACCGTTGCTTGCGTCTTGCCATCGTCGAACAGTCGCTGCATGCGATGATCGTCGATGTGGGCAACGAGCGACACCAGAGCGTCGCGCTCGTCGCCCTCGAGCAGAAACTCTTCTTCGATGCCGCCCGAGCGGAACGTGAAGAGCTGCTCCGGCGTGAGCCAGCCGACAGGCTCCGGCTCCGAGAAGGCCGCTAGGAAAGCGTCGAGCTCACGACAGCCGACGGAAAGGGCAAACCGGTCACCCAGACGGACATCAGGCTTCAGCGCGAGCGCACGACGCAGAGGCAATCGGCCGTCGCTAGAGTCCCCCTCGGACGCGACGACCTCCACCTCTCTCGAGGCGTGCTCCGTGGAGAGCTGCAACCAAGGAACGCCGCCCAGTGTCCGCGCCTCCACGTCCAGGCCCTGCTCCTCGAGCGCCGCGCACACGTCTGCACGGGTGAGCCCGAGCAGTTTGGCGATACGGGCGCAGGCTCCGCCCTCGGCGGCCAGCGCTGCAAGTGTCGTCGCGAGATCGAGCAGGCCAACCTCGACCACGAGCGCCTGCCCAGCGTGCGCCGCGACATCGAGAAGCTTCGCAGCCTCGTCCTCCGTCAGGTGAGATGCATCATCCAGCGCGACTGGCCCCGCCGCGACAACCGAGAGTTTCCAGCACAGCGTCGGCGTCCCCCAGCCGAATGCGTGTCGACGAACGCTCGCGCGCTCCAGGACCTCGCCGGGTCGGCGGCGTCCGTAAGGATCGTGCGCTGCGAGCAGCAACGCGGCGCGTGCGAGCTCGATTGGAGACCTATTCCCAGCGGCCATGTTCGAAGCGTCCGCCGTCTCGCCCGCCGCGGCAAGGCGCTCGGCGCGTCGCCAAGCGCAGCGTGCTCGAGGCTTCTCCGAGCCTTCCTCCATCTCGTCGGATTCAGCGCTGACGCACTGAGGTCCGCGTCAGTGACCTTGCGCTTCCTTGACAGCGTCTGCGATGACGGTCAGATTCATCGAGCTGCGCGGCGCGTGGCAGGAGGTGAACCATGAAGCCCATTGCACAAGACGGTTTCTCGAGTCTCTCCGCTCTTCGCCGCTAGCGCGCACCTCGTCGTCTTCGAAACGGCCCGGTCACGTAGCCGCGAGAGCGGAGCGTGATGTTGTCT